>NZ_BLJH01000011.1:0-164082 GCF_009811895.1 Novosphingobium sp. TCA1 | reverse complement strand
CGTCAACTATGATGGCCGCACCGCATCCGGAAACGGCGTGCTACGAAATGCGCGCTTACGACGAAAGACCCCGCCTCTGCCGCTTCTTCGAACGCAGGATACTTGGGGCTGTCGGCCAGGACCACGGCAACCCCTGCCTTGCGGACGAGATCGACGAAGGCCGGGTCGCGAAAACTCTCGTGCCGGGGCTCGATGGCGTGGCGCAGCGGCAGGCCGTCCTGCCGTTCCGGCAGCAGGGCCAGGAACTGCGCGATCTCGTCGGGATCGAATTTCTTGGTGGCGGCCAGTTGCCAGTTGATCGGTCCCAACCTGTCGCCAAGCTCGACGATCCCCTGCTCGACGAAGTTGGTAACGCTCTCGCCCGCTTCGGCTAGATTTTTACGGTTGGTGCAATAGCGCGAGCCCTTGAGCGCGAACTTGAAACCGTCCGGCACCATGTCCCGCCATTTGGCGAAACTGGCCGGCTTCTGGCGGCCATAGAACGTGGCGTTGATCTCTGTGCCGGTCAGGTGCTGGCCGACATATTCCAGTTCGCGCGCCTTGGAGACGCCCTTGGGATAGAAAGTCTCGCGCCAGGGATCGTAGCTCCAGCCGCCGATGCCGACGTGGATCTCCCCGGGCGCTTTCCCGCTCACCGGGTCTTCTTTCGCGAAAGGCGGCGGCGATTGGCGGTCACCCGCTTGCGGTAGTGCCGCACCGCCTTGTGCGCGGTCTGTTCGGGAGAAGTCAGTCCCCCGGTGGCCAGCTTGATCGCCAGTTCGGCATTGGCCTGAAGCTTCTCGGTGACCATGAGCACGTTTTCGCGGTTGCTGCCCCTGCCGGTCATCATGTCCGTGGTGCGCATGCCCATGACCATCATGGATTCGGCCCAGAGCCAGTAGCTGTCATGGGCAAGCTTCATCCAGTCGCCATTGGCATTGCGGGACATTCAGGTTCTCCAGAGGGAGAGCCTGAATACCAGCGCAATCGATTCTCGCGAAGAGGATTTCCTGCCGAAAGAGAAAGTCGTCGTCCCGGGCTCGACCCGGGACCGCTGGCAGTTCTTGAGGCGGTTCGGCGCGGATAAGCGCCTTGCCGCAATGTAGGCCGTTCATGGCCAGCGGTCCCGGATCAAGTCCGGGACGACGACGTTTCTCAATCGTGCTCGCGCCCGCCCGAGCCCATGTAGAGTTCGCTGCCGGTTTCCCGGAACACCTTGCTCATCTCGGCCATGCCCGCCTCGGCCTCAAGGATGGCCAGCTTGCCGCCCTCCTCTGCGGCGATGAAGCCGGTCGAGGGCTGGTTCTGCTTCGCCGCGAAGTCCCGCACTTCCTGCGAAATCTTCATCGAACAGAACTTCGGCCCGCACATCGAGCAGAAATGCGCGGACTTGGCGCCCTCGGCCGGAAGCGTCTGGTCGTGGTACTGCTCGGCGGTGTCGGGATCGAGGCTGAGGTTGAACTGGTCGCGCCAGCGGAATTCAAAACGGGCGCGAGACAGCGCATCGTCGCGGACTTTGGCGGCGGGGTGGCCCTTTGCCAGATCGGCGGCATGGGCGGCCAGCTTGTAGGTGACGACGCCGACTTTCACATCGTCGCGGTCCGGCAGGCCGAGATGCTCCTTGGGCGTGACGTAGCAGAGCATCGCCGTGCCGTACCAGCCGATCATGGCCGCGCCGATGCCGCTGGTAATGTGGTCGTAGCCCGGCGCGATGTCGGTCACGAGCGGCCCGAGGGTGTAGAACGGCGCCTCGCCGCAAGCCTCAAGCTGCTTGTCCATGTTCTCCTTCACCTTGTGCATCGGCACATGGCCCGGCCCCTCGATCATCACCTGCACGTCCTGCGCCCAGGCGCGCTTGGTCAGTTCGCCAAGGGTGTAGAGTTCGGCGAACTGCGCCTCGTCATTGGCGTCCGCAATCGAGCCGGGGCGAAGGCCGTCGCCCAGCGAATAGGCGACGTCGTAGGCCTTCATGATCTCGGTGATCTCGTCGAAGCGTTCGTAGAGGAACGATTCGCGGTGATGGGCAAGACACCACTTGGCCATGATCGAGCCGCCCCGGCTGACGATGCCGGTCACGCGCTTGGCGGCGAGCGGCACGAACGGCAGGCGCACGCCGGCGTGGATGGTGAAGTAGTCCACGCCCTGCTCGGCCTGTTCGATCAGCGTGTCGCGGAAGACTTCCCAAGTCAGGTCCTCGGCAATCCCGCCGACCTTTTCCAGCGCCTGATAGATCGGCACGGTGCCGATCGGTACGGGGGAGTTGCGGATGATCCATTCGCGGGTGTCGTGGATGTTGCGGCCGGTGGAGAGGTCCATCACCGTGTCCGCGCCCCAGCGGATCGACCAGACCATCTTGTCGACCTCGCTCGCCACGTCCGAGGCGACGGCGGAGTTGCCGATATTGGCGTTGATCTTCACCAGGAAGTTGCGGCCGATCGCCATCGGCTCGCTTTCGGGGTGGTTGATGTTGGAGGGGATGATCGCCCGGCCGCGCGCCACTTCCTCGCGCACGAATTCGGGGGTGACGTAGTCCGGGATCGCCGCACCCCAGTCCTGCCCGTCGCGCGCATATTCCTTCAGCATTGCGCGGCCAAGGTTCTCACGCTCGGCGACGTATTCCATCTCCGGCGTGATGATGCCGCGCCGGGCGTAGTGCATCTGGCTGACGTTCATGCCCGGCTTCGCACGCAGCGGGCGCTTCACCACGTTGGGGAACGCCGGGACTCCGCCCGAGCGGTCCGGGCCGAGCTGGCCGTTGTCCTCCGGCTTCACCGCGCGGGCGTCGTATTCCTCCACGTCGCCGCGGGCGAGAATCCATGTCCGGCGCTTGGCGGCAAGACCGGCGGCAATATCGATGGTGACGTTCGGATCGGTGTAGGGACCGGAAGTGTCGTAGACACGAACCGGCGCCTCGCCCGAACCGGGCTCAAGGTGAATTTCCCGCATGGCAACGCCAAGCGGCCCGACATGAATCTTCTTCGACCCGCGAATGGGTCCGGTGGTAACGCCGATCTCCAGCTTGGAGTTGATGTCGGCCATAAGCGATTTTCCTTCGACTTATGGACGAAAGAAAGGTCGCGACAAGAATAGTCCTGTGGCCCGCCCTTCCCTCCGCCCGTGTTAACGGGTTCAGGTTCAACGGGTCGGGCAGCGTGACCTGCCCCTCTCAGCCATTTGTTTCCTTTCGGCTTTCGCAATAGCGAAAACCTTGGGCACAGGCTCCCCGGGGATGGCGGGACGATAGACGCGGCTTTCCCAGCCGTCTAGGTCCTCCAACAGACATGCCGATGATCTATCGCCTCGACGCAGCCGCCCGCGAAGTCGCCCGCACGTTCGGTGCCGAGGCGGGAGACGACCCCTGGCCCGGCGGCCCGGTTTCGGCGGGCGGCTTTGCGCCCGTCATCACCATGGGGCGCGAGTTCGTGGCGGGTCCGCGCCCGGAAAAACGCCTGCCGCGCCGGATGATCCCGCGCCTCTGGGGCGTACCACCGCCGCCGCAGGGCTGGGATGAAAGGCGCCACGGCATCCTCACCGTGCGCAATCTGGAAAGCCCGTTCTGGATCGGCAACTTGCGCAACAGCGAGTTCCGCTGCCTCGTGCCCGCCAGTGCCTTCATGGAATGGGGCAAGGTCGATCCGCGCGACGGCAAGCGCCGCCAGTGCTGGTTCGGCGCCGCCGACCAGCCGATCTTTGCGATGGCGGGGGTGTGGAAGGACAGCGAAGTGCCCAGCTTCGCCCTGCTCACTTGCGAGGCCAACGCCGCCCTGCGCAGCGAGGGGCGCGACACGATGCCGGTGATCCTTCCCCCCGAAACCCAGGATATCTGGCTGCGCGGCGACTGGAAGCGCGCGGCAGAGCTGGTCGCGCCTTATTCGTCGTCCCTGATGAAGGTGCGGGTTGCCGGTGCCTGAACCCGCCCGAGCCTTGTCGCCCCGAACGGAACCGGGGCGACATCAATCCAAGGTTTCAGGCCTTCAGCCCAGCAGCTCGGCCATTTCCACCACGCGCTTCTCGCGCGCGCTCAGTTCCGCCGCAGCGCCGATGGCCACTGCCATCAGTCCGTCGCGCGCCGTCACCTGAACCTCGCCCTCGCCGCGAACGGCGCGGGCAAAGGCCTCATGCTGATAGAACGTCGCGCCGTGGTGCGATCCGGCGTCCATCGCCGCTTCGTCCACCGCCACATGCCAGCGCTCCACCGACTTCGGCCCCGGCCAGCCCACACGCGGCGACCAGACGAGATCGCCCGGTGGGATCAGCACGTCGAGGCGGCCCTTGTCGCCGGTCGCGCTCATCTCTTCCTGGTGCTCGGCCCCTTCCGCGAACATGCAGAGGTCCAACAGCGCGCGGCTGCCGTCCGCGAAATCGACGGTGGTGAAGCTGTTGTCGATGATGTCGGGCTGGCGGCCGTCATATCGCTCATCCAGATGGTTCACGTCCATCGCGCCCGAGCAATAGACCCGCACCGGCTCCGAGCGGGTGATCAGGCGCATGAGGTCGAAGAAGTGACAGCACTTCTCCACCATGGTGCCGCCGGTATTGACCGAGAAACGGTTCCAGTCGCGCACTTTCACCAGGAACGGGAAGCGGTGCTCGCGGATCGAGAGCATGTGCAGGCGGCCGACCTTGCCGCCGTGGATCTCGTCGATGAAGGCCTTGGCTGGCGGCATGAAGCGGTATTCCATGCCGGTCCAGAACGGGGCCTTGCAGGCCTCCGCGCGCTCGACGACCCAGCGGGCATCCTCCATCGTCGTGCAGAGCGGCTTTTCGCAGAGGATCGCCACGTCGCTGTCCAGCAGCGGCTCCAGCACGTCGCGGTGCGTGAAATTCGGTGAGACGACCACCACGGCATCGAGCCCGGCATTGGCGATCATGCTGGCGCTGTCGGCATATTCGGCCACGCCCTCGGCCTTTTCGCCCAGGGCGTCCTTGGCCCAGCCGAGCGAGGTCGGCTCGGGATCGGCGATGGCGACCACTTCGGCGCCTTCGAGGATCTTGAGGTTGTGGATGTGCTCGACACCCATCATCCCGGTGCCGACAATTCCGTAACGCAGCGTCTCTACCATTTCACGACTCCATGTGTCATGTGGCGGTCCATGACCTCCCCAACGACGCTGCGCCTATCGGCCCAACCCGTCCCGCTCGGCAAGAGCGGAATTTCCGTTTTTCCGATTGCCTGGGGCATGTGGCGGCTCGCCCGACCCGACGGCAACGACGATATCGGCGCCATCGTCGCCCGCATCGAAGCGGCGCTTGAAGCGGGGATCACCCTGTTCGACACCGCCGACATCTACGGCTGCGACGCCGCGCTCGGCTTCGGCGGTGCGGAAGTGCTGCTGGGCAAGGCGCTCGCTGCCCGCCCGGACCTGCGCGACCGCATGACCATCGCCACCAAGGGCGGCATCGTGCTGGGCATTCCCTACGACTCCAGCCCGGACTACCTGAACAAGGCGCTCGCAGCCTCGCTCGAACGCCTTGGCCTGCCCTCGGTTGAACTCTACCAGATCCACCGCCGCGACTTCCTGGCCCACCCGCGCGACGTGGCCGAAACCCTCGCCGCCATGGTCGAGAGCGGCAAGGTCAAGGCGATCGGCGTCTCCAACTACAGCCCCGCCGAATTCGAAGCGCTCCAGGCCTACCTGCCCTTCCCCATCGTCTCCACCCAGCCGGAATTCTCGGCCGCGCGCTATGCGCCGCTCTATGACGGCACGCTGGACCAGGCGATGGCCCGCGACGTGGCGGTGCTAGCATGGTCGCCGCTGGGCGGCGGACGACTGGCTGCGGGCTCGGAAGACCCGGTAGCGAAGCTGGTAGCTGCACAGGGCGCGCGCTATGGCACCGATGCCGCCGCTGCGGCGCTGTCGTGGATCATGGCCCATCCCTCGCGCGCCATTCCCATCGTCGGCTCGCAAACCCCCGAGCGCATTCTCGCCTCGCGCGATGCCCTGAAGGTCGAATGGACGGCTTCGGAATGGTATGCCGTGCTCGAAGCCTCGATGGGAGCACGCCTGCCGTGACACGCGATCCTTGCGAGATCAGCTGGTTTTCGGCGCTCTGCGACGATGACTACGAGTTCCTCGGCCAGCCGGACCCGATGCTGCGCTCCAGCTGGGAGCATTGCCGCAACATCGTGACGACGGCTGAGGAAGGCGGCTTCGACAACGTGCTGCTACCCTCGGGCTATGCGCTCGGCATCGACACTACCGCCTTCGCCGCCGCCATCGCCACGCAGGTCCGCCGCATCAAGCTGCTGATGGCCGTGCGCATCGGCGAGATGTGGCCCGCCCAGCTCGCCCGCCAGATCGCCACCATCGATCAGATCCTCGGTGGTAGGCTGAACATAAACATCATCTCCAGCGAGATGCCCGGCGAAACCCTCGACGGCGGCGCCCGCTACGAGCGCACGACCGAGGCCATCGAGATCCTGCGCACCCTTCTCTCGGGCCAGTCGCTCGACCATCAGGGCCGCTTCTGGAACCTCAAGCTCGACGCCCCGCGCATGATCGCGCCGGGCTCGAAATGCCCGCCGCTCTATTTCGGCGGCCTCTCCGAGCCCGCCCGCGAAGTGGCCGCCAAGGGCTGCGACGTCTACCTCATGTGGCCCGACCGCATGGAAGCGGTGAAGGAAACCATCGCCGACATGCGCGCCCGCGCCGCCAAATACGGGCGCTCCTTGCGCTTCGGCTACCGCGTCCACGTGATCGTGCGCGAGACCGAAGCCGATGCGCGCCTCGCCGCCGACCGCCTGCTCTCGCGCCTCGACGCGGCAGAAGGCGCGGCGATCCGCGCGCGTTCGCTGGATTCGCAGTCGGTCGGCGTGCAAGCACAGGCCGCGCTGCGCGAAACCGCCAGCGACGACGGCTATGCCGAAGACAACCTCTGGACCGGCATCGGCCGCGCCCGCTCGGGCTGCGGCGCGGCGATCGTCGGCGACCCGGATCAGGTGCTGGCGAAGCTTCAGGCTTATCGTGAGGCCAGGATCGATGCCTTCATCCTCTCCGGCTACCCGCACGCCGCCGAGGCCGACCTGTTCGCGCGGCATGTGCTGCCGCGGATCGATCACGGGCCGCTGGCTTTTTAAGGACAAGGAGAAAGCAGGGGGTCAACACCCCCTGCACCCCCATTACCGTCTAGGTCAGGCGGGCCAACCGCGTCGTGCGCCCATAGCGGCGTCGGGAGACGTAATGGCTGCGCCGCAAGGAGCGCGGAACCGATAAGTAGCGCCTAAGGTCGACATTCCGAGGGTCTGGGGGATCATCCCCCAGGACTTTTCTCCCTAGAATTTCTTGTTCGCCCCTGCCCCCCGCCGTCGCTAGACGATCCGCGATGCAGAAATTCTCCCAGACCCGGTCGCGCCGCGCATGACCCTTTCCCCGCGCCGCCGCTGGCTGCTTTTCGCTCTCGCCCTGACGGCGGGCGTGCTCAATCTCGTCGATCGCCAGATCATCTCGGTGCTGAAGCCGACGATCGCCGCCGATCTCGGCTGGAGCGACGACGACTACGGCACCCTGGCCGCCTGGTTCCAGGCGGGCGCCGCCTTCGGCTTCCTTGCGGCGGGCTGGATCGTTGATCGGCTGGGCGCGAAGTGGGCCAACGCGGCGGGCGTGGCGGCATGGTCGCTGGCGGCGATGACGCATGGCTGGGCGCATACATTCAGCCAGTTCGTGCTCTGCCGCATCGGCTTGGGCGCCACGGAATCGATGGGCACGCCGGCGGGCGTGAAGACCATCGCGACGATCTTTCCGCCGAACTTGCGCTCGCTGGGCTTCGGGCTTTCGAACGCGATGAACAGCCTGGGCGCGATCCTGGCCCCGCTGGGGATCCCGCTGGTGGCGGCGGTCTGGGGCTGGCGCGCGGCTTTCGTGCTGGCAGGCGCGGTCGGGCTTGTTTGGGTCATGGCCTGGCTCGCCGCCTCGCGCGGGGTGGACTTCGGCGACCGCCAGCCTGCGGGTTCGGGCAACCTCATTTCCGGCGACAAACTGTTCCTCAAGGAAGGCCGCACCTGGACGATCGCGCTGGCCAAGGTCCTGTCGGACGCGACCTGGTGGCTCATGCTGTTCTGGATGCCGGACTACTTCAACCGGCAGTTCGGCCTTTCCGGCACCGAGCTCGGCCCGCCGCTGGCGCTGGCCTATTGCGGTTCGGCGGCAGGTTCACTGATCTCCGGTTTCGCCGCCAACCGCCTGCTGTCGAGCGGGTGGAGCGCCAATCGCACGCGCAAGACGCTGATGCTGATCTCCGCGCTCTGCGTGGTGCCGGTACCGCTGGCGCTCCATGTCGAGGGTTACTGGCCCGCCGTCGCCCTGATGGCGCTGACACTCGCGGGGCATCAGGGTTTCTCAACCAACCTGTTCGGCCTGATCGCCGACGTGACGCCGCGCCACAAGGTGGGCCGCGTGACCGGCTTCGGCGCGTTCTGCGGCAATCTGGGCGGCACGGCGATCAGCAAGATCGCCGGTCTCGTGCTCGCGGCGGGGCTCGGCTATGGCCCGCTGTTCGCCTTCGCGGCGGTTTCCTACCTGCTGGCACTCGGCTGGATCCAGCTTACCATGCCCAAAATCGTCCCGGCAGAAGACGCCGATTCATCCCGCGCATAGGGCGACTAAAGGAAAACTATCTTTCTCAACTTAAACGGTTGAGTATTGTCCGGCGCGATTCAGGGAGACCTTAATGACCATGACCCCGCTCCGCGCCGCCCGCACCCTGCTGCTGGCTTCCGCGGTCATTTTCCCGGTAACCGCTTATGCCGACGAAGCCCCGGACTCCGGTTCGGGCGAGATCGTCGTGACCGCGCGCTACCGCGACGAGTCGCTCCAGCAGGTGCCGATCGCCATCACCGCAGTCAGCGGCGAATCGCTGAACGACCGCGCCATCCACAACCTTCAGGACCTCAGCGCCACGGTGCCTTCGGTCGATTTCCGCAACGGCGCCTCCAACAAGGACCGCACCGTCTTCATTCGCGGCGTCGGCACGATCAGCACCTCGCCCGGCGTCGAATCCTCGGTCTCGACCGTGCTCGACGGCGTCGTCCTGACCCGCCCGGGCCAGGCCACGCTGGACGTGGGCGAAGTCTCCCGCATCGAAGTGCTGCGCGGTCCGCAGGGCACCCTGTTCGGCAAAAACGCCTCGGCAGGCGTCATCAGCGTGGTCACCGCCGCGCCTTCGCAGGAATTCCATGCCTATGCCGAAGGCACCGCCACCACGGATGAGGAATACCGCATCAAGGCGGGCGTCACCGGCGGCATCGCGCCCAACGTCGCCGCCCGGATCGACGGCCTTTATGCCAATTACGACGGCAACGTCCACAATGTCGCCACCGGCAACCAGGTGAACGGCTACGAGCGCTACGGCGCCCGCGCCAAGATCGAGGCGACGCCGACCGACAACCTCAAGCTCACCCTCGCGGGCGACTACCTCTATTCGCACGACACCACGCCGAGCGGCGTCTACGCGAACACCAACCAGATCCAGTATCCGACCGGCGCCATCACCGCGTCCCCGGCGCTCGCCGCGTTCCTGGCAGGGCAGGGCATCGCCGCCGGCCCGGAAAACCGCAAGGTCAGCACCGACTTCGACACCGACGTGCGCGACAGGAACTACGGCGGCTCGCTGACCGCCGAGTGGGGCCTGGGCGACTATACGGTCACTTCGATCACCGCCTATCGTGAGTGGAAGAACCGCCAGCACCAGGACTACGACGCCCTGTCGCAGCTTTCCGCCACCTTCCCGGAAGGCGACGATCGCGGCACGGTCGACAACAGCCAGTTCTCACAGGAACTCCGCCTGACTTCACCCAAGGGCAAGCTGATCGACTACGTGGTCGGTGCCTATTACCTCCACGCCAAGACCGACGAGGTCTACACCCGCTCGCTCACGCGCCTGATCTCAGGCGCGGAAAACGTGGTGACGGGCGTGGCGAACTACGGCGTGAAGAGCGACAACTACGCGCTGTTCGGTGAAGCCAACATCAACTTCACCCCCTGGCTGCGCGCCATTGCGGGCTACCGTTCGACCTGGGACGATCTCAGCTACTACCACGTCCGCACGTCGAGCAACGACCCCACGAACTCGGGCGCGCCCGCGCTCGACGTAGCCGGCATCCGCGCCTACCACAATTCGGCCGGCTCCACCTCGACGCGCGGCGATTCCTATCGCGGCGGCCTCCAGCTCGATTTCGCAGCGAACAACCAGGCCTATTTCACCTATTCGCGCGGCTACAAGGGCCCGGCCTACAACGCCTATTTCAACATGCGTTCGCTGAATGCCACGACGCCGCTGGACGAGATCGCGCTGAAGCCGGAAACCTCGGACTCGTTCGAAGGCGGCGTGAAGGGTTCGGCGCTGGGCAACCAGATCACTTACGCGCTGGCGGTCTACTCGACCAAGTTCCACAACTACCAGGCCAACTACAACGACGTGGTCGGCGGCGCGCAGGTCACCCGCCTGATCAACGCCGGCACCGTGCAGACCAAGGGCGTGGAACTGGACTTTGGCCTGCGCCCGATCCGGGGCCTCTCGCTCGATACCTCGGTGGCCTATACCGACGCGAAGGTGCTGAACTTCATCTGCCCCCCCGGCGCTCCGGCCAGCTGCGACATCAACGGGCAGGTCCTGCCCTTCGCGCCGAAGTGGAAGCTCTACAGCAACGCCGCCTACCGCTTCGCGCTGTCGGATTCGCTCGACCTCGAAGTGCAGTCGGACATCACGCTCAAGAGCCGCACCCAGTACCAGCTGGCCCAGACGCCGGGCACGATCCAGCCGGGCTACTATATCTGGAACGCCAGCGTCGCCTTGATCGGCACGACCGGCGACTGGCAGCTGCGCGGCTTCGTGAAGAACATCACGAACCAGAGCTACTCCAACTTCCTGGCCAACGGCACGCTCGCCGGGATCGTCCGCTACGTGCCGCGTGACGACAAGCGCTATGCGGGGATCATGTTGCGCAAGGACTTCTGAGGAAAAGGGAAAAGCAGGGGGTCAACACCCCCTGCACCCCCATTACCGTCTAGTTCACGCGGACCGGCTCCGTAGAGCGCTCATGGCAACGTCGGGAGACTTAATGGCTGCGCCGCAGGGAGCGCACAACGGCTAGGTCGCGCGCAAGGTAGACATTCCGAGGGTCCGGGGGATCATCCCCCGGGTCTTCTCTTCCTTAAAGCCCCTCACCCCCAACCCAATGCGCATCCGCCAGATAGCGCGCAAGGTTCCACACCTGCCGTCGGATATCCGGCACCGCGACGATCTCCCAGGCCTCGCCCTTGGTGACCGGCCCTACTGCAAACAGAGTATCCTGCGGCGCGCCTTCCGCATCGCGCACCCGGCCGAGATGATCGACATCGAGCCCCAGCCGATGCGCGTCCGAACGCACTTTGCCCTGTGCCAGCAAATCCTTCACCAGCGGCGCGCCGCTGCGCATCAGGTCGCCTTCCGGGCCGGTGCAATTGATGGTGCGGGAGACTTCCTGCCTTACGAGATCGTCCTTGCCGCGCGGGCGCCAGGCCACCGCGACGCCGGTTTCGGTCGGTTCGGCACTGACCAGCTTGCCCGCGACGAATTCCAGCCGCCCTTCCGCCTCGATCTCGGCCAGGCGCCTGGCCACGTCGGGCGCCAGGCGGTGCCGGTGGACGTCCCAATAGGGGCGTGCATGGCGCAGGAACCGCCGCTGTCCCGCCTCGTCATGCCGCCGCCAGAGGTTCTGGGTATGGGGGCGAAGCTCGTCCACGGCGGCGCGCCAGCCGATCTCCGCAGCGCGATTGCGCACCCGGCGCACGAGGTGCGAGCCGCGCTCTTCCGGGGCGGGGACGTAGTCCACCGCAGGGCCACTCTCGGCATGGGCATGCGGCTTCAGGCCCCGCCGCGAAAGCGCGGTGATCCGGCCCCTGAAGCCCGCCTTGTCGAGCGAGAGCACCATGTCGGCCGCGGTCAGGCCGGTGCCGACCAGCAGGACATGGTCGATCTCTTCGATCCGCTCCAGCGTGCCCGGCTGCCAGGGATCGGTGAACCGGCGGTCCTCCGGGATGGCGGAGAGCACCCGATGCGGCGAAGGCGGGAAGTTGCCGAGCGCCAGCACCAGCGCGCGGGCCTCGATCTCGTCGCCGTCCGCCATTTCCACGACGACGCGGCCATCCTCGAAACGGGTGGAGCAGGCCTCGGCATTGACGATCAGCGCGTTCTGCCCGGCTTCCGCCAGCGCGCGGATCAGGAGTTCGCGCAAGTAGAGGCCGTAGGACAGGCGCGGCACGAAGCGATTGGCCTGCTCGTCGCCGCTATGGCCGATCCAGCGCAGGAAATTGGCCTGATCGTCCGGGAAAGCGCTCATGTTGGCGGCGCGGACGTTCAGCAGATGCTCCGGCCAGCGGGTCCCGAAGGCCAGGCCCTTGGCAAGCTGGGCATCCTTGCGCTCGATCAGGACGACGCGCACGCCGTTGCGCAGGAGGTTGATCGCCAGCAGGGTTCCGCTGAACCCCGCACCGACGATGGCGACAGGAAGCGCGCCGTTTCCATTCCGGGTATTCAAATGGCAAGCTCCGTAACCTAAAGGAATTTTCCATCTAGCGATGGCAGGGCCAGATTATCAACCTTATCGGTTGAGAATATGACATCATGATTCCCGCATCCGGCAGACGGTTGCAGACCGGCCGGAGCCGCGCCATCTGCGATAGCAGAGATGTCCCTCCCCAGCGATCTTCCCGGCCTGCTCGAAGCCGTCCGCGCCTGCCGGATCTGCGCGCCCGATCTCGAACATGGCGTGCGTCCGGTGGTTCAGGCGGGCACGGAAGCGCGGCTGCTGATCATCGGGCAGGCGCCCGGCAGCAAGGTCCACGCCAGCGGCAAGGCCTTCGACGACGACAGCGGCAACCGTCTGCGTGACTGGACCGGGATCGACGTGGGCACTTTCTACGATCCGTCGCGGGTTGCGGACATGCCCACGGGTTTCTGCTACCCCGGCAAGGGCAAGGGCGGCGACCTGCCCCCTCGGCCGGAGTGCGCGCCGCGCTGGCACGATGCCTTGCGCAGGGCTTTGCCCCGCGTCCGCCTGACCCTGCTGGTCGGCCAATATGCCCAGAAGCGCTATCTCCCGCGCGGCTTCGCACCCAACCTTACCGAGGCGGTGCGCCGATGGCAGGATGCGCCGGAGGGCCTGTTCCCCCTGCCCCACCCGGCCTGGCGCAGCCGCCTGTGGATGGGCCGCAATCCCTGGTTCGAAGAGGAGGTCCTGCCCGCGCTGCAGGAACGAATCCGGCAGGTCCTTGGGGATTGAACAGGCCTCCCGCTCAGGATTGCATTTCCGGCAGGGTCTGGTCGCCCTCTCCAAGCTGGCGCTGCATGATGAAGACGTCGAGCCACTTGCCGTGCTTCCAGCCCGCCCGGTCCAGCGTACCTACCGGCCGGAAACCGGCGCGGGCGTGAAGCACCACGGAGGCCGGTTCGCTTTCGGCGATGACGGCGAAAGCCTGCCGGAACCCTCGCGCTTCGCATTCGTCCAGCAGGCTGGCCAACAGCCGCCCGCCGATGCCGCGGCCGATGCAGTCCGGTGCCACGAAGATCGTGGTTTCCACGCTGTAGCGATAACCGACGCGCGGCCCGTAGCGATGGGCGTAACCGAAGCCGAGGACCCGGCCCTCACCGCCCGCTTCGTCAACCTCGCGCACAACCAGGAAGGGATAGCCGCTATCGGCGATATCGCGGATCCGGCGCGCGCTTTCGGCAAGGTCGGGCGGGTCCGTCTCGAAAGTTGCGGTACTTTCGAGCACGTAATGTGCATAGATCTCGGTAATGCCTGCCGCGTCTTCGATAGAAGCGCCGCAGACGGTCAATTCCTCGGTCATTGTCATGACAATGCAGCAAAGCCCCCGCCCTGCCAAGTTGCGGCAGGCACAACCTGCTCTTAAACGGTATTCAATGGCCAATTTTTCCTCAGATCTGGCAATTTTGGGCGGCGGCCTTGCCGGATCGCTGATCGCGCTCGCCATGAACCGGTATCGGCCGGACCTGCGGATCCTGCTTGTCGAGCAGGAGGACCGGCTGGGCGGCGACCATGTCTGGTCCTTCTTCGAAACCGACGTCGCGCCCGCGCACCGCGATCTGGTGGAGCCGCTGATCGCGCGGCGATGGAGCGGGTACGAAGTCCATTTCCCGGGCCATTCGCGCCTGCTCTCCACGCCTTATGCCAGCGTGACGAGCGAGCAGCTCGATGCCCTGGTCCGCGCGTCACTGGGCGCAAATGCCCTGCTGACCGGCGCGCAAGTCGCCGAGGCGAGCCCGGACAGGGTCGCGCTGGCCGATGGCAGGACCATTGCCGCCGGGGCGGTGATCGACGCGCGCGGCATACGCGGGTTGCCGCATATGACCGGCGGCTGGCAGAAGTTCCTGGGGCGGATGCTGCGCCTTTCGGTTCCCCACGGGCTGGAGCGGCCGGTGGTGATGGACGCACGCGTGGATCAGCTGGACGGCTACCGCTTCGTCTATTGCCTGCCCTTTTCCCCGCGCGAGGTCTTCGTCGAGGACACGTATTATTCGGACGATCCCCGCCTCGACCTGCCGGTGCTGCGCAAACGGGTGGGGGATTACGCCGATGCCATGGGTTGGCACATCGATTCCGTCACTTATGAGGAAACCGGCGTGCTGCCGGTGATCGCGGGCGGCGATTTCGAGAAATTCTGGAACTCCGCGCCCGACCCCGGCGTTGCCCGTGCCGGAACGCGGGCCGCGCTCGTCAATCCGATGACATCCTATTCCTTTCCCGATGCTGTAAGATTTGCCATGCACCTGACCACTCTCGACAACCTCTCCGGCGTCAGCCTAGGAAGGAGGAGTCATTCATGGGCCGCAAATCACTGGCGCGGGGGGCGCTTCTACCGGATGTTGACGCGCATGCTGTTCGGGGCCGCTCGCCCGGAGGAACGCCGGGCGGTGCTTGAGCGCTTCTACACGCTGCCCGAAGGGCTCATCGAACGCTTTTACGCTGGCCGTCCGGGTTTGGCCGATATGGCGCGGGTGCTGGCGGGCAAACCGCCGGTGCCGGTAGGCGCGGCAATGGCCAGCCTGGCGGGACGCGGCTATCCGCTCGCACAGCTTGGCCGCGCGGGTGACCTGCGATGAAGAAGGCCTGCGTCATCGGGGCGGGCTTCGGCGGCCTCGCCCTCGCCATCCGCCTGCAGAGCGCCGGGATCGAAACCACGCTGGTCGAGGCGCGCGACAAAGTGGGCGGCCGCGCCTACGCCTGGGAGCGGGACGGCTTCACTTTCGATGCCGGGCCTACCGTCATCACCGATCCCGATGCCCTGCGCGAACTCTGGACGCTGTCCTCGCAGGATATCGCCGACGACGTGGACCTGATGCCGGTCATGCCGTTCTACCGCCTCAACTGGACGGACGGCGTCACCTTCGACTACTCGAACGACGAACTGGCCCTGCGGCGCGAGATCGACCGCGTCGCCCCCAAGGACATGGCCGGATACGACGAGTTCCTGCGCTATGCCGCCGGGGTCTATCAGGAAGGCTACGTCAAGCTCGGGCACGAGGCCTTCCTGGACTTCTCCAGCATGGTCAAGGCCGCCCCCGCGCTCGCCCGCTACCAGGCCTGGCGCTCGGTCTATTCGATGGTCAGCCACTACGTGAAGGACGAGCATCTCCGGCAGGCGCTCTCGTTCCACACCCTGCTGGTCGGCGGCAATCCGATGACCACCAGCGCGATCTACGCGCTGATCCACAAGCTGGAAAAGGACGGCGGCGTCTGGTGGGCGCGCGGCGGCACCAACAAGCTGGCGCAGGGCATGGCCCGGCTGTTCCAGCGGCTCGGCGGGGAACTGCGACTGGGCGAGAAAGTCGCGCAGATCCATACGCTGGGCGATCAGGTTACCGAAGTCGAGACGGAAAGCGGCTGGAAACAGCGCTTCGATGCCATCGCCAGCAATGGCGACATCATGCATACCTACCGCGACCTGCTGTCCGGGAACCAGCGCGGCCGCGACATGGCGCACAAGCTCAAGCAGAAGCGCTTCTCGCCCAGCCTCTTCGTCGTCCACTTCGGCCTCGAAGGCACCTGGCCGGGCATCCCGCACCACACGATCCTGTTCGGCCCGCGCTACAAGGGCCTGCTCGACGACATCTTCGAGCACGGCGTGCTGCCGCGCGACTTCTCGATCTATCTCCACCACCCGACCGTCACCGACCCCTCGCTGGCCCCGGCCGGAAAGAGCACGTTCTACGCGCTCGTCCCGGTGGCCAACATGGGCAAGCTGCCGATCGACTGGGCGGAAGTCGGCCCGATCCTCGAAAAGCGCGTGCTGGCCGAAGTCGGCCGCCGCCTGATCCCGGATATCGACGACCGCATCGTCACGAAATTCCACTATGCCCCGCCGGACTTCGAGGCGGACCTCGGCGCCTACAGGGGCAACGGCTTCAGCCTAGAACCGCTGCTGACCCAGAGCGCGTACTTCCGCGGGCACAACCGCGACGACAAGCTGAGGAACTTCTACCTCGTGGGGGCAGGCACCCATCCCGGCGCCGGCATTCCGGGTGTCGTCGGATCGGCCAAGGCCACCGCGAAGCTCATGCTGGAGGGGCTGAAGTGAGCCGCCTGGTCCATGCCCTCAACACTGCCTGGGGCTGGACCGGCGTGGAATTCGCCGAGGACGTGGCGCATAGCCTGATGGGCCATGTGCTGACGATCGACACCCAGGGCGTCTACCACTACGTCGATCCCGATATCCTCGCGGTGACGCGCCTTGGCGACGAAGCCGCCGCGCAGACCCATATGGCCAGCGCGGAAACCAGGGCGATCTGGCGCGCCGATGCCCTGGTGGAGGCCGCCACGCAGCGGCTTGGCTTCACCGCGCTCGGGGAAGTCTATAGCCGCACGCTTTCCGCAATCCTCTCGGGCGACTATGAGCCCGAAAATCTGGTCAGGATCGACCTCGTCGACCTGATCTACCTGACCGGCGACCTCGCCCGGCAGACCCGCGATCTGCCGGACGGCGCGCGGGTGCAACTGAAGGCTACCTGAGTGATGAAACGTATCGCCGTCTACTGCGGCTCCGCCACCCCCGCCGATCCCCGCTACGTCCAGCTTGCCCGCGACGTGGGCGCCGCCCTTGCCGCGCGCGGCGTGGGGGTGGTCTATGGCGGCGGCCGCCTCGGCCTGATGGGCGCGGTCGCGGCCGGTGCGCTGGAACAGGGCGGCGAAGTTATCGGCGTGATCCCCGAAGCGCTCACCGGCGCGAACGGCAAGGGCGGCGAAGTGGCCAACCACGACTGCACCGAGCTTCACGTCGTCAAGACCATGCACGAGCGCAAGGCCGAATTCACCCGCCTGTCGGACGGATTCCTGGTCCTGCCCGGCGGCGTCGGCACCATGGACGAACTGTGGGAAGCGGTCAGCTGGGCCCAGCTCGGCTATCACGACAAGCCGGTCGGCGTGCTCAATTCCTTCGGTTTCTACGACGGGTTGCTCGCCTTCAACCGCCACATGGCCGAAGTCGGCTTCGTGCGCCCCGCCCATCAGGGCATCATCCTGGCGGAAAGCGAACTCGACCTCCTGCTGGAACGCATGGAAGCCCACGAACCGATCGTCCCGATCGTCAAGATGGACGCCAGCACGCTGTGAGGTTTCCTGGGCGGTCTCTGGGCCAGTCTTCGGGCCGGTCTTCGGCGAGGCCTGCCGGTGCCGACTGAGAAGCTGCTCGAAGCGGCCCTGAGCGGCGCCGCCGTCCGTCCCGGACCGCTGGACCGCGCGCGCCTCGTCAAGGAAGCGCGCCGGTCAATCCGCAAGGGATCGAAGAGCTTCGCCGCCGCCAGCCGCCTGTTCGACCGCGAAACGCGCGAGCGGGTCTGGCTGCTCTATGCCTGGTGCCGCGCCTGCGACGACATTGCCGACGAGCAGGACCATGGCCACGCCATCGGCCCGGTGCGCCTCGGCACCCGGCTCTCCCCCGAAGACCGGCTGGCGACGATCCGCACCCTGACCGAACTGGCCATGGCGGGCGAAAGCACCGGCACGCCCGCTTTCGACGCGCTCGGCCAGCTCATGCGCGAAGTGCCGCTGACCGCCGCCATGGTGGACGACGTGCTGGCGGGCTTCGCCCTCGACGCCGCCGACTGGCGCCCGCGCTCCGAGGCGGACATGCTGCGCTACTGCTACCATGTCGCCGGGGCGGTGGGGGTAATGATGGCCGCCGTAATGGGCGTCGCGCCCGGGGACGACGATACGCTCGACCGCGCCTGCGACCTCGGCATTGCCTTCCAGATCGCCAATATCGTGCGCGATGTCTGGGAAGACGATGCCAATGGGCGCTGCTACCTGCCGATCGAATGGCTGGTGGAGGCGGACATTCCCCCCGGCGAAGTCACCAAGCCGCACTACCGCCACGCCCTGGTGCCGATGATCGCCCGCGCCTGCGCCCTGGCGCGGGACTACGAGGGATCGGCCCGCGTGGGGGCGACGAGACTGGCCTTCCGCCAGCGCTGGGCCGTGCTCTCGGCCGCGAACATCTACGGCGGCATAGCCCGCGAGGTGGAGCGGCTCGGCGCCCATGCCTGGGATCACCGGGTCAGCACGACCCGCAGCGAGAAGCTGGCCCATGTCTGGGCAGCCTTGCAGGAAGCCCGCACCGCCAACGAACCGGAAGGCGAAGCGCCCCGCCCCACCCTGTCGCGCCGGGAATTGCGCGCGCTGTCCCGGGCCTGAGGCAAGGGAAGGCCGATCTTCCCTCACGACTCCTGCGCCAGACACTTGTCATCCTGAACTTGTTTCAGGATCCATTTCTGACCATCAACGGCCGTTCCATCGGCAAGATGGATCCTGAGCCGAAGGCCAGCGAAGCTAAACGAGTTCAGGATGACGGCGGAGAGATCTCCAAAGGATGGCCCCCTTCTACATCCTTGGAGAATGAACCCCGGCGTTTCCCCTCGCGGCCCTGTTGCGGCTCTGCGAGGGCGGTGGACCCGAAAGACTCGCGGCGGAATGCCCTCAAGGGCGATTCGCGGTCGCAAGGTGACGGTGCCGCGACTCGGAGCGGCGGGCAAGCCGTCCGGCCCCGCCGACCTGCCGCCCCGCGCCGCATCTGAGACGAAGCGACTGGATGGCCGTCTGCCACGAACACCATGAAAACTACGGCGAAAGGATGGGAGCCTCCCAGCGGCCCGCGCGTTTACATTTCGTAACAATTAGGGAGAATAGCCATGCTCTTCACCATCGCCGCCGTGCTGCTGGTCCTCTGGCTGCTGGGTTTCGTGGTGTTCCACGTTTCCAGCGCGCTGATCCACGTCCTGCTGGTGATCGCCATCGTCGTCGGCCTCGTCCAGCTGTTCCGGGGCGGCCGAGCGGTCTAGCATAGGAACGGGGGGCGATTACGCCCCCATCACCTCAGGGGCGCTTGCCCGCCGCGTAATAGCCCGGAGGGTAATTGAGGCGCCGGAACAGCTTTCCGCGTTCCGAATAGAGCACGAAGATCAGCGCCGTCAGCCCCGCCGCCACCATCGAGGCCAGGATCGGGCGCGGTGTGCCATCATAGGCCTGGCCGATCAGCGCGCCCAGCACCGATCCCATCACCATCCGCACGAACGACATGATCGAGGCCGCCGCCCCTGCCGTGCGCGCGAAAGGCTGGATCGCGATCGACTGGAAGTTCGAGCCGATGAAGCTCATCATGCACATCGAAAACGTCATGAGCGGGATGAAGACCCACAGCGTCTCGCCGTTCAGCGCCAGCACGAAGTGCAGCAGCGAACTGGCGATATAGCCGAACAGCGCCGTCTGCGAGACGCGCCGGGCGCCGAAACGCTGGACGATCCGCGAGTTGACGAAGTTGGTCGAGGCCATGACCAGCGCCATGCCGCCGAACACCGCCGGGAAGAAAAAGCCGGCCCCGAAGTGCTCCGCCACCAGCTGCTGCGCGCTGTTGATATAGCCGAACATCGCGCCCTGCACGAAAGCCACGCCGAACAAGTAGCCCACCGCCTCGCGCGTGCGCAGGGTGAGCGCCATGTTGGCGGCGATCACCTTCGGGCGGATTTCCTGCCGGTAGTCGGGATGGAGCGTCTCAGGCAAGCGCAGCGCGGTCCAGACGCAGACGCAGGCGCCCAGCACGGCGATCAGGCCGAAGATCCAGCGCCAGCCCGCCACCAGCATCACCCCCTGACCCACCATCGGCGCGATCATCGGCACGACCATGAAGGTCATCGAGACCAGCGACTGCATGCTGGCCATGCGATCGCCCTCGAAACGGTCACGGATGACGGTCATCGGCATGACCATCAGCGCCGAAGTACACAGGCCCGACACCGCCCGCGCCGCCAGCATCATCGGGAAGCTGGTGACCAGCGCGCAGGCAAGCGCGCTCAGCACATAGGCCGCCGTCGCGAAAAGCAGCACCGGGCGGCGCCCGTAGCGATCGGCGATGGCGCCGGGGAACAGCGATCCCAGCCCGGTGCAGATCAGGAACACGCCTACGATCAGCTGGCGCTGGTTCGGATCCGGCACCGAAAGGTCGCGGCTGATCTCGCCAAGGGCGGGCAACATGATATCGATCGAGAGCGCCTGAAGAGCCTGAAGCGCGGCCATGAGGACGACGAACTCGACCCCCCGCATCGGAAAGGGTGCGGGATTCGCTGTGTCGGAGGTCATGTCCGGCGCATGCAGCACCGCGGCCGCACTGGCCAGCATTTTCGCGCGCCGGATGGCGCTTTTGCCGATATCGGCCCTATATCGCCGGGATGGCATCGCGCGAAACCGAATCGACCGCCGAAGAGGAAGCGGACGGCCTGCGCAAGGTGATCCATGTCGACATGGATGCCTTCTACGCCAGCGTCGAACAGCGCGACGATCCCGCGCTGCGCGGCAAGCCGGTTGCCGTGGGCGGTTCCTCCCGGCGCGGCGTGGTGGCGGCGGCCAGCTACGAGGCCCGCACTTTCGGGGTTCGTTCGGCCATGCCTTCCGCCCGCGCCCTGCGCCTCTGCCCGGACCTGATCTTCTGCAAGCCGCGCTTCGAAGTCTACCGCGCGGTGAGCCAGCAGATCCGCGCGATCTTCCACGACTATACCCCCCACGTCGAACCGCTCTCGCTGGACGAGGCCTACTTGGACGTTACCGCCGACCTCAAGGGCATCGGCTCGGCCACCCGCATCGCCGAGGAGATCCGCCGCCGCATCAAGGCCGAAACGGGTCTGACCGCCAGCGCCGGGGTGTCCTACAACAAGTTCCTCGCCAAGCTCGCCAGCGACCAGAACAAGCCCGACGGACTCTGCGTAATCCGCCCCGGCCAGGGCGCCGATTTCGTGGCGGGGCTGCCGGTGCGCCGCTTCCACGGCGTCGGCCCGCGCGGGGCGGAGAAGATGGCGCGGCTCGGCATAGAGACCGGCGCGGACTTGCGCGCCAAGGACCTCGCCTTCCTGCGCGCCCAGTTCGGCAGCTTCGCGGAATATCTGTTCCAGGCCGCGCGCGGGGTGGACCTGCGGCAGGTCCGGGCCAATCGGCCCCGTAAGTCCGTCGGCGGCGAGCGCACTTTCTTCGACAACATCGAGACAGCCGAGGCCCTGCGCGAGACGCTGGACACGATCGTGGACGTGGTCTGGGACCGGGTGGAACGCGCCGAAACCCGCGGCCGCACGGTGACGCTGAAACTGCGCTATGCCGACTTCACCACGCTCACCCGCGCGCGGTCGATGCATCACTTCGTGGCCGACAAGGCCGAGTTTGGCGGCATCGGCCATGCGCTGCTGGAAGAATTGCTGCCGCTGCCCCAGCCGATCCGCCTCATGGGCCTGACGCTCTCCGCGCTGGCGCGCGGCGAAAACGAAGCGCCGCCGCCACGGGACGGGCAACTGTCCCTGCTTTAGGAATTTATCCTAGCGCACCAGAACGACCCTTGTGCAGCCGTCACCGGAAAGCCGGTCCACTTCGCGGTAACCCAGCCTTTCCGCCAGCCTTAGCGAGGGCAAGTTGGCTTCTGCCACGATGCAGGCCGTGCGGCGCGGTCCTTGCGCGTCGAACCAGGCGAGGGCCGCCTGCCCCGCCTCGGCCGCATAGCCCTGCCCGTGGAAGCCCGAGGCCAGCGTCCAGGTCATCTCGATTTCCGCCCCGGCCTTCGGCCCGAGATCGCGCAGGAACTTCGCATGGCCGAGCTTGCCGACGTAGCGGCCCGACGATTTCTCCAGCAGGGTGAACTGTCCGAAGCCCTCCAGCGCCCAGTGCCCGACGTCCCGCTGGAAGCGGCCCCAGGCCTCCGCGCGGGAGAGCGGGCTGCCGCCGATATGGGTCACGACCTGCGGATCGCAGAACATCTGGCGCATCGGCTCGAAATCGGCGGCGACGGGCGGACGCAGCCGCAGGCGCGGGGTTTCGAGAAGGATTCCGTCACGATAGACGCCATCATCCCGCGCGCCGTTACCTCGCATAGTCGCTCACCCATTGCCGCAATTCCGCCGGAAGCCGCGCCGCCATCGGCTGCGGCAAGGCATCCATGGAGAAGAACCGGGCCTCGACGATCTCGCGGCCGTCCACGCGCGGCAGGTCGCCCGTCCGCCCGGCAACGACGTGGACATGGTTGCTGGCGCCGACAAGGTCCTCGGTGGCTATCGCCAGAAGCCGGGCATCGGACAACGCGCAGCCGGTTTCCTCCAACAGCTCACGCCGCGCCGCCGCCACCGGGTCTTCCCTCCGGCCCAGCCCGCCGCCCGGCGGCATCCACCGATCCGAACCGTAGGAGTGGCGCACCAGCAGCACCCGGCCCTCGCCGTCGAGAGCAAGCACCCGCACACCGTCGAGGCTGGGCCGCCATATCCGCCACACCTGCTTGCGGCCCCAATGGGCCAGCCGGTAGAGCTTCCGGTGCAGGGGCGCCGGAAGCCGGTGGAGGACTGCGTTCAGCAGAAACACGTCACCTTGTGCCGCGCGGCACGCAGCAGGCGGGCTACCGGAAGGTCGTGTTCGCCCTTCACGGCGGCGTCGAACACGGCGCGCTTGTCGGCGCCCCGGATGACGAACATGATCTCGTCACTGTCGGTCAGCGCGGGGATGGTCAGGCTGAGGCGGTCGAAAGGCGCTTCGGGCGGCAGCGGATCGGGGGTCAGGCGGCGCACCGCGTAAGCATCGTCCACTTGCGGATCGGTGTTGGGGAACAGCGAGGCGACGTGCCCGTCGCCGCCCATGCCGAGCCAGGCGATGGCGAAGTGCGGAGGCTGGGCGTCCTCGGCAAGCGGCACGATCTGCGCGCCTGCGGGTTCCAGCCGGGCGCGGATCTTGCCGACGTTGCTGGCGGGATGGTCCTCATCGACGATACGGTCATCCCCCGGCCAGACCGCGATGCGGTGCCAGGGCAGGTCCATCACCGCCAGACGGTCGAAGATCGGGAAGGGCGTGGAGCCGCCCGGCACAGTGATCGCGATATCTTCGGGGCTGGTCGCCAGCGCGGCGCGGAGGCGCGCCGCGAACCATTCGGCGATAACGCCGTCGTCGGCGTCTTCGATGATTTCGAGTTTGGGCATGAGGCTAGGCTTAAAGCCTCTTCGCGAAATGCCCAAGCGGGCATTTCAGGGTGCCGGCAAAAGGAAAGGCGCCGCCCCCGAGAAGGAACGACGCCATCCTTTTGCCGGAGCGGCCCCGCAAAGGGACAGCGTGTCCGCACCGGCGACACAGGGGCTCAACAGGGGAGAGCCCCGATTCGGTATCAGGCAATAATTTCGCGCAGGAACCAGGCGCGCTGTTCGGCCTGGTCGGTCCAGTCGTCGATGATGCCGTCGGTGGCATTGTCGCCGGCTTCGCCCGCCAGTTCCTTGGTCGCCTTCAGGCTGGCGACATAGGCGGAGTTGTCCTCGAACAGTTCCTTGACCATGGCCATGGCATCGAGGCGCGTATCGTCCTCGTCCTTGATCGAGGTCTTGGCGGCGATCGAGCCGATCGAAGTCAGGGTCGTGCCGCCCAGCTTGCGGACGCGCTCGGCAATGAGGTCGGTCAGGCCGAACACTTCGGTGGCCTGCGCGTCGAACAGCAGGTGCAGGTCATGGAACTGCGGGCCGCGGACATGCCAGTGGAAATTCTTGGTCTTCACGTAGAGCGCGAAGGTATCGGCAAGCAGCCCGTTCAGGCTGTCGATCAGAGCGGCCTTGGAATTGTCCTTGGAAGTCATGCCGTTGGTTCCCTCGTTGCAGTCGGGTTTCTCGTTCCGTGATCTATTTAGATTTATGAATGCGGAAATGAACCCCCGGTTCGAAATGATTTTTCGATCAGAGTATCGAAAATTCCCTCAGGAACAGGATCAGCGCCGCTACAACCAGCACGCCCCCGACGATCCGCCGGGTCCAGCGCGCCGCCGTGCCGTCCAGAATCTGCGGCGCCGCCCAGGCTGTGCCCGCCAGGATCGCGCCGCCCACGGCCCCTGCCGCGCCCGATGCGATCGGCGCGGCCATGCCCACGCCCATGCCGAGGATCAGGAAGCGCGCCGCATCGGTGATCTGGCTGGCGAGCAGGACCAAGAGCAGCGCGCCCAGCGAATTGGTCGGCTCGGCAAGGCGGCGACGTGGCACCAGCGCCAGCGATTCGAGTCCGGCCAGAGCCAGAGCGATTCCTGCAAAGATCGCGCGCGCCGGAGGCGGCAGCTGCACCAGCATGAACCCCGCCGCCCAGGCGGCGGCAGCGGCCGTCAGCCCCGCACTGAGCAGCGCCGCCAGCAGGACGCCGGGCCTCTGCCCCTGCCGCGCGGAAAGGGACGCGATGGTGATCTGGTCCCGCGCACCGAAACCGGCGAGCAGGACCGCGATCAGGGTTAGGTAGAACGCGGGCATCGCGCGCCCGCAAAGGCCGTGTTCAGCCCGCCTTCTGGCAGGCGATGATGGCGGTGATGACATTGGCCGTATCGGCCGGATCGCGCACGCAGACCGTGTCGAGACCCATGGCCTTGGCCGGATAGTCGTTGCCGCCCGGGAAGATGGCATCGCCAATGAACAGCATGTCCGCCTCGGCCACGCCGCTGTGCTCGGCCAGGCGCCTGAGGCCCCAGGCCTTGTCCACGCCCGGCTGGGTGACGTCCACCGACGTGGCACCGCCGAGATTGACCGAAACGCCGGGCAGGCGCTTCACCAGATCGGCCTGGATCACCTTGCGCTTGGCGAAATCGGGGTCCCACACTTCCTTGGCTTCGAGCGGCGCCTGCTGGCCCAGCGCCGAGAAAGTGATCTGGCTGCCACGATCCTCGATCCGCTCGCCCCAGGTTTCCTCCGGAGTGAAGCCGGTGGCCGCCAGCGAGGCATCGAAGGCTTCCAGGATCTCGCGCTTCTGTTCATCCGTGAACAGTTCGGCATAGACCGGGGTCCAGCGCTCATCCTTGTGGACGTAGAGCTTGGCGCCGCTGGTGGGCATCAGCCAGAGCCGCGAACGGTCGGCATGGGCGGGCAGGCGGCTGGCCACCTGCTTGTCGAACTGCGGCCAGTCACCACCGGAAATCACGGCGACTTGCGCCACTTCCAGCAGTTCGGCCATGAGCTGCGCCATCTCGTCGGTCAGCGGCTGCTTACTCAGCGCCAGGGTTCCATCGAGGTCGAACGCTACGATCTGCTTCATCTCATGCCTTTTCGCATTTGCGTGTGGAACGGCCCTGCCATCAACCGCGCAGGAAGGAAATCGCGTTCCTGCGCCAATACGATGACAAAATCCGCGAAACGTGCGGAAAATTTCATGGACCGCAACATCTTGCCTCGAATTCGGCGGCAATTTTCCGTGCCGCCCGCCCTGCCGCGCCGGAACCCTCGGCGGGACCGCTCGTTGCATGGCATCATTCGGCCAATCCGGCGCAAGTTTCGCCGCAAGAGGGGTGGCCATCCTCCTTCGAAGGTGCAAGACTGAACGCAATGACCGATCCACGCGAAGCCCAATCGCTGGCGGAACATGGCGCAATTCCGCGCGATCTGCCGTCACCCCCTCCTCTGGCCACTCTCTCGTCCAGTACGGATCCAGTCGCGCTGTTCCTGGATTTCGACGGTACTCTGGTGGAGATCGCGGATGATCCCCATGGCGTCTACGTTCCGGCAAGCCTGCCCGCCCTGATCGCCGATCTGAACGCGCGGCTCGAAGGGCGCTTCGCCGTCGTCACCGGTCGCTCGCTCGAAGCGCTCGAAGCGATGCTCGGCCCCCTGGACGTGGCCGTGGCGGGTTCCCACGGCGGCGAATTCCGTCAGGCGGGAAGCCGCGAGGTCACCCCGCTCGCCCAGCCGCTTCCCGGTGCCGTTACGAAACGCCTCTCTGATTTCGCCAAGGATCATGGCGGCCTGCTGGTCGAACCCAAGCCCTTCAGCATCGCGGTACACTATCGCCGCCACCCCGAAGCGCTTGCGGCACTTGTCGCTTGCGCCGATGAAACCGGCGCGGCTTTCGGGCTGAAGCTCAAGCACGGCAAGCAGGTCATCGAACTGGCCATGCCCGGATCCGACAAGGGCAGCGCGGTGGAGCGCTTCATGCAGGGCCCGCCCTTCGCAGGCGCCTTCCCCCTCTTCATCGGCGACGACGTGACCGACGAGGACGCCTTCGCCGCCGTGACCCGGCTCGGCGGGGCGGGCATACTCGTCGGCCCCATGCGCGAAACGCACGCCCGCTGGCGGCTCGAATCCGTGTCCGCCGTACACGCATGGCTTGCGGCAGACCGCAGCAGCACCCCCAATTCGCACAAGGAGAACAGCCCGGCATGAGCGCGCTCGAACTCTGGCCCATCGGCAATTGCCAGGTCTCCGGCCTGATCGACACCCGCGGCGCCCTCGTCTGGGGCTGTGTGCCGCGCGTCGATGGAGACCCCACCTTCTGCGCCCTGCTGCGCGGCCCGGACGGGCAGGACGGCGGCACCTGGCGCTTCGAACTGGAAAACCAGGTCTCGGTGACCCAGCGCTATTCGCGCAATACCCCGATCCTGGTCACCCGGCTGGAGGATTCGCGCGGCGGCGCGGTGGAAGTGATCGACTTCTGCCCCCGTTTCGAACGGTCCGGCCGTACCTACCGCCCCGTCGCCTATGCGCGCATCGTCCGCCCGGTCAGCGGCTCGCCGCGCATCCGCTCGGTGCTCACGCCGATGAGCGGCTACGGCGCGCAGCTTGCGCCCACCACGCGCGGCTCCAACCACATCCGCTACCTGGTCGAGCGCAATACCCTGCGCCTCACCACCAATGCCCCGGTCGGCTATGTGCTGGACGAGCGGTTCTACCGGCTGGAGACCACGCAGCACTTCTTCCTCGGCCCGGATGAACCCTTCGCGGGCGACATCGAGCACGAGATGGAATCGATGCTCCGCCACACCGGCGACTACTGGCGGCTCTGGGTGCGCGGCCTTGCCACTCCGCTGGACTGGCAGGACGCGGTGATCCGCGCCGCCATCACGCTCAAGCTCTGCCAGCACGAGGAAACCGGCGCGATCGTGGCGGCGCTCACCACCTCGATCCCCGAGGCACCAGGCAGCCAGCGTAACTGGGACTATCGCTACTGCTGGATCCGCGACGCCTATTACACGGTGCAGGCGCTCAACCACCTGGGCGCGCTGGACGTGCTGGAAAAGTACCTCGCCTATCTGCGCAATATCGTGGACGGGGCAGAGGGCGGCGCGATCCAGCCGCTCTATGCCGTCAGCGGCGGGCGCGAGATCATCGAGTGGGAGGCGCCCGACCTTGCCGGCTATCGCGGCATGGGGCCGGTGCGCATCGGCAACGCGGCCTATTATCAGGTCCAGAACGACTGCTACGGCCAGATCGTCCTGCCCTCCATCCAGGCCTTCTCCGACCGCCGCCTGCTGCGGATCGCCACGCGCGAGGATTTCGCCAGCCTGGAGCAGGTGGGCGAAATGGCGTGGAAGACCCACGACCAGCCCGACGCGGGCCTGTGGGAACTGCGCACGCGCACGGCCGTGCATACCTACTCCACCGTCATGAGCTGGGCCGCCTGCGACCGCCTCGCCAACGCCGCCGAGTTCCTCGGCCTCGAAGACCGCGCCGCCATCTGGCGGGAGCGGGCGGAAACCGTGCGCAGGAATATCGACGAGCAGGCCTGGCACCCGGTGGAGAACCCGGAATTCGACGACAGCGGCGCGGGCGGGCACTATGCGGCCAGCTTCGGCGGCTCGCAGCTAGATGCCAGCCTGCTGCAAATGGTCGAGCTGCGCTTCGTCGAGGCCGACGATCCGCGTTTCCGCGCCACGCTCCAGGCCGTGCAGAAGGCCCTGCGCCGGGGCGAGCACATGCTGCGCTACGACAGCGAGGACGATTTCGGCCTGCCCGAAACCGCCTTCAACATCTGCACTTTCTGGCTGATCGAGGCCCTCCACCGCAGCGGCCAGGACGAAGAGGCCCGCCGCCTCTTCGAAGCCATGCTCGATCATCGCACCCAGTCGGGCCTGCTCTCGGAAGACATGGATTTCGAGACCGGCGAGCTGTGGGGGAACTTTCCGCAGACCTATTCGCTAGTAGGTATCATCAATTGTGCCGGGCAGTTGTCCCGGTCTTGGCGGGACTGGCGCTGAGTTCGTCTGAAAATCCGCCCTCAGGGGCGGATTTTGGCGGCACCGGCCCTCTCCCCCACCCGACCTCCCATAGGGTACTATCGTTGGGAGGTCGGGTGGGGGAGAGGGCCGGTGCCGAACCGAAAATGCCCTTCGGGCATTTTCCAGACGGGCTCTCAACCGGTCCCGCAAAGCGTGTCCGTCACTTTTCAGGACAAGACGCGCCACAGGGGATTTGAAATGGGTAGATTGATCGTCGTCTCGAACCGGGTCTCGGTCCCCAAGGCGGCCGGTGCCGCCGGGGCGCAGGGCGGCCTTGCGGTGGCGCTCAATTCCGCGCTTCGCGAGCATGGCGGGATCTGGTTCGGCTGGTCGGGGCAGGAAACCGAGGAATTCACCGGCCACCTCGACATGCAGCGCAACGACGGCATCACCACCGCGACGATCGATCTCGAACCCCAGGATATCGAGGAATATTACAACGGCTATGCCAATCGCACGCTCTGGCCGCTGTTCCACTACCGCATCGACCTGACCGAATACGACCGCAATTTCGGCGAGGGCTACGAGCGGGTCAATGCGCGCTTCGCCACTTCGGTGCTGCCCCTGATCGAGGAGGAAGACCTCGTCTGGGTCCACGACTATCACCTGCTCCCGCTCGGCTCGCAGCTGCGCGAAAAGGGCGTGAAGAACCGGATGGGCCTGTTCCTCCACACCCCCTGGCCGCCGACGCGCCTGCTCGTTTCCCTGCCCTTCCATGAGCGCCTGGTCGCCTCGATGCTGGAATACGACGTGATCGGCTTCCAGAATACCGAGTGGCTGGAGAGCTTCCTGCACTATGTGCAGAAGGAAATGGGCCTCAGGGTCGGCCTCGACAATTCGGTCGAATACCAGGGCCGCAAGATCATTGCCCGCGCCTTTCCGATCGGCATCGACTTCGCGGAATTCACCGAGGCCGCGCAGGGGGCCGAGGCCAAGGAAGCGCACGACCGGCTCAAGTCCAGCGTTCGTGGGCGCAAGATCCTGATCGGGGTCGACCGGCTCGACTATTCCAAGGGGCTGGGCGAACGGTTCGAGGCTTTCGGCCGGTTCCTGGCCGACAATCCCGAGGATGCCGGCAAGGCCGTGCTGCTCCAGATCGCTCCGCCTTCGCGCGGCGATGTCGCCAGCTACCAGCAGATCCGCGAGGACCTGGAGCGCAAGACCGGCCATATCAACGGCGCCCATGCCGACGTGGCCTTCGTGCCGATCCGCTACGTCAACCGGGGCTACCCGCGCGAACAACTCGCCGGGTTCTACCGCGCGGCGGAGATCGGCCTCGTCACGCCGCTGCGCGACGGCATGAACCTCGTGGCCAAGGAATATATCGCCGCACAGGACCCCGAGAATCCCGGCGTGCTGATCCTCTCGCAGTTCGCGGGCGCGGCGCACCAGTTGCCCGATGCCCTGCTGGTCAATCCGCATTCGATCGAACATGTCGCCGAAACCATCCGCAAGGCGCTGGACATGCCGCTGGCCGAACGCCGCCAGCGTCACGCCAAGCTGCTCGCCTCGGTGCGCGACAACGACGTGCAGCGTTGGCGGGAGGACTTTGTGAAAGCACTGCGCGGCGGCCAAGCGCCCCTGCAATCCGGCAGCACGAAGCAGGACGAAGCGGCCTGAGCATATGTTTGAAAAATGCCCAAAAGGGCATTTTCTCGCGGCACCGGCCCGCGCCCCCACCCACCACCCGCAGGATACTACCGTTGGGTGGTGGGTGGGGGCGCGGGCCGGTGCCGCCAAAATCCGCCTACGGCGGATTTTCAAACAAACTCTGAGACGCGCAATTCACGCGTCTCGGGCTAACTCGAAAGGGCCGGCATTCATCATGAAAAGCCCTGTCATTCGCAAAACGTCACTCGCCTGCCACCAATCTGACCTCTAACGTCACTAAGAAGGGAAATGCGGAAGTGATTCCGCAAGGTCACGCGGCAAAGTCGCGGGCCGCAGGATGACCAGACCCGGATCCGGGAAACCGGCGCCGGAAGCACAGGCACGAGAATGATTATGAATACGACTCTCTATGGCGAATGCGTCAACGCCGGTGGTTCGACCACGGTGCGCATCTCCGATCTCGCCAGCCTCGGCTGCGCCGTGGAAACGGACAGCCCAGCCCTCGGCATCGAGGGCGATCTGACGCTGTGGATCGGCGCCGTCGGCCCCTTCGCCGCAACCGCCACGCGCCGGGATTCACGCAGCCTTTCGGTCCGTTTCGCCGAACCGCTGGACAACCAGATCGTCCAGCATTTCGCGCTCGCCTGAGCCGATCCGGCCGGAAATTTCAAACCCCTGAGATGACAATTCCCGTCATTCCCGGCGCTTGAAGCACAACTGACAGGCGAAGTGTGCAACTTCGTCCGGTGCTTCATAATGCCGGGAGTGTCCTATCCTTAAATCCTTGTCCTGCCTCGTTCCGGCCGTCGTCGCCGCAGCCATGCTTCACGGCGCTCCGGCCTTGTCCCAGACGGCACTGGCCAACCCCGGCGCCGTTGTTATCGACAAGGCAGCGACAGCCTCCCAGAACCTGAACGTCCAGGTCAACATCACTTATGTCGGCAAGAACAACGGCTGGGCCATGGTGCCCTTCGAACGCCACATGGGCCTGATCTTCTTCCAGGCAGTGATCAACGGCAAACCGGCCAACGTTGTGCTCGACAACGGTTTCTCGCACAGCGTTCTCAGCGCGGAGTTTGCACGAAGCATCGGCGTGGAAACGGAAGACCTCGCCATGCCGTTCCAGACCGGCACCGCCAATGCGCCGGTCAAGCTGGCCCGGGGAATTACCTTGGAAATTCCGCATCAACTACAGAGCTCCACGGCGATGGGTGTGCTCGATCTCGCGGCTATGGCCGGGCATTTGGGACGCCCCGTTGATGCCGTGCTGGGCGGTGACCTTTTGGGCCTTATGGCTCTCGGCATCTTCAACCAGAATCACAGGCTGGCATTCGTTCCCAGCGGCGCGATCAACCCCAAGGCTGGCGCCCATAGCCGCCAATTCCCCCTCATCAACCGCGATGAAGTGGCGGCGGAACTGAACGGCAAGCCCGTTCGCCTCCAGGTCGATCTTGGCTCCAACCAAGCCGTCACCCTGTCGGACAAGGCCTGGCACCGCATCTTCAAGGACGACAGCAAGGCCCTGCCCAGCGTGACAGTCCGCGCCGAGGGAGCCGAACTCCCCGCACGTTATTTGCCTGACAACCGGCTGGCGTTTTCCGGCTTCCAGGCCGAGGGCGTTCCCGTCGTGACAAGCGGTCCCCTGCCAGGTGACCGGGAGGGGCTGCTCGGTCAGGCCGTCCTTTCGAAGGCCGAGGTGGTTCTCGATATCCCGGCAAAAACCATGACCTTCGTGAGAGTCGAACCGGCCACGCCGCCCGCAGCGCCTTGAAACTTCATGACCGATGGAGCTTAGAAGTGAGAACGATACCGGTCCGCTGCTTGGCAATGGGCATTGTTCTTTTCTGCGCGGCATTGTCGATGCTTGCAGTAGCCAGCGACGGGCGGCGGCCCGGAACGCGGTGGGAAGTCACCCGGCTTGGTGATCGGCAGGCACCGAAGCGTTCCCGATTGCCAGCCGCGACACTGTTCATGGGCCGTGATGGCACGGTGGGCGGATCATGGGATTGCAACAACGGCGGCTCTGCCAATGCCCGCTGGTCCCGCGAGGGCGGTTTTTCGGGATTGGGCGGCCCGATCATCTTCACCGCCATGGGATGTGCGGAACAGGATCGTACCAATTTCGCGGCTTCCTTCTGGCGTTTCATGGCCAGTGCGAATCGCTGGAAGCGATCGGGAAAGGTGCTGGAAATTTACGCTGCGGATGGAACCCATGCTCGCCTGAGACTGATGAGCGAAATCGAATAATGCCAGGCGATGCATCGACCATGATTACGATCCCGGACCCGAGACGGGCTCGGATCTGGGATCGGTCGGTGGCGACGCGGGAATATCAGGCAGGTATGGCGTCGGCCGCGCGCTCTCCGTTCTGCACCTTGTCCTTCGCCGAAGTTCCGCGGCCTACCGAAAGATAGGTGAAACCGGCTTCGCGGACGTGCTCCGGCTTGTAGACATTGCGCAAGTCGACAAGCACGGGGGCCTTGGCGATGGTCTTGATCCGGGTGAGGTCCAGCGCGCGGAAGGCGTCCCATTCGGTCACCAGGACGACCGCGTCGGCACCCTCGATCGCCGCATAGGGATCCTGCTTCATCTCCACTTCGGGCATGAGCGGCCGGGCCTGCTCCATGCCTTCGGGGTCGTAGGCGGCCACGCTCACCCCGGCGTCGGTCAGGGTCTGGGCGATCGCGATCGCGGGCGAATCGCGCATGTCGTCGGTATTGGGCTTGAAGGTCAGGCCCAGCATGGCGACGCGCTTGCCGCGCGCCGTCTCCACGCCGCCGAGTGCGTCCACCACCTTGCGGCCCATGGCGCGCTTGCGGGCGTCGTTGACCTTGACCACGGCCTCGACGATGCGGACCGGGCTGTCGTAGTCCTCCGCCGTCTTGAGCAGGGCCAGCGTGTCCTTGGGGAAGCAGGAGCCGCCATAGCCCGGCCCGGCGTGGAGGAACTTGGAACCGATGCGGTTGTCCAGCCCGATGCCGCGCGCCACGTCCTGCACGTTGCCGCCCACTTTCTCGCAGAGGTCGGCCATCTCGTTGATGAAGGTGATCTTCACCGCGAGGAAGGCGTTGGCGGCATATTTTGTCAGTTCCGAGGAGCGGCGGCTGACGAAGAGGATCGGCGATTCGTTGAGGAACAGCGGACGATAGACTTCGCGCATGACGTCGCGGCCGAAGTCGTCCTCGGCGCCGATGACGATGCGGTCGGGGCGCTTGAAGTCACCGATCGCGGCGCCCTCGCGCAGGAATTCCGGGTTGGAGACCACCGAGACCCGGTGCGCCGGATTGCATGCGCGGATGATGCGCTCCACCTCGTCGCCGGTGCCGACCGGAACCGTCGACTTGGTGACGACCACCGCATCGCCGGACAAGTGCTCGCCCACTTCCTGCGCCACGGCGTAGACATAGGACAAGTCGGCATGGCCGTCGCCGCGCCGCGAGGGGGTGCCGACGGCGATGAAGATCGCCTGCGCCCCGGCAATGCCTTCGGCAAGGTCGGTGGTGAAGGACAGGCGCTTTGCCGCGACATTGGATTCGACCAGTTCGGCAAGGCCCGGCTCATAGATCGGCATCATGCCGTGGAGCAGGCGCTGGATCTTGCCCTCATCCTTGTCGATACAGACGACTTCGTGGCCGAAATCGGCAAAACAGGCACCGGAGACGAGGCCGACGTAGCCCGAACCTACCATCGCAATCTTCATGGCGCTTCCATTTCCTTATGAACCTGGGAGATGAACGTAGGGACGGTATCCTTGTCCCCTGCCCGCTCGGCAAGTCAGCCATTCGGGCAGGTACTTAGCCGAAATCTCTCTCGTTCAGGCCATTGGAGAGCTTTGGGGTTTGTTTGAAAATCCGCCGCAGGCGGATTTAGCGGCACCGGCCCACGCCCCCACCCTACCACCCAAGGTATTATCCTAGCGGGTGGTAGGGTGGGGGCGTGGGCCGGTGCCGCTCTGAAAATGCCCTCAAGGCATTTTCCAATCAAACCTTAGCGCGGCACGATCCTCGGACTGCTGATCTCGCCCTCGCCGCGGCCGGAGAGGAACAGGATTTCCTGGCTCTCGCAGAGGCTGTCGGGGATGAAGAAATCGGTCGCGCCCGCGTTCATCTGCCCGTCGCCCAGACGGCGTCCGCTGCCGTCCCTGGCATAGCAGATGATCTGGAACACGATGGGCCGGAAGCCTGCCTCGGCCCGCGCCGCGCCGTCGAGATAGGCCGCATAGTTGCCGGGCTTGAGCAGGGCATTGCGCTTAGCCACCACGCTGCGCAGCGGTTCGCGGTTGCGGTAGTGCAGCACGGTGCCGCCCTTGCCCTGGGTGAAGGTGCGCTCAAGCCCCGGTTCCTCGGGATATTGCCAGTCGAACGGCCCGATCGGCGCATCGTCGCCCAGATCCTCGCGGAAAGCGAAAGCGGTCGGCTCGGTGAAACGGCCCTTCGCGCAAAGATCGCGCCAGAGGATCGACGCCGCCTCCGCCCGGCCCATGCGGACCAGCGCCAGCGTCCTGGGCGAAAGCGCGCCGCAGTCCACCCGCGCGCCCTTGCTCGCCATCGAGCCCGCCACCTTGCGCAGCGCGTCGGGACCGATCGCCAGGCCGGACCACGGCAGGAAGGCATTGGCCCAGTACTTCTCGCGCCCCACTTGCGCCGCGAAGGCATCCGCGCCCTTGGGACGCGAGAGCAGTTCCGCGGTCATGCCTTTGATACGGTCGTCATTGATGCCGATCCGCCAGAGCGCCACGGTGCGCTGCGCCGCGATGTCCCACTTCTCCGCCTGGAGAGCCAGCATCACCAGCATCTCCTGCGTGAACCGATCGCGCCAGCCCCGGTCGCCCGAGCGGATGATCGCCCGCAGCGCCGCGTCCTTGTTACCCTTCTCCAGCTCGCCATAGGCCAGCAACCCCAGTCCCTCGGCAGGCACCGGGCGGCGGCGCACCATGGCGCGGGCATAGGCCAGACCGGCATCGACGTGCTTGCCGCCATAGGCCGACTGGGCCAGCGGTTGCAGCGAGGACGACAGCAGCGGCGGCGGCACCAGCATCGCGGCGCTGGGATTGCGGCGCCCTTCCCGGTCCAGCTGGACGCCCACGGCGAGGAGTGCGGCCAGAGCCAGGATCGCGAACCACGCCGTGCGGCCGAAGAGCGAGGTCATCCCGCGTCAGTCCTTTTCGCCGTAGCTGTAGTAATTGGCGGTGTAGTAGTCGTAGTCCTCCCCGCCGACTTTCGGCGCGAAGCGGTTGAGCACGACGCCCAGCATGTTCGCCTTGATCAGGGACAGGCGGCGCAGCGCCGACTTCACCGCGCCGCGATGGAAGTTGGAGGCATCCACCATGAACAGCACGCCGTCGGCATGGTTGGCCAGCAGCGCCGCATCGGAAAGACCCAGCAGCGGCGGGGCGTCGATCACCACCACGTCGAACTTGCGGCGCGCTTCCTCCATGAAGTGGTTCAGGCCCTCGCCCGCCAGGATCAGCGCCGGATCGGGCGGCGCGGGCAAGGCCGACATGTAGCTCAGCGTCGGCACTTCGGAGGGCTGGAGCGCGGCGTCGAGCGTCTTTTCGCCGGTCAGCACATCGGTCAGGCCGGTCATCTTGCGGTCGGCCATGAAGTTGTGAAGCGTGGGGCGGCGCAAGTCGGCATCGACCAGCAGCACCCGCTTGCCAAGCACGGCAATGTCGCGGGCGACGGCCCGGGCAGTCGTGGACTTGCCCTCTGACTGGCGCGAACTGGTGACCATCAGCACTTCGGGCAGACCGGTCGCGGTCGAGTAGCGCAAGTTGGTGACGAGCGAACGATAGGCCTCGCTCACCCGCGAGCGGCGATCGTCGAAGTGGCTGGCGACATCGCCGTCCTTCTCCAGCGGGATCAGGCCCAGCAGCGGCATGCCAAGCTTGCGCTCGACATCCTCCGGCGAGCGGATCGCATCGTCGAAGATCTCGCGCAGCAGCACCGCCCCGGCGGCCAGCACCAGGCCCAGCACCAGCGAGGCGACGATATTGACCAAAAGACGCGGCGAATAGGGCTTGGCCGGAACTTCGGCCCGGTCCACCAGCGTCAGGTTGTTGGACGAGGCGCCCGCCGTGGCATTGAGCTGGTTGTAGCGCGAGAGCAGCGTGTCGTAGAGCGTCTTGTTGGTATCGGCGATGCGCTTCAGCACTGCCAGCTGGACGCCGCGATCCTGCTCCTTGAGCGCTTCGCCGCGCAGCGAGTTCACCTGCCCGGTGAAGCTCTTCTCGCGCTCCACCGCCGACTGGTATTCGAGGTAGGCCGACTTCTTGATGGAATCGGCGATGGCGCCGATGCGGTTTTCGTACTCGGCGATCTCGGCCTGCTTCGACTTCACGGTCGTGAAATCGTCCAGGTGGCGCGTGCGCTCTTCCGCAAGGCTGGCCTCGACCTTGGCCTTCTCGGCCAGCAGGCCCGACACGGCCGGGTTGCTGTTGACTTCCGGGATCGCCAGCGGCGCAGCCTTCGCCAGCGTGAGCCAGCGATCCTGCGCCGCGATCCGGTCCGCCGTCGCCTTGGAGGCCGCGTCGTTGAGCTGGACGAGACTATTGTTGGTGACGGAAAGGACCGCTTCCTGATTGCCGTCCTGCCCCTGGCTGGTCACGCGGATCAGCCCTGCGGCGCTGGCGTACTGGTTGAGATCGCGTTCGGACTGGGTGACCTTGGCGCGCGCCTCGTCGAGCTGGTCGGCCAGGAAGCGGCGGGCGTAGGACGAACTGTCGTACTTCTGGTTGAGGTTCCGCTCGATGTAGCGCTCGCCGTAAAGCTGAGCCAGCTTCGCGGAATAGACCGCGCTGCGGCTGCTGACGCTGATGCTGGCGATGCGGCTGTCGGGCGGCAGCGCCACGGTGAGATTGCCGAGCAGTGCGTCGATCGCGGCTTCCTTGCGGATCTGGTCGAGCTTCTTGGTGCCGCCGGACTTGAGCACGTCTTCCTGCGTGGGCATGTCGATACCCATGGCCTCGTAAAAGGCGGGATCGCGCTCCAGCCGGCCGCTTTCCACCACGCTCTCGGTCAGCGAACGGCTCTGGATGATGCCGAGCTGGGTCTGCAGGAAGCGTTCGGCGTCCTGCACATTGTTGACTTTCTGAAGCTCGCTGCCCTCGATGATCTGGTCCGCCTGATCGTCGATCAGCACGCGCACCTGGGCGCTGTAGCGCGGCGCGATCAGCAGGGTCACGATCACGCCGAGCACCAGCGTGGCTGCCACGATCGCGCCGATCAGCGCGATATTGCGGCGGACCATGCCCATGATGGTCTTGAGCAGCGCCGTCAGGTCCGGGCCGGACTCCTCGGGATAGGCCGCGCCCTGGGCACGTCCCTCCAGTTCGACGCGATCGAGAAAAGCTTCGTTCAAGATATATCCCGCCTTGTTATCGTTTCCACGCGAGTAGTGGTTGACCCGAATTTCGTTCATCGTTTCGCAGAATCCGTGCTGGAAGGGGCGGACCGCCGCGACTTGTGCCGGACCTGGGGGCGCCGGGCGTGGCTATCGCCGTTCGCCCTGCTTTCCGCATCCTGGGGACCCGCTGCCAGCAGCAGGCCCAGCATCAGGCCGAAGACGCAGAGCATGGTCTGGCTGCGCAAGGGATAGTCGGTGATCGACTGAAGCGCGACCAGAGCGAAAGTGCCGACGGCTGCCAATCCGATTCCGCCGCGCCGAAGCGTCTGCACGCCGAACCGCGCAAGTACCGCGATCCATCCCGCGACCAGCGCAATGCCGACCACACCGGATTCGAGCGCCGCCTCCAGGAAATCGTCATGCGCGCGCTGGGCGCGGCCATAGTTGAGGTTCTCCAGCGCCTCGTCGACCTGGAAGACATCGTCGAAGGAACCGATGCCGCTGCCGACCGGCATGTAGCGCCCGATGGCGACCATCGTGTCCTTCCAGATCAGCGGGCGCTGCTCGTCCTCCACCGTGTCGAAGCGCGCGAAACTGCGCTGCACGCGGTCGTTCCCGGCCAGCAGGCTCGCCGCGCCGCCCAGCACCAGCACGATCGCGGCGGCGCCGATCACCATGCGGCGGTCCCAGACCGGGCGCCGCCAGCGCAGCCACCGCCACACCGCAAGCGCGGCCGGGATCAGCAGCAGCGCCATGCTCGAACGCGAACGGGTGAGCACCACGCCGACCACCAGCAGCAGGACGGCGGCCATCCCGCCGAGAGTCCAGATCGCACGGGGCCGTTCCAGCGGAAATGCCGCGATCAGCGCCACCAGCGCGACGTTGAGCATGAGGCCGCCGGTATTGCGATTGGCGAAAGTGCCCTGGAGATCGGGCGAGCCGATCGTCTGCGCGTAGAACACCAGATGGCGATTGCCGCTGGCAAGCTGCTGGGCGCCCAGGATGACCACCAGCAACCCGCAGGCGACGACCAGCATGAGCAGGCCTCGGCGCTGCTCGCGCGGCAATTGCCATGACAGCACCAGGATCGCCAGCACCGGCATCAGCGCGAAGAAGGCGATGGCGGTGCGGTTGGGATCGACCGAGAACGGCATCCAGACCTGGCTGCCGCCGACTAGATCGAGCGATTGTACCGCCAGTTCGCGGCCCGGCAGCGCCTGCCAGATCGCCGGGGGCAGCGGCACAAGTTGCAGCAACGGCAGCAGCAGCGAGGCCGCAACCAGCAGAACCACCGCGCGCGGCGCGCTGCGGAAGAAGGTCAAGACGGCAGGACCGTTGAAGGCCAGTACCGCCATGCCCGCGAGCTGGACGACGAGATTGGCAAGACCGGCAGCCGATCCGCCGCCGCCGAACAGGACGGCGACCAGCATGAGCGCCCCGGCCTGCACCACCGGGCTTCGCGCCCGCAATCTCGGCACGGTGATCGTGCGCTTGTCAGCTATCGACCCAGACAGAGCTTCTTCCTTATGACTGCAAATCGGGACAGGATTGCCCCGCCACTTCCGCCGCCCAGTTCTTCCACGATCCGCCGGAAGGAGCGACTTCAGTATTCGGCGACCTCAAGCGTTCAGCATTACCTTCGACTGGTCAGTAACCGGGGCCAGAAACCGGAAGTGCGATTGTCGTGCTATAAAGGAGGATAAGGACCATCATTAGCGCGAGCGCGGGTCGATCCCGAAACGACAGGAGCGCTGGCAACAGCCATTTGCATCGCCGCGAACCTCTGTTTCATGGGTCCTCCTGAAAATTTCGGCCTATTAGGGCCCTTACAGGTATAACGTCTTCCCGGATCATACCGCGCTGCACAATCGAGGGCAAACCTGGATGGCGGAATTTCGCGCAAATCCGCCCCCTCTCGTCGCACTTTCAAGGCTTTCCATCGCAGTACAGACACGCTTCCGAAAGGCCCTGCCCATGCAACCGTTTGCACCATCTGGGCCGGAAGACAGTGGGCTAACCTGCCTCCAAGAGAACTGCCGATTACTGGCCGATATTTCAGGGTGTTAGTGGCGAAACGCCAAGCCGCTCCAAGGCGGCCACGCTCCAGCCGCACCCGAGGGGCGCGGCCGAAGGTGTCAGTATCTGGAGAATCGGATAAGTATAATCAGCTAATGAGGCTGTTCACGCAGTCCGAATACTGCTGGCGGAACCGCTCCTCGCCGAAGCTGGCGGCATTGGCGATGCAGTCCTCGGCGCGGATGTCGCCTTCGCCTTCCACGAACCTGTCGACCGCTTCGACCAGGCTTTCGACGGTCTGCTCCTCGAACCAAACGCCTGTGGCGCCGCTGCTCCCCAGCGGACGCACCGTCTCGGCAGTACCGCCCTTGCCCAGGCAGATCACCGGGGTACCACAAGCCTGGGATTCGACCGGCACGATGCCGAAATCCTCCAGCGCCGCGAAGACCAGCGCCCGCGCCGTCTGGAATTCGGCGATCAACTGCTCGAACGGCACATGGCCCAGCAGTTCGATATTCGGACCGGCGATCTGGCGGACTTTCTTCATGTCCGGCCCGTCGCCGATGACCCGCAGCCGCAAGTCGGGCCGGCGATTGTAGGCCTCGACGATCATTTCCACCCGCTTGTAGGGCACCAGCCGCGACGCGGTGACGAAGTGATCGCCGCGCGCGGCCACGCCGGGCACGAAGTTGCCGGTATTGACCGGCGGATAGATCACCTCCGCCTCGCGCCGGTAGATCTTCCAGATGCGGCGGGCGATGAAGTGCGAGTTGGCCAGGTAATGGTCGACGCTCTGCGCCGTGCGCATGTCCCAGAGGCGGAAGCGGTGCATCATCTCCCGCGCGACCGCCCGCTTGAGACCGCCCAGCTTGCCGCCGACAGTGGCAATATATTCGTGGGTCAGATCCCAGGCATAGCGCGCAGGACTGTGAACGTAACTGACGTGCAACTGCCCCGGCCCGGTAATCACGCCCTTTGCAAGCGCCGCCGACGAGCTGAGCACGACATCGTGCTCGGACAGGTCGAAGGCCTCGATCGCACGGGTCGATTGCAGAAGAAGGAAGCGGTAGTACTGCTCCACCATGGGCAGATCGTTGAGGCCGGACGTGTGGATCCGGTGATCCGCCCCGAAGAACTCCCGCGTGGTCTCTTCCGGCAGGAAGTTGAACAGCGTGTAGATATCGCTTCCCGGCGTACAGTTCGCCATCTGCTGGAGCACCCGCTCCGCCCCCGCGATCAGCGGAATCCAGTCATGGACGAGCGCGACGCGCTCGCCGCGAATGACGGCCGGCGCCCCCGCCAGGGGCTTTTCGGCTACAGGAACACTGTGTTTCATGGCGCAAGTGGTCCTTTACAGTAATTCAGGCGAAGCGATACCGTACTTCACGAAACGAGAACTCAGTCGGAACCGAAAAGATCGCGGGTGAAGACCTTGTCCTTCACGTCTTCCAGCTCCGGCATCATGCGGTTGGTGACGATCACGTCGGCCCGCTGCTTGAACAGGTCCAGGTCGGCCTCCAGCGGCGTGTTGAAGAAGCTGGCATCGGGGTAGCTGGGTTCGTAGAGCACGGTCTCGATACCCTTCGCCTTGATCCGCTTCATGATCCCCTGGATCGAGCTCTGGCGGAAGTTGTCCGAACCGGATTTCATGACCAGGCGGTAGAAGCCGACGACCTTGGGCTTCCGCGCCAGCACCGTGTCGGAGATGAAGTCCTTGCGGGTGCGGTTGGCTTCCACGATGGCGCCGATGATGGTCTGCGGCACTTCGTGGTAATTGGCCAGCAACTGCTTGGTATCCTTCGGAAGGCAATATCCGCCGTAACCGAAGGACGGGTTGTTGTAGTGCGAACCGATGCGCGGATCGAGGCCGATGCCTTCGATGATCTGGCGCGCTTCCAGCCCGCGCGACATGGCGTAGCTGTCCAGCTCGTTGATATAGGCGACGCGCATGGCGAGATAGGTATTCGCAAATAGCTTGATCGCTTCGGCTTCCGAAGGATCGGTGAACAGCACCGGTACATCCTTCTTTATCGCGCCTTCCAGCAGCAGTTCCGCAAAGACCCTGGCCCGCTCCGACTGCTCGCCCACCACGATTCGACTGGGGTGGAGATTGTCGTGCAGCGCCCGGCCCTCGCGCAGGAATTCCGGGCTGAAGATCAGATTGGGCGTACCCATCGCCGCCGAAGTCGCCGCCGTGAAGCCCACCGGGATGGTGGACTTGATGACCATGACCGCATTGGGGGCATGCTCCATGACTTCGCGAATGACCGCCTCGACCAGCGTGGTGTCGAAGCGGTTGGTCACTTCGTCATAGTTGGTCGGCGCGGCGATGATGACGTAATCGGCGCCGCTATAGGCCTCGACCGGATCGAGCGTGGCGCGCAAGTTCAGATCATCGCGCCGCAGGAATTCCTCGCATTCCGTATCGACGATCGGCGACTTTCCGCCATTGATCATGTCGACCTTGGCGGCCACGACATCCTTGGCCACGACTTCGTGGTTCTGCGCCAGCAAGAGCGCGTTCGACAGACCGACATATCCAACGCCAGCAACAGCGATCTTCATTTCTGCTCCTCTGACCGCCCGTGCAGGGCAGGTTCGGCAAGTATGCGCCGGCGGCTTGAACCGGGGCTTCCGAGTGGGGGAATATCGAAAACTTCCAGCGGTTGAAACTGCAAGCGGCGGCCTGCGATGCTCTGCCGGGGATTGCCGGGACGTTCAAGCGGCGGCCAGTCGAGCGGGGCGAATATGGGATAATCGGGTGCAGTAACGCGACGGAATTCATCGACGATCCGAAATGGCGGCGCCAACGCGCCCCTGGACCATGCTGCGACGCACCCGAATGGGCAATCACGAGACTGTCGAACGATGGCATTCATTTCTTCATCCCGACCTCCAGATCAAACCGATTCGGCATAACGTCCACTTCGCCAGCCTATCACAGGGCCGTTCATCTTCCAGTCATCTTGCTGAAAGAAAATAATAGTTTCAGCTGGATTTACCATCTGCACCGGTTCCGGGAGAGCATTTCCCGGAGCGTCAGCGCCCAATCCTGCCTGCCTCGAACCACCCATGCTGCACCGCAAGATCGATTGCGATTTCCAAGCGACGGAAATGCCACTGCCCTGCAATCGAATTTCTAGGAGAGCGCATAGGATCGGCGGGTGGCGGACTTCCGCGCTCTACTGCGGACAACCGCGTGAAAACTGTCGGCCACCCGTTCCCCCGGTCGGATACTTGCCCTTTCGGATGGCTTGCCAAGAGCCCCGACAGGCTTCAGAACATGCGGACATCTCCACAAAATCTGGACTTTAGCATGACTGATGACGTCGTCGGCAAGGCAGCCCCCCGCACGGCTTTGATTACGGGTGCCGCGGGTTTTATTGGGTACTACCTTTGTCGCAGACTGCTGGATGACGGTTTTCGCGTAATCGGTCTGGACAGCCTGAATGATTACTACGAAGTCGCCCTGAAGGAGCGGCGCCTCGCGATGCTCAGCCAGAACGAGCACTTCCGCTTCATCAAGGGCAAGCTGGAAGACCCCGAGCGGCTGATGCAGCTTTTCGCGGACGAGCGCCCCGACATCGTGGTCAACCTCGCCGCGCAAGCGGGCGTGCGCTATTCGATCGACAACCCGCGCGCCTATGTCGAGGCGAACCTGATCGGCGTTTTCGAACTGCTGGAAGCGGCGCGGGCCTATCCGCCGCAGCACATGCTGATGGCGTCTACGTCCTCGGTCTACGGCGCCAATACCGAGATGCCTTATGCGGAGACCCACAAGGTCGATACGCAGATGTCGTTCTATGCGGCCACGAAAAAGGCCAATGAAGCGATGGCGCATTCCTATGCCCATCTTTACGGCCTGCCGATCACGATGTTCCGCTTCTTCACGGTCTACGGTCCCTGGGGCCGCCCGGACATGGCGCTGTTCAAGTTCACCAAGAACATCCTCGCCGGCAAGCCGATAGACGTCTACAACCACGGCGACATGAAGCGCGACTTCACTTATGTGGAGGACCTCGTCCAGGGCATCCGCCTGCTGATCGACAGCGCCCCGGTGCGCCCCGACAGCGCCGAGGACATTGCCGGGCACGACAGCCTCTCGCCCGTGGCGCCGTGGCGCGCGGTGAATATCGGCAATTCGGATTCGGTGCAGTTGATGGACTTCGTCCGCGCCATCGAAGATGCGACCGGCGTGAAGGCAGAGATCAACATGATGCCGATGCAGCCCGGAGACGTGCCCGCAACCTGGGCGGACGCTTCGCTGCTTCAGGACCTTACCGGCTATCGTCCTACGACTTCGGTGAAGGAAGGCGTGGCCAAGTTCGTGGCCTGGTATCGGGATTACTATCAGGTCTGATCGCTCAGATTCGGACGGGAAAAGGGGGCTGCGTCACTGACGTGGCCCCTTTTTTCTTGCTCACACAACAGCACTTCACCCGCTCATCCTGAGCTTGTCGAAGGATCAGGCGCGGCGTCCTGCCGAGGGGCCTTCGACAAGCTCAGGCTGAGCGGGTTCTGGTTCTGACAATGCGGGTTTCGGAGCGATGATTTTGCCCTCTCCGCCGCGCTTTCGCAGCGGTTCGAAGCCCAGTACGCCCGCCATGCCGAGCCGCCGGGATATCTCGAACAAGATCAGCGGCAGGACCACGCCCGCCGCCGTAGAGACCAGCACGACCGTCGCCACGTCCTTCAGGCCGAGCCGCGTCAGCACCACGCGCATTCCGGCGGCGAAGATGATGTGGGTGAGGTAGATCGGCATCGTGCGCTCACCCAGCTTGCGGACCAGGGCCGGTCCGTTCAGGCAAATCCCGAGGAAGCCCACGCAGGCCACGAAGCCGCAGATATAGGCCGGCACGGTCTCGAAAGGCGAGACTGCCAACGCCCAGGCGACGCCTTCCGCCAGAGCGAAAGCGGCGAGACTGGCGGCCAGCGGCAGGCCCTTCTCCAGCCAGCGGGTGCCTGCGAGCAGGCCGACGAAGAAGAACGGCGCGTGCTGAAGGATCTGGCCGGTCAGCCCCTGCGGCTGCGCGATCGCGACAAGGGCCACGCTGCCGGCCGCGATCAGCGCCGCCGCGCCCCGCCCACGCAGAACCATCGCCGCCGCCTGGAACAGGAACAGTGCCAGCAGGAACCAGAACACGCTCTTGGGCGGAAACGGATAGGCCAGAACTTCGAAGGGCGAGATCCGCCCCTTGTTGCCCGCCCCGGTCACGAGGTGGACGCAGCCCTCCACCCAGGCCCAGAGGCACATCGGCCAGAGCAGGTTGAGAGCACTGCGCGACAGGCCGCCCCGCAAGCTCTGCGGCGCCTTGAACAGCATGCCGGATATCAGGAAGAACACCGGCATGTGGAAGAGATAGACCGCGCGGTCTATCGTCTCGAACAGGCGCGATTCCACCAGCCCCTGCCCGTCCAGCCCGCGCCAGACGTGGCCGAACACGACGAACACGATCGCGGCGCCGCGCGCGGCGTCCAGGCCCTTAATCCTCATGGTTTCCTCGGTAAGTCATCACAGCGTTCGCGGCTGCCAGGACCCTCGGGGACCTGGCTTCGGCAGCATGCGGATCGGCTTGCGCCCCGTATTCCGCACATTGTTCGCCAGCGCCGGATAAGCGCCGAGCGAGGCGGCAAGGCCGATCAGCACCAGCGGCGCGGCGCCCTGGCAATTGATCGTGGCGGAAAGGATCGCGATCACGAAGCCGATGTGGCGGTCTGGCCGGGGCACGCGCACCAGCCTGCGGATCAGTTCCACGCCCATCAGCACGCCGAACAGGCCGAACTGGTAGAGGATGTAGAGGAACAGGTTGTCCACCGCGCTGAACGGAGAGACATAGACCCCGGTGTAGAAGGCCGCGGGGCCGACCGAACCGAACCCGTGGCCGAGCAGGGCGGTGGCGGGGCCGCCGTCCATGATCATGTCCCAGACGCCCGGCCAAGTGACGTGAAGGCGCACGACCGTACTGCTCATGCCCACCGATATCTCGCCCACGCCGTCTATCGCCAGCAGCCAGAGCCCGGCCAGCGCAGGCAGGAAGAAGCAGATCGAGAGCAGTGCGCCCAGCGTCTTGCGACCCGGGCCGAGGTTCTGGAACCAGTGCCAGGGCCAGAAGTCCACGATCATCGCCACGGCCAGCGCGATGAGGTTGGTGCGCGACGTCGTGGTGTTCAGCGCCCAGAGCGTCGCAACGTAGATCAGCAGGCGGACATGCCAGGCACGGGCCTGCCGCAGCACGATCAGCGCCAGCAGCAGCAGGACGCTGGCCGAGGCGCTGCTGGCGGCGCCGAGCCCGGCGATACGCTCCTGCCCGTGGATCCACCATTCGCGGCCCGCCTCGCGCTCGACCCCGAACTGCGAGACGGAATAGCCGGTCCAGGGCATGGTCATGCGGGTATCGGCGGCCACCCCGGCAATGCCGAGCGCCAGCAGCACCAGGCAGACCGTGCGCCACCACTTCGCGTTGATGTAGCCCGGCGGGAGCATGAGCACGGCGATGATCGGGCAGAGCAGCTTGAAGCCGGAGAACACTGCCACCGGGTTGTGATAGACGACAATGCCGACCGCCATCTGCACGCCGGTCGCGGCGAAGAGCCAGATCAGCGGCGTCGGCAGGCGCAGGGTCACTGCGGCCAGCAGCAGCCGCATCAGCACTACCGCGATCACCGCAAGGTCGGGCACGAACCAGAGCGGCCCCAGCCCGAAGCGGTCGAAATAATAGCGCGCCGCCCCGCCGAAGACTTCGCGCGCCACGATCAGCAGCACGGCGGCCCCGGTCAGCGTCGTCAGGAGCGTAGCGAAGCTGCGCTTGCCAGGATCGCGCGGGCTGGGCTGCGGTGAGGTGGGCCGAGGCGACAGAGGTCTATGTCGGGTATCGGCTTTCACGCCGGGCTCCAGCTCTGGCTGTTGCGCATGATCCAGCCCCGTCCGCGCCAGATGACGAGGCAATAAACCAGCCCCGCCGCCGCCAGCAGGCCGAGGCAGGCGACCGGCTCGCTGAAGCCCCTGAGCGGCACCAGCGCCGCGCCGAGCACCAGCGAGAGCACGACCACGAACAGCGAAGAACGCGTCAGCAGCGGCGTGCGGACATGGCGGCTCACCACCAGATAGAACAGCGCGAAGCTGCCGATCTGCGAAATGGCGATACCGATCGCCATACCGGTAAGGCCCGCCAGTTTCACGCCGACGATCCCGCTCGGCACCAGCAGCGCCAGATTGACGGCGGGCGAGATGATCAGCAGCTTGGTCTTCTTGACCAGTTGCAGCGCTACCGAGAGGTGGAACGTCGTCAGCGCCTTCAGGATCGCCGCGATCGCCACGTAGGGCAGCAGCATGGCCACGGTGTCGCGGAACGAAGGCCCGACGAAAAGCCGCGCCACGCCCGGAGAAAGCGCCGCCAGGATCGCCGCCGCCGGGGCGCCGATCATCAGGTAGACGATGAAGTTCTCGGCCAGGATCTTCTCGCCGGCCTCGCGCCCGTCCTTCTCGAAAGCGCGAACGATGGCGGGATAGGCGGAAAGGTTGACCGCCAGCATCAGGAAGATGACGGTCTTCTGCATGAGGTCCACCGAGACCGAATATTGCCCGACCGCCGCCTGACCGAGCGTGGAAGAGACGATGTAGCGGTCCGCCACGGCGCTGGCATAGCCCAGACCCGAGCTGACGATCAGCGGCGCACCGTAGCGCATGATTTCCTGGAGATCGGCGCGGCGGGCGCGGAAGGGCCGCAGGCCGCGCCAGGCGGCGTCGGTCAGATTGCCCAGCACCGCGCAGCCGATCTGCGCGCCGAGAATGCCAAGGGCCACGCCCAGCGCGCCCATGTCGAAGACCCACACGAGCACCGCGCCCGCCGCCAGCGAGAGCGAGGAACGCAGCGTCATCATCGCGAAGAAGCGCCAGCTCAGCAGGCGCAGGCGCGCGGTGACCGTGCTGATCGCGAAGAGCATTTCCGAGAACAGCCATAGCCACATGGCGGGCCACCAGTCCGGCGCCACGCCCAGGAAATGGATCTGGAACGCGCGCAGCGACAGCGCCACCGGCAGCAGCAGCAGGATCAGCCCGAGGCAGACCATGGAAAGCGCATTGGCGATCTCGGGATTGAGCTGGTGCTCGGCGGCGGGATCGTAGAGCAGGCGCGAGGCGGTGAGGCGCAGCCACTCGAAGATCGCGGCATTGAGGAACAGCACCGTCGCCGAGACGAGCGCGTAAGTGCCGAACTCGGCCGGGCTGAGCAGGTGTGTCCAGACGATCAGCGAGAGGAAGTTGAGCCCGCTGGAAATGCCGAGCGCCGCCGTGGTGATCGCGCCCTTGGAAAGTTTCATGCTGCCAAGTTTCGTGCGGGCGAGTTTCATCCGGCCAGACGGTCCTTGCGCCGAGGCGTCACGATCCGCGCCGGGGCGCCTACCGAAGTGGCGCCTTCCGGCACGTCGCTCAGAACCACGGAATTGGCGCCGATCCGGCTGGCCCGGCCGATGCGCAGCGGCCCGACGACCACGGCCCCGGCATAAATCACCGCGTCCGCGCCGATCACCGGATAGCCTTCCTCGCGGCCCGACTGACCCAGGGTGACGTTCTGGTAGATCGTGGCGTTTTCGCCGATCTCGACATTGTGGCCGATCACGATGCCCACCGGATGGGGCAGGTTGATCCAGCCCGCCGGGCGCGAGAGCGGGGAGATGTGGCAGGCGTATCGCCAGTGGATGTAGCGCCGGATCACGTTCGCCAGTGCCCGACTCGCCCCGCCACGCCGGTGCAGGCGGCACATGCGCTGCCACAGCGAGACGAGGCCCGCGCCTTCCATTGCGCGTGCGCCGCTCATCGCAGCGCCTGCGAGCGCGCGCCGGATCGGGGCGGCAGGATGCGCGCGGGAACGCCCACGGCGATATGTCCGGCCGGAACCGAAGTCTTGACCACGGCATTGGCGCCGATCACCGCGCCTGCGCCGATATCGATATCGCCGATCACGGTGGCGCCCGCGAAGATCGTCGCCCCGGCGCCGATGCGCGGGCAGCGGCCGGCCGCGCCGTCCTGGCCGATGGTGACGTTCTGGTAGATCGTCACGCCGTCCGAGATCACGGCATTGTCGCCGATCACCACGCCCACCGGATGCGGCAGGTAGACCGCCTCGCCCACTTTCGTGGTCGGCGCGATGTAGCAGCCATAGGCGCGGCGGATATGCCCCCGGATAGCCCGCGCTAGCAGACGCCCCGCCGGTCCCGAGGCCCAGAGGCCGCTCATGCGCTGCCAGGCGCGCAGAATGCCGCTGCTGGGGCTGAAACGCCCCACCGGCAGGCGCGTCGCGACCGGATGCGGCACCGCGACCGGCGCGAAAGTCCCGTCCGTCACCGCCATTTCGCGCTCAGGCCGCATCGAACAGCTTCTCCAGATGGCTCTCGTAGCGATCGATCACCGCGCCCGAAGTGAACACCCCGCCCATGTCGAGCGCGCCCGCGCTGTAATGCGCGTAAGTCTCGGCCGGGAGGGTGCGGAAGTGCTGGATCTTCTCGGCCAGTTCGGCTGCGTCCTCTCCGTCGTAAAGCTCGCCGGTCTCGCCGGGGGTCACGACTTCGGGATTGCCGCCGACCCGCGAGGCCACAACCGGCAGCGCGAAGCCATAGGCCTCGTAGATTACGCGGGGCAGCGGCTCGTTGTAGACCGAGGGGCAGATCACCACGTCGACCGCACCGTAGAAGTCTTCCGCCGCCTGCCAGCCGAGAAACTTCACGCGCGGATCGCCCGCCGCCTGCGCCTTGAGCCCCTCGACATAGCCGGGTTCACCGTCGCCCGCGATCACCAGCGTCCAGGGACGGCCGCCCTGCGGCAGTTGACGGACCGCCTCGATCAGCTTCTCCACGCCCTTGGTCGGGGCCAGGCGGCCGATATAGCCGAACACCATCGGCGCGCCATCCGCCAGTGCTCTCGGCTCCGGCACCAGCGGACGGTCGTTGACGTTCCACTGCACCGCGCAGGGCTTGTCGTCTCCGAAAGCGCCGTGGCGGCGATGGGTCTCGGCCACGAAGGCGCTGTTGGACAGGAACATGTCGACATTGCGAGTCTGGCGGCGGTTGACACCGGCCACCACCTTGCAGCCCGAGCAGAGCGAGGTGCAGTTCTCGCCCGCACGGTACATGCCCGAGCGGCTGCAGATCAGGTAGTAGTCGCGCATGGTGTGGATCAGCCGCGCGCCGCTGCGCTTGGCCTCGCGCAGGATCGCGGTGGAGAAGCCGTCGATGATGCTGGTGTTGACCACGTCGGGGCGGATGATGTCCAGCATCTGCCGCACGTCACGCGCGGCGCGGAAGTTCCACAGGTCCAGCGTATGCCATACCGCCTTCATCGCCGGGGAGCGGCGGCGCTTGTCGTAAGGCCAGTAGATGTTGCGGATCGGCAGGACGTGTAGCGTCGGCTTGCCCGGCCCGGTCACCCCGGCCTCCATGCCTGCGCGCAAGGTCGCGGCTTCCTCACCGCGCGGGGCGAGGCGCAGGATGTGGACGTCATGGCCGCGCTCGACCAGCCCCTCTGCCAGCGTCTGCACGGACTTGGCACCGCCGCCCACCTGGTCGGGCCGGTAGGAGCGGATAATGAAGAGAATTCGTCGGGACGTCATGGACGTGCTGTCTCCGTTGCGAGGTGCAGTGCTCATATCGCTCATGGGTTCTGCGGGCAGTTCAGCGCCGGGCGCGCGCCGCTGGAGGCGGGGCGCAGGCGCATGTAGACGGGGGCATTGCTCAGCCGCTGCTCGCCATCGGGAAGAGGCTTGCCGGTCATGTCCACAAGCCCTGCAAGCTTCCAGCCGGACGGTACCAGCTTGGCCGGCTCCAGGAGGGCCGCGCCGGTTTTCGCCCAGACCAGCGCCTCCGCGCCGCTGTCGCCGGAAAAGATCGCGCCTTCCACCCCGGCCCGCTGGACCGGGCAGGCATAGCGCATCGCGCCGAGTTCCTTCAGCATGGTGCGCAAGGCATGGTAGGCGGGCTTGGGCGTGCCATCGGGCAGCAGGAGGCCGAAATGGTGCTGATCGTAGTCGGGATCGCTGCCCGCGTCCTTCCACGAGTACCAGACGTTCGGCGCCACGTCGGCCGCCAGCGCGGAGACCAGCGTGCGCACGAGATAACGCGCCTGCGCCTCGCCATCGACCCGGCCCACGACCGGGCGGCCCCATTCGGAATTGGCGATCTTCGGCGCCGAGACTTGCCCGCCCGCAGCGATCCGGCGCGACAATCCCTGCCACAGCGCCCCGTCGCGGGTGACGTCGCCGGTCATCTGGTAGGGGTGGACGCTGATCCGGCTGAAACAGGTCACCGCCTTCGATCCTGCCAGCGCCGAAAGGAACGCGCCGTCCACCCATTTCGAGGCGGCAGGCCCGTAGACCTCGGCGCCGCTGTCGGCACTACGGATGGCCTGGCAAGCGGAAAACGCCATGCGGCCATAAGCGGCGGCATCCGGCTTAGGCGGCCAGAAACGGGGGTGGTCGGGCTCGTTCCAGACCTCCCAGATCGGACGGTAGGCCGCGAAGGCCTTGGCGGCGGCGGCGGCCCAGTCGCTATAGGCCTTGATCTGGTCCGGGGCGACCGGCGGCGAGGTGCGCCGCTCGTCCTTGCCCCGCCACTGGATCTTGGTGAAAGGCGTGTGGACCGGGTTGCCGTAGTCGAGAATGAACAGCGGCCGCATTCCGCGCGCATGGACCTCCCGCGCGAATTCCAGATAAGTGCCGAAGTCGTAAGTGCCGGGCTTGCGCTCGGTCCCGGCCCAACTGAAATCGCTGCGCACATAGCGCAGGCCCAGCGCGGCGATGCGGTCGAGGTCGGCGGGGGTCAGGTTGTTGCCGGCAATGCCCACCACTTCGCCTACCGGCGCGGTAACGTGGCGATCGGAGTGGACGGCGGCAGGCTGGAGCAGCAGGGCAGCGGCCAGTAAAGCGCCGGGGGTGAGCAGCAACGCGCCCGCCAGCACGGCATTGCGCAGACGCGCACGCCGTGCCCGACGGCGCGCAGTACCGAGGCCACTTCCAGTCTGCCGCCAGTCGATCACCTGCCGAGCACCGCCGAATAGACGTCGTTCACCTGCCGGTGCATGCGCTCCATGCCGAACCGCTCGGCCACCGTGCGCGCGGCCGACTTCTGCAGTTCGACCAGCATCGGCCCGAGGCTGGAGATCTCCTCCATCGCCGCGCAGAAGGCCTCGGCGTCGCCGGCCAGCCAGCCGTTCTCGCGGTGGTCGATCATCTCGACAATGCCGCCCGCCGGATAGCCGACCACAGGCAGGCCCATCGACATCGCCTCCATCACCGAACGCGGCAGCGGGTCGGGCGTCTCGGACGGCACAAGCACGGCGTCGAGACCGTTGTAGATCGCCGCCAGCCCTTCGAAGCGGCCTTCGAAGCGGACGAAGTCCTTCAGCCCGAGCGCCTCGGCCTGACGCTTCAGGCTGTCGAGATAGGGCCGGTCTTCCTCTTCCGCCTCGCCGCGCACCAGCAGGGTGATCGGCAAGCCGCGCCGATGCGCCGCGCCCAGCCAGTCGATGGCGACATGGTGGCCCTTGAAGGGATGGATACGGCCGCAGATGCCGACCACCAGCGACGTGCCCGCCCCGCGTGGGCGAATGGCTTCCGACAGCGAGCCTGACGGCAACTGGGGCACATCGCTACGCTTGACGCCGTTGAACACGACCGAGACGTTGCCGGGCAGCGCCTCGCCCGGCCAGCAGGCGCGGCTGACCAGCACGGTATGGTCGGAACTGCGGGCCAGGCCCTTCCAGATCAGCCGCTCGGAACCGCGCACCGCGATGTCGCGGACATGGAAGACGCAGGCCTCGCCGCCCAGCTTGCGCGCGAGGCCGGCGATGCAGTGCGCCTTCAGCCCGTTGCTGTGGACGATATCGGCGCCGTGGCGTTTCGTTACCGCCATGAGCTTGCGCGCCGCGCCGAACCAGTCGCCGAAAGCCGCGCCGACGCTGGAGGGCCGCACCGGGCGCCGGATCGCGGCCACCTGGCCGAAATCGACGACTTCCACCGGAATGCCCCGGCTTGCGGCCTGTTCGGATACGGGACCTTCGGCGGGCACCACCAGCAGCGGGTCCACGTTCGGATTGGCCATCAGGTCGAACAGCGACCGCTCCGCCCCTCCTTTAAAGAAGGAAACGGGGGAGAGGAACGCCACTCTATAATTTACGGGACCTGATCCGCCGCTTGCAGGATTCAACATCGCTTATCCTTTCACCGGGCGTTGTGTTCGCGGTTTCGGCTGTTGAGCCGCAGAGAGCCGGACGATCAGCGTGCGAAGACCGCAAAAGCATTGAATATCGGCGCCATTTTCAGGAAATCCTGCCAAAGCCCCTTAATTTTCGAGAAACCAACAACCACGACATCGCCGTCCATGATGATAGGATCGGGGCTGATGCCGCCGCGGATGTCCTTCACGTTGAAACGGGCGGCCATGCGCTGGCCGTTGATCGTGCGGAAGATCACCACCTGATCGAGCTTGGCGGTGACGAGCGGGCTCTGCGCCCGTGCCAGTGCGCCCAGTAGCGTGGTGTTGGAGCTGAGTTCATAAGAGCCCGGCACCTTGACTTCGCCTTCCACCGAAACCAGGCGCGGCGCCGGTTCGTCCACGGCGACAACGACTTGCGGGTCTTTCAGATACTTGCGGCCCAGGATCCCGGTGATCTCGCTCGTCACTTCGGGGGCGCTGCGGCCCGCCGCCTTGACCTGACCGGCCAGCGGAAGCTGGATGAAACCGGCTTCGTCCACGCGCGCCTTCTCCACCGAGAGATCGGGCTCGCCGAAGACACGGACCTGAAGGACATCCTTCGGCGCGATCGCATAGACGGTGGGCGCCGGGATCGTGGCCGGAATCGTCTGATAGGCGGCCTGTCCCACCGGCATGTCCGGGTTGGGCGTGATGGTGGAGGTACACCCGGCCAGAACCGAGCTGTAAAGGAGGACGGAAAGCCCGGAAATTTTCTTCGTGCAGCGCACTTACGGTCGTCTCCATAAGGCCAGTGTCAATCACCTATTCGGGTAATCGGCTGGGCATGGGGGTGCAAGTGCTTGAGGGCTGCTCGAAAACGGGGAAACCCACTCCTAAAACGGCACGTCGCAAATCTCTTCCGCAAGTGCGAAGTAGACAGCCGCCCGAAGCATCGATGCGACCGTTCCGGCAGCGAATCCCGAAACACGATGCAATGGTTAGCATCGGCCTTTACGGTCGTTCATGTGGCGTTCAACTGCGCCGTGAAGGCAGGATATCAGTCAAATCCCAGTAATGACTACTCCCAAGGTGTGATCTCTGTTGGTTACTGCTTCCGAAAGGATAGTGCAGCAATGGAGCCTGTTCCGTTTGACGCACCGCAGCGCGCGGCATATCCCTGCGCCAAGTCTACAGGATCCGGGATCTTATCGTCCCTTGCGTCGCCCGATCCCATCGTCCAAGCCCATCGTCCAACACGCGATCTCGCCCCACCTTTCCGCCCAGCCCAACCTTTTCCGCCCAGCAGAGTGAGACAATGACCAGCCAGAATCCCGACAGAGTCCCGGTTCTCGTCACCGGCGGTGCCGGTTACATCGGCAGCCATGCCGTGCTCGCCCTCAAGGATGCGGGCTGGCCGGTCGCCGTGATCGACAACCTGACCACGGGCTTCCGCTTCGCGATTCCCGAAGGCGTGCCGCTCTACGAAGGCGATATCGAGGATGCGGCCCTGCTCGCGCGGATCTTCCGCGAACAGGGCATCAAGGCGGTGATGCACTTCGCCGGTTCGATCATCGTGCCGGAATCGGTCGAGAACCCGCTGAAGTACTATCACAACAATACCGTCAAGAGCCGCGCCCTGATCGATGCGGCGGTCAAGGCCGGGGTGCCGCACTTCATCTTCAGCTCCACCGCCGCCACTTACGGCATCCCGGAAGTCTCGCCGGTAACGGAAGACAGCCCGAAGCAGCCGATCAATCCCTACGGCATGTCCAAGCTGATGACCGAGATCATGCTGGACGACGTGTCGCGCGCGCATCCCTTCAACTACTGCGCGCTGCGCTATTTCAACGTCGCCGGGGCCGATCCGCAGGCCCGCACCGGCCAGTCGACGGCAGGCGCCACCCACCTCATCAAGGTGGCGGTCGAAGCCGCGCTCGGCAAGCGCGAGCATGTCGGCGTGTTCGGGACCGATTTCGACACGCCCGACGGCACCGGCGTGCGCGACTATATCCACGTCTCCGACCTCGCCAATGCCCACGTCCTGGCGCTGGAACAGCTGATTGCCGCGCCCCGGGAATCGCTGACGATCAACTGCGGCTACGGCCAGGGCTTCTCGGTGCTGGAAGTGCTCGACGCCGTGGACCGCGTCACCAACCGCACCATCGACCGCCGCCTCCAGGGCCGCCGCGCGGGCGATCCCGACGCCCTGATCTCGGACAATCGCCGGATCAAGGCGACCCTGCCCTGGCAGCCGAAATATGCCGATCTCGGCACGATCGTGGAACATGCGCTCGCCTGGGAACGCCGCCTGACGGAACTGCGCGGGGAGAGCTAAGAGTCTGTTTGAAAATTCGCGTAACGCGAATGTTGCGGCGCGGGCTGGCGCCGCAAGAAAATGCCCTGCTGGGCATTTTTCAAACGGGCTCTAAGAGTAACGGCCGATATCGATATCCTGCGGGAAATCGATATCGGCCATAGTGTCGGTCGGCAGCAGACCGCCTGCTCTTCCCTCAGAACGCCACGCTTAGCGAAGCGCGGGCCGAAAGGTCGGTGGCGTCCTGGGTCCGTTCGGCGCGGGCCGTCAGTTTCCAGGTAAAGTCGTAACCGCCCGCCAGCATCGAGACTTCGCTGACCCAGGCCCCCTTCAGGCTTTCGGGCGTGATCGTGAAGGCCTCGCCCGCGTCGTACGTGTCGCCGCCGTTGAACCAGGCCGTGGTGCTGCCCAGCTTGCCCGACACAACCTCGCGGCGACCGGCCTCAAGCTGGAAGGTCAGCGGGCGCCAGTCGGGCGAGATCGTGCCCAGCGAGTAGGATGCGGTCAGCGTCGGCGTCACCGTGGTCATCTTGCTGGTGCGGCTGGCCACGCTCAGCGCGATCGCGTCGCTGTCGGCGCTTTCGCTGTAGCCGTTCTCCTTCAGCCAGAACTGCTCCAGTTCGACCTTGGGCTTGAGGTTGAAGCGGCGCGACATCTGGAAGCGATAGGAAGCGCCGGCCAGCCCCGAGAACATCCAGCCGTTCCACTTGCCGTCCGCCGAGTAGGTGAAGTCCGTGTCGTCGATCGTGCCGGTGAACGTGCGGGTCGAATCGACCGAGATCTTCGAGGCGCCGATCCGCGCCCAGGCCATGAACGGCCCTTTCGCCGTGCGCCAGAAAACGCCGAGATCGTGCTGGCCCACGTCGAGATCGCCTGTGCCGCCCCCGTCCTTCACCGTGCCATGAAGCCAGGCATAGGACAGGCCGAAATAGCCGAGGTCCGTCCGGCGCTCGACCCCGGCGGAAAGCCCCCAGCCGCTTGCCTTGTAGCCCGCCGTCGATCCGGCATCCTTGGCAGTGCGCCAGTAGACCGGTTCGAACCAGCCGCCGATGTCCGAGATCGTGAAGAGCGAGGTCTCGTCCGAAAGGTGGCGGGCGGCCATGCGATCGCCGTGGGTCACGGCATCGAAGACCCCGCCGGAATGATCGGGCAGCAGGCCTGCGACCTGGCTTTGCAGAGTCGCGGAATCCTCGACGTCGAGCAGGCTTGCGGTCAGGCTGTCGTCGTTCTGCGCGGCGGCATAGATCGCGTCCCATGCCGAAGCCTCGCTGCGCGTCAGGCCCAGTTCGCCGGTCGTCTTGCGGGCGATGGTGAGATAGATGCTGTTCGCATCGGTGCTGACTTCGCCATCGTAGATGAACGGCAGATCGGTGTCGGTGGAATTCAGCGCGCCCTGCACGTCGAGGCTGCTGGCGGTCAGGACGGTATAAGTGCCTTCCGCATCGCCCAGATCGGTCACGGTGGCGGTGATCTTTGCGCCGTCCTCCAGCGTGGCATTGGCGACGGTGTACAGCGAACTGGTGCCCTCGGCCGTGTCGAGATAGACGCCCAGCGCACCGCCAGATTTCACGATCAGGCTGCCGAAGGCGATATTCTCCGAATCGCTGGCCGTCAGCTTGGCCCCGCTGCCGACCGTGACCGTGAGACCGTCGGCATTGCTGAAATTGCCCGCATAGACCGAGCTTCCCGACAGGCTGAGCGTGCCACTATTGCCGCCGAAGTCCATCGTGCCCACGAAGCTGGACGTTCCCGCCAGCGTGGCAGTGCCGATCCCGTCGCCGAAATAGACATCCCCGGTGTAGAGCGCGTTGCCGGACAGGTTCAGCACGTCGTCGCCGTCCCCGAACAGGGTGTTGCCGGTGATCGTGCCCGCCGCGGCATTGATGGTGTCGTTCCCCGATCCCAACAGGATGTTGCCGGTGATCGCGGTATAGACGGTGGGGTCGGTATCGGTGTCGTTATCGTCCAGATAGTCCGCGCTGGTCTCGGCGTCGGCATCGTTGAGATACTGGTTGATCGTCACGCCGCTCGTATTGGCCGACAGGTCGATCGCGGTGCGGGTATCGGTGCTCGATCCGCTCGCGGCGATGAAGCCGGTGTTGTCGATCGTGGTCAGCGTCCCGGACAGGTCGCGGATCGCGGTGGAGGAGCCTTCACCCTGCGACGTGATCGAGGCCGTGATCGAGCCGCTGTTGTAGAGGCTGGTGACCGTGCTGCCCGCATTGATCAGCAGCGCGGTCGCTGCCGAATCGTAAGTCGTGGCGCTGAGGGTGCCGGTAACGCCGATCCCGTCCGTGAGCGTGACGTTGCCGCCCTGCCCGCCGATCACCAGGCCATAGGCATCGGTATTGCTGTAATAGGCGTTCGAACTGACCGAACCGTCGATGGCGATGGAGTAGGTGCCCGAATTGCTCGATACCCCGCCCACGGTGATGTCGCTGGTGCCGCCCACCTGGATCGCAGGGCCATTGCCATAGCCCACGACCGCGCCGGTGCCTTCTTCGTCGTCATCGACGCCGTCGCCGTCCTCGTCGTCGTTCGAACTGTCGTTATCGACCGGAGGCGCCGCGACGTAGATGCCGCCCGCGACATTGCCGGTGATCTCCACCGCCGCCGCGCCCGTGCGCAAGGCCGCGCGGGACAGCACGATGGTGTCCCCATCGTCGTCGCTATAGGAGGCCCGCTGCGAGACGGTGCCCTGGATCGTCACCGTGCCGCTGACGTCGCCGCCGACCACCAGCGCCTGGGCACCTGCCCCCGTGGCATAGACAGTGCCTTCCACCGTCACGTCGCCGTCCACGGCCTTTGTGGAGATGCCGAGTGAACCGTCTCCGATCACGTTGATCGTGCCGGTATTGGTGATGGTCCCAAGATAGTCCGAATCGACGACGATGCCGCCCGAATTCAGACCTTCCACCTTGATCGTGCCTGCATTGGTTATCGCGCCGCTGGTGGTCGCGCCGGACAGCACGTGGATGCCATAGCGGTCGCTGGCCGAGGCTATCGCGCCATCGGCGATTGCATTCGAATCGGTATCCTCGGGCACGAAGTCCTCGGTCACCGTCAGGGTGGCATCCTCGCCGATGGTGATGGTCGAAACGGTGCCTGCCTGGACGGTGATCGCGCTGGCGCCGTCGGCATCGTCCAACGCCAGTGCGCCTTCGATATCGACGGCATTGCTGCTGTCGACCGTGATCGCGCTGCCGCTGGACAGCGTGATCGTGCCGTCTTCGGTAACGGTCACATCACCGGCGCTCGCGGTGACGAGCGCCTTGGTGGTGTCGGTGGAAACGGTGGTCGCGGCGAGCGCGGGAGTGGGGGCGGTGGTGGCGGCGAGCGCAAGCACCAGCGCACCGACGCTGGAAGTGGTGTGCAGCGAATTCATGATGATGGGTCTCTTGATGAGCGGACAAACACGGCCAGGACGCCCCGGCCGCGCGGAAATGCGTGGTTCAGGCGGAAATGCCGATCAGCGCGGTGCCGGTATATCCGGCGGTCAGGCTGCCGCTCAGGCTGGGCGTCATCTGCGCGATCTGCGCCGCGCTGTTGTCGCCGAAGACATTGTCCGAGGAGAGCGAGATCGCGTTGTAGTTGGCGATGCTGGCGGTGTAGCGCGTATCGCCGGTAAAGACGGCGGTATTGGTCGCCGCCGGCATCGCCAGCTGCGAGATCAGGCTGGCGGTGCGACCGGTGCTGGCGGCGGTCAGGCCGCCCGTGAATATCTCGAAGTGGATATGCGGCCAGCGCCCGGAATAGCAGGCGGGATAGATCGTCGTGAAGGTCACCTTGCCCTCGGCATCGGTTACCTGCACGCCGCGCAAGTAGCTTTCGGTGGTGACGCCGCTGGAATAGAGCGAATACCGGCCCGCCGCATCGCAGTGCCAGACATAGATCGCCGCGCCCTCGATGGCGGCGCAGCCGTTGTTCACGTCCACCAGTTGCAGCGTCAGTTCGAGCAGGACGCCGTCCGCCGTCGACGTGGAATTGATGAAGCTGGAGCGGATGTCCGAACGCACGGCGCCGCTGACGGTGAGCACGTTGGACGTCGAACCGCTGGCATTGTTGGTGCCGTCCGCCGGGTAGGGCCCGTTGGTTTCGGTGGGATCGGCAATGCAGGTGCTGGCGGAAGTCCCGCCCGAAGTGGTCGTGCTGGTGCTGCTGGTTCCAGTGCTGGTGGACGAGGTCGTGGTGGAACTCGTGCTGCCCGAAGTCGTGCTGGTGCTGCCGGTGGAGCTGCTCGTGCCGCTAGAAGACGAGGATCCGTCGTCGCCGCCGCAAGCGGTCACGGCGGCGAAGCCTCCCGCGCTGGCCATGATGGCAAGCGCGCGGCGCCGTCCCACAGCTTTTTCCGGGCCCATCAGCTTTTCACGTATGGTCTTCAGGTCGTGGGCCAGCCCTTCCGCATGCCCGTAACCGCCGTCATGGTCTTCCATTGCTATCTTCCCCGCATGGCGCAAGTTCGCGCGACGGGCCGGGAGAGCGACGTCGCGGATCAGGTCGCGACGAGAATTGAAAGCCGGCGTTTGCCCCAGGATTTCAGCGCAATTTCAGCGTGATTTCAGGCGCATTTCATCCCTGTGGCGGCACAACTGGCCGCCGCACAGGCATCATGCGGCTGGAATGTCGCCGGAAACCGAAGGCACGAAGAGGTAGCCTTCATTGCGCACGGTGCGGATGATATCGCCGCCGCCTTCGCCTTCCGCCAGCTTGCGCCGCAGGCGGGAGAGCTGGACGTCGATGGCGCGGTCGTAGTGATCGCTGTCCTCTCCGCGCGACCAGTCAAGCAGCTGATCGCGGGTGAGCACGCGGCGGGGATGCTCGGCAAAGGCGCGCAGCAGACGGAACTCTCCGTCCGACAGCGAGATCAGGCGGTTGGCGGGATCGAACAGCAGGCGCAGCCCCAGGTCCATGCGCCAGCCGGAGAAATAGAGGCATTCGCCGGAATGGACGTCGTTGACCGGGCGCGGTTCCGGGGCGGCGGAAATCACGCGCTCCACCGGCCCGCCCGTTCCCGCCCGGCGCCGCAGCACGGTGCGGATCCGCGCCAGCAGCTCGCGCGGATTGCAGGGCTTGGCGAGATAGTCGTCGGCGCCCATTTCCAGCCCGACGATCCTGTCGACATCGCTGCACACGGCCGACAGCATGATGACCGGCGGTGCATCCGGGCCGAGCGCGCGAAGCGCGGTAAGCCCGTCCTCGCGGGGCATCATGACGTCCAGCACGATCAGGTCGAATCGCCCGCGCGCCAGATGCTCGCGCATGGCCGCGGGATCGGCCGCCGTCTCGGTGGCATAGCCGTGCTTGCCCAGGAACTCGCCGATCAGCGAGCGGATGCCTTCATCGTCGTCGACGATGAGGATGCGGGTTTCAAGGTCCATCGTGGCACGTTCTAGGATCATTGCGCGGCGATAGAAACCCTGTGTGCCCCCCGGATTTCAACACAGTTTCAGGCGGGATACAGCTTGCGACAAGATCGCAGCCGCATTGCAATCTGGATGAAATGTGCAGGCAAACTCGCGACCCGAGAAGCAGCCTCATGAACATTCGAGTTCGTCAGGTTCCGTCCTGGATGGACTGTGGCACAGGTCGAGCGACGTCCCCCGTCGTGCCCGTATCCGCGCCGCAATCCGCCGGAACGGCCGGAACCGCCATCCGGTTAGCCACCGCCAAGGCGCCGGACGGCGCCGGGTCCGTCGCAGCGGCAGGTCACGTAGTCGCACCCGCCCTGTCCTGCGACGGCCCCGGACTTATATTGTCGCCAGAACTTGCATTATCGGTTGGCGGACTGCCGGAAGCCGTACCCGAGATTGACACAAATCGGTGCTATCCGGCGCGGCGACATCAGGCTCGGCCCGCCCTTCCGAAAGGTGATGCGGCGAACGGAGCTGACAGAGATTACCGTCCGGCAAGGCCTGGCAGGCTCTTACCGGACCGTCCCCGAGGTGACCGTCCTCGCCGCGCGGCTTCAGGCCCCGTAGCGAGGGCGCGGAGCGGGTTCGGAAGAGCAGTGTCCCTCTCTTCCGAGCCCGCGCCGCAAAATCGCGCCCTCCCCCTCTCCCTCCCTGCGCCTCGTATGGGCCACAAGTCCGTGGCATCTCGAATTTGCCACGATCCCGTGGCAGGTGCGCCGTCATGACCCCGCCTCGCCTCACCAGCCGACTCGGACTGCCGCTGGCGATGCAGATGATCGTCATCCTGGTCTGCGCCCTTATCGGCGCGCAGCTGGTGACGCTGGCGCTCACCGTGATCCTGCCCCCCAGCCCGACCGCGCGCTGGAATATCGACGAAGTGGCCATTGCGCTGACCAGCGGCGAGGTCCCGGACCGGCTTGAACGCAAGCCCATGGTGGGCCCGCCCGACGTCAGCGGCCAGGGCTGGCTCGTCTCCGAATCCTCTCGCGAGGCACTGGCCCAGCGACTCGGCCGCGCACGCAAGGACGTGGTGCTGGCTTTCTATACCCAGCTGCCGGTGGGCGGCGTCGCCGTGCCCAGCAACGGGCGCTCGCCGCTGGCCAGGGTAGAAAGCCAGACCCGCCCGCATGGCGGCGTCTCTTCGCTGCTGGTCGGTTCCGCCGATGCCCAGTCGATCCCCGGCGGCCCGCCTCCCGGCGGCGCGAGCGGCCCTGGCGGCATGCCCGGCGGGCATTTTCCGGGCGGACAGATGCCGGGCGGACAGTTCCCCGGCGGCATGCGCCCCGGCGGCTCGATGCCGCGCCCGCCGTCCATGCCCGGCGGAAGCGCCGGTTCCGGTAGCCATGTTCCAGGGGCCCAGATGCCGGGCGGCAAAGTTCCGGGCGGCGTACAGGGGCAACGCCCGGGCAGACCGCCCGGCGCCATCCCCGGCGGACAGGCCGGAAATCAGACCGGAAACCAGAATCCGGGCACGCAGACTCCCGGAAACGGCGGCATCGTCAATCAGGACGGCCAGCCCGGGCGCTTCACGGGACCGGGCCTGCGCCCCGGCGGGATCATGGGTCCGGTCGGTGGCGGCGCCATGGGTTCGGGCGTGCTCACACCGGTTATGCCCGGCATCAACGACCTTCCGCGCACGACGCTCCCGGTATCGGTGCCGACTGTGACGCCGGTGCCCCGCTCCGCCGCCGACAGGCCGATTCCCGTCACCGTCGCGGCGCCGCCCGTCACACTGGTATCGCCCGCCCCGGCGCTTCCGGCCGCGCCGCGAATCACGCCTACGGCAGAGGCGCCCGCCGCCGCCGCGCCGCTTCCGGCGGTTCCGGGCACGCCCCAGCCTATTCCCTTCCGCCATTCCGGGGGCAGCTTCTTCGCGCTGACGTCCCCGCCGTTCATCGAAGGCGATTTCGTGGCCGCCACCCGCCAGCCGAATGGCCAGTGGCTGGCGGTGGCGCCGCGCGCGGAGCCTTTCCCGAATGCCTGGCAGAAGCGGGTCATGCTCTGGTTCGCGCTCTCGCTGGCGATCATCAGCCCCTTCGCCTGGCTCTTCGCCCGCCGCATCGTCGTGCCGCTCAAGGACTTCGCACAGGCCGCCGAGCAGCTGGGCCGCGATCCTTCGGCAACGATCCTGCCCTTGTCCGGCCCGGCGGAGATCGGCCGCGCGGCCAATGCCTTCAACCAGATGCGCTACCGCCTGCGCGCCTTCGTGGACGACCGCACCGCCATGGTCGGCGCCATCAGCCACGACTTGCGCACCCCGCTCACCCGCCTGCGCTTCCGCATCGAGGACGTGCCGGACGACCAGCGCGAGGGGCTGCTGAAGGAAGTTTCCGAGATGGAAGCCATGATCAGCCAGGTCATCGCCTTCATCCGCGACGCCTCCACGCCCGGCCCGCGCAAGCGCGTGGACTTCGCCGATCTCATCGCCGGGAGCGTCGCGGATGCACAACTGGTCGGCGGCAATGTCACGATCGAGTGCAATGTTCATATTCCGGTGGAAGTCGATCCGGTCGGCATTCGCCGCCTGCTCGGCAACCTGCTGGAAAACGCCATCAAGTACGGCGAGAGCGCCAAGGTGCGGGTCAGTCTGGCCGATGGCGAGGCGGTGGCGGAGATCGTCGATGCCGGTCCGGGCATTCCCGAGGACGAGTTCGACCGTGCCTTCGAGCCCTTCTACCGCTCGGAAACCGCCCGCAAGTCCGGTCAGAACGGCACCGGGCTCGGCCTTGCGGTGTGCCGCTCGATCGCCCGTGCCCATGGCGGCGATGTCAACTTCGTCCACGGCGGCGACGGGTTCGCCGCGCGCGTGACGGTTCCGGCCGCTTTCGATCCGACCCTGCGAAAGGCCGCCTGATGTCCCGCAGATCGCAAGCGCGCCTGCTGGCGGCAGGCCTCGCCGCCCTGTTCGCCGCTTCCACCGCGCGGGCGCAGGACGCACCGGCGGATGACGCGGACCAGCCCGAAGCCGAGGCCGCTGCGCCGGCCGCAACCGAAGCGCCGAAACCCGCCCCCTGGACGGTCACGCTCTCCGCCGGAATCAGCAACCGCGACGACGGCCCGGACGGCTCCTGGCAATCGCTCTCGCTGACCCGGCAGGTCGGCCGTGGCTATGTACGCGGCGGGCTGATGCGCTACCACGGCACGCTGATCCAGGCCTATACCGCCCTGCCTTCCGACTATTACGTCGGCACCCTCGGCGCGGGCGGGAACTTCGACAACTGGGTGGTGGACGGCTGGGCCAGCTATGGACGGCAGGAATACGGCCGCATCAGCACCGCATGGGGCAGTCGCGAGAGCACCGGGGCCAAGAGCAGCGGCTACTATGCGCTGGGCGGCGATTTCGGCCGCATCCTTCCGCTTTCGCCGCGCTGGTTCGTGACGCCCACGCTGGTCGGCTCCTACGCCGAGGGCCGCCTGCTGCGCCCTGCCCCGGACTTCACCGGCCTCGTCGATCTGGAAACCCGCGAGCCCACCTGGACGCTAGGCGGCACGATGCGCATCGACCATGCCTTCGGCCGGAATGCGGACAACTACGCCGGGCTGTCGCTCTCGCGCAACTGGACGAGCAATGCCGTCTCCCAGGTCACGATCGGGCAATTTCAGGATCTGGCGCAGGTTCCCCGCTCCGGCCTGCTGGCATCGCAGCACTATTCGGACGCCTGGTGGGAAGTGGGCGCCAGCGCGAACATGAAGCTGACGGATCGGCTGCACCTCGACATCTATGCCTCGCGCAGCTTCGATGCGCTGGCCGGGAATACCACGTCGGCAGGCATTTCCCTTCGCCAGTCGTTTTGAATTTCCTCCCCCGAGGGGGAGGGGGACCATGCGCAGCATGGTGGAGGGGCACCATCGGTTCGAGCAAGATTGCCCGGCTGGCCCCGCGTCATGCCGGTTTCCCGCGCACCCTCGCCGTTACGCAATGCGCCTGTGCCCCTCCACCATGCCTTGCATGGTCCCCCTCCCCGGTTCGGGGAGGAATTAAGCGGCCCGCGCGATCCTTACCGGTATCGACTTGTAGGCAGGCGTACCGCTGGCCGGATCGAAATCGTCCAGCGGCACGAGGCAATTGGCTTCGGGATAGTAGGCCGCCAGCGATCCCCGCGCGATGGCGTGCTTCACCACGGTGAACCCTTTCAGGCTGCGCCCCGCAGGCGTGGTCACGTCTACCAGATCGCCGTGGGCAAGGCCCAGCATATCCAGATCCACCTCGTTGGCGAAGATCACGTCGCGGCGGCCGGTCACGCCCCGGTAGCGATCGTCGAGGCTGTAGATCGTGGTGTTGTACTGGTCATGGCTGCGGATCGTGGTGAGCAGCAGGGGCCGCGCGCCTGCTTCCGCCTCGACCGGATGGGCAAGGAACTGCGCCTTGCCGCTGGGCGTGTTCCAGACGCGGTGATCCGGGCCGATGGTCAGGCGGAAGCCGCCCGGCACGCGCACGCGGCGGTTGAAGTCGTGGAAGTCGGGATAGACCTGCTCGATCCCCTCGCGAATGCGGTCGTAATCGGCCACGAGCCCGTCCCAGTCGACCTTACTCTGCGGCATGGCCGCCTTGGCGAGGCCCGCCACGATCGCCGGTTCCGAGCGCACCAGCGGCCCCGGAGACTTCAGTTTCCCGCGTGAGGCATGGACCATGGACATGCTGTCCTCCACCGTCACGAACTGCGCGCCGGTGGCCTGTTCGTCCAGTTCGGTACGGCCGAGGCAGGGCAGCACCAGCGTCTCCTTAGCGGTGAGCAGGCAGGTGCGGTTGAACTTGGTGAGGATGTTCACCGAAAGGTCCAGCCCGCGCACCGCCGCGAAGCAGGCCTGCGGATCGGGCATGGCGACCGCGAGATTGCCGCCAAGCCCGATCAGCGCCTTCGAGCGCCCCTCGCGCATGGCCTCCAGCGCTTCGACGGCATTGTGCCCATGCTCGCGCGGCGAGGTGATGCCGTAAGCGGCATCAAGCCGTTCCAGCATCGCTTCGGCAGGAATCTCGGTAATGCCCACGGTGCGATCGCCCTGCACGTTGCTGTGGCCGCGCAGAGGGCAGATCCCGGCGCCGGGCTTGCCGAACATGCCGCGCAGCAGCAGCAGGTTGGCGATGGACTGCACGTTCTGCGTACCGTGACGGTGCTGGGTGATGCCCATGCCGTAGCAGACGATCACCCGCTCGGCATTCATGTAGACCTTGGCCATCGCCTCGATGGCGTCGCGCGTGAGGCCGGACGTGGTCTCGATCCAGTCCCACGAAGTCGCATCGAGATCGGCCCTGAGAGCATCGATCCCCTCGGTATGTTCGGCAATGAAGGCATGGTCGAGTGCATCGGCTTCCACCACCAGCTTCATCATGCCCTTGAGCATCGCCATGTCGCCGCCGATGCGCACCTGGTGATAGGCCGAGGCCAGCGGCGTCGCGTGAGTGGAGAGCATCTCGGTGGGATGCTGCGGCGACTTGAAGCGCTCCAGCCCGCGCTCGCGCATGGGGTTGGCGACGACGATCGGCACGCCCCGCTTGGAAGCGGCGGCCAGCGTGGAGAGCATGCGCGGGTGGTTGGTGCCGGGATTGTGGCCGATGCAGAAGATCGCATCGGCATGGTCGAAGTCTTCCAGCGTCACCGTGCCCTTGCCGATGCCGATCGACTTGGGCAGCCCCACGCTCGTCGCCTCGTGGCACATGTTGGAGCAGTCGGGGAAGTTGTTGGTGCCGAACTCCCGCGCGAAGAGCTGGTAGAGAAAAGCCGCCTCGTTGGAGGCCCGGCCCGAACAGTAGAATTCGCAGGCGTGGGGATCGTCCAGATCGCGCAGTACGGCCCCGGCGCGGGCGAAAGCCTCGTCCCAGCTTATCGGCACGAAATGGTCGGTTTCGGCATCATAGCGCAGCGGCTCGGTCAGGCGCCCGGCGTCCTCCAGCCGGTGATCGCTCCAGGTCCAAAGCTCGCTGACACTGTGCTTCGCGAAGAATTCGGGATCGACGCGCTTAACGGTCGCTTCCCAGGTCACCGCCTTGGCACCGTTCTCGCAGAATTCGAAGGAAGACGTATGCTTGGGATCGGGCCAGGCACAGCCCGGACAGTCGAACCCATCGGGCTGGTTCATCTGCAGCAGCGCGCGGGTATCGGGGCTGGCCTTCATTTGCTCACGCACCGTGCGCGCCACCGCGCCCAGCGCCCCCCAGCCGCCCGCAGGCCCCTTGTAGTCGTGGATACCCTCGACTTCACCGTCCGCGATCCGATCTTCGGCCATGGTCCTGGCTCCTTTCTCAGGTGGCCAGGATAGACCCGCAAGACGCTGCCGCGCCAGCATACTTTCGTTCAGAGTCTGTTTGGAAATTCGCGGATGCGAATTTCGCGGCACCAGCCCGCGCCCCCACCCTACCACCCAACGGTAGTATCCTGCGGGTGGTAGGGTGGGGGCGCGGGCCGGTGCCGCTAAAAAATGCCCTTTCGGGCATTTTTCAAACAGACTCTCAGACCCCATGCGCTACCGGGGTTGCAGCTTCCCGCGCCTGAAGCGATCCGGCAGGAGATTCGCGGCCAGACGCAGCATTTCCGCCATGGCCCGGCGCCCTCCCGGCGTGCAGGCCTGCGCCGCGACCGCTCCGGCATAGCTTGCGGCAACCGCCAGGGTCAGCAGGCCCACCGTCGGCAACCCGCTGGCCGCGGGCATCTGGCGCACCATCGACACGATGCCCCATGCGAACAGCCCGCCCACCAGCGAGGGAAGCTGCACCAGGTACATGAACCGCTGGGAAACCGGCGTGCCTTTCGTCGCATAGTGATAGAGCAGCGGCAGCGTGACGAGCTGGCCGATGAAATAGGCGCAGGCCACGCCCGCCGCCCCCCAATGGACGCCGATGAAGAAGCTGATGATGCTGATCGTGCTGGAAAACATGCCCCAGTACATCATGTTCCGCGTATTACCGCTGCTGATATAGAGCCAGCCGGTGGTGTTCGGCACGCATTGCACGATGGCGGTCAGGCTCAGCCAGAAGAAGATCGGGCTGGCCGCCGCCCAGCGCTCGCCCAGCAGGAACGGCACGAGCTGCTCGCTGCACATCGCCGCTGCCAGAATGCCCGGCATGGAAACGAGCGCGAGCGCCCGCAAGGCCAGTTCGTAGACCCGCCGGTAGCGCGCGGGCTCGTCGCGAACCCGGCTCAGCACCGGCAGCATCACGCGGCTGAGCGGCTGATTGATGTTCTGGAGGGGGAACAGCATCAGCTTGTAGCTGCGGTCGTAGAGGCCGACCGCGTCCGCCCCCTCGGCCTTGGCGATGATCACGTTGTCCAGATTGCGCGCGAAGAAATTGACCAGGTTGAACCCCGTCAGGTTCGCGCCGAAGACCACCAGCTTGCGCACGCCTTCGAACGAGGCGCCCAGCCGGGGGCGCCACGGATAGGCCCGCCACATCATCGCCGTGCTGACCACGGCATTGAGCAGGGTGCCAAGCCAGATCGCCCAGTAGCTCTTCAGGATCAGCGCCGCGAGCGCGGTCAGCACGAACGTGGCGATGGCGACGACGATATCGTTCACACTCAGCGCATGGAACCGCATCTCGCGATTGAGCAGGGCCTGATGCTGGAGCTTGAAACCGGTGACCAGGATGGTCAGCCCGGTCGCCGCCGTCACGTAGCCCGCCCGCGCATCGCCGTAGAAACTGCCCACCACCGGCGCCAGCGCGACCATGACCAGCGCCGCGACCACGGAAATGGCGATGCTCAGCCAGAACAGCGCATTCGAATGCTCCGAATCCAGCTCCCGCGCCTGGACCACCGCCTGGGTGAAACCGAGGTTCTGGAACGTCATGATCAGCCCCATCAGCGGCGCGACCATGGCCGCCACGCCGTAGTCCGATGGCGACAGGATACGGGCGACGACGATCGTGGTCGCCATCGTCGTCAAGACCTTGACGATCTGCGCCATGGCCGTCGAGGCCATGCCCCGCGTGGCCTTCCGGCCGATTTCGTCGGGTTTCGCCATGAACGGTCCTATCGCCCCGCGATCGGCAGGAACGAACCGGAGATCATCTGCTGTGCCAGTGCCTGCAAGGCTGCGACCTTTCGAAGCTGTATCGGCCACGGCAGAGCCTGCCGTCCCGCGCAGACTAGCGGCGGCCTCCCCCCAGCACCATCACCCGAAAGCCAAGTCTCCGTAATCTCAGGACTTCATCCGAATGCCCTGCCCGCGATATCCCAAAGGACTACGTCGCAAGTGGTAGGGGCGGAACGGCATGGAGCTGAAGCGGATAAGGATCGCCAGAAACGACTAAGGGGCCACCTTGCGGCGGCCCCTTGCGTATTCTCACCTGCGTGAGAATGGTGCCCAGAAGAGGATTGGACAACTACTCCGCATATGTGGCTGTTTTACGTCATTTTATGCACAACAATTCGACTAATCGTGTACCTTTGCTTGTACCATTTTGATCGCTGTGCAAAGGGCTCTTTTGTGCCCCGCTGGGGTGGGGCGTAACCAACGAAATCGGCACACGGGATTTTCACCAAAATGGTTATGAAAAAGGACGCTACCGGACTGACGCTCAACCTCGACGACTGCACCGTCCAGAAGATGGGGGATGGCGTGGTGATCGTCTTGCAGCGAGACCATGCCACCAAGGGGGCCCCCATGCAGAATGTGGTCCTTACGAGAGCCGACCTGGAGGCTATGCTGGCTTTCGCGTGACGGCTGCGGAGCCCGGGCGCCACTCGAAGCGGGCAGCTCGGGCCCGATTACATTAGGGGACGGCGATGGGGGACCAACAGCAGGCTATCTCAAAAGCTGAGAAATGGGAGGATTTTGGACGCGCTCTCGTCGGTCTTTGTGCGTTCGCCACCTTCGGGGGCGCTTGGTGGTACTGTGCAGAAACCTATGGCTTCCTCTTCGGCTTCGGGCTCGGGTGGTTACCTGCCGGTATCTTGGCGTCCCTCATTCTAGCAGCCGAGCGGCTTCTTTCCCCTCTGGCATTAGGCTTCTTAGACTTTGTGGCGCTGGCTGCCGTGCTTCAGTTGGCCTCATGGGTCTTTGGCTTCTGACCTATCGAAAAAATAAGCCCCCCAGCCGCCCGAAGGTGACTGAGAGGCTTTGAGATTGCCCGAGTGGTGTTAGGCTCAAGGCGCTAGAGGTCGGCGGGGATGTAGTCGCCGTCCTGTTCGGCCCATGGATTGCCATAGACCGGCTCGAAGCTACCGTCAGGTCGCTCACGGTATCCGAGGAGGACCTCGTTGTCGGGAGTGGACAGTCCGGCCCCTGTACGGGACCCGATGACCTTGGCGGTTTGCTTCGCGGCTACGTTCGTGACGTTGTCGGCAGCGCTGTCCATGACGCGATTGCGCCGGACGTTGCCGAGCATCTGGCGGACACCGGAGGGATCGATGTTTCCGAGGCCTTCGGCGGTCAGCTCGTTGACACGGTTGGTCAACGCCGGTTCCCCGGAGAACGCAGAGCCGAAGTGGCGGGCGGCATCAATGCCCCTGCCCTGTGCTGCGGCCCAAAGGCCCCTGCCGGTGTCGGCGAGTGCCTGTTCCTGTCGAGCGATTTCGTCGGAGGCCTCGCGGCCTGCGGTCATTGAGTTGCCTCGCACGGCGGCGAAGGTCTGATAGCCCTCGTGCTCGGCTGCGAGACGGTCGAACAGGTTTCGTGCTGCTTCGTCGCCGTGGACTTGCAGATGACCTTTATGCTCTCGCCGGAGGTCATTTCAGCGGCGGCGGCCATTAGATGCGCTTTACTGCCCGACGCAGCGAGGGCAGTGGCGGATTCAAGTGCCGCCTCAATTTGCGCTAATTCCAAGTCCGACCCGAACGGGACAATCGTGTTGTCCACGACCCGGTAAGCCGCACGCGTTGATTCAAGAACCTCGGCAAATCCAGATCGCCAATGACTAGCGCATCGCCGGTGCTGCAAAAGATATTGCACAATATTGTAGGAATTGGGGAACCCATTTTCGAAATTTTTTGTCAGAATTTTGACCCAGTCCGCACAAGAGCGTGGCGTAGTGTGCGCCATTTGATGCTCTGCCTCTACCCACCAGTCAGATAATACTTGATGGATAAGATGGTGAGTAAACGGAAATCGGGTACTCGCTCCCGCATTACGCAGGTCTTCATAAATTATTCGCCAAAGTCCGGCCGTAGTGGCGCGACTTATGGAGCCGAGCTTTGCTTGTTCCGGTATAGAGGCATAGCCCTGAGCTTGGGCGAACGATACGTAAGGTTCTTTCGGCATCAATGACACGGTGCCCTAACGTGAACGCGCACCGCAAGCCAGAAAGAGCGTTTAACCCCGCACGAATGATCGGGAGTTCAACCAGCCTCCCATCATACCGCCATCGTCCTCATCGGCGAACGAGTAAAAATCGGGCTCCTCCTGTTCCTTAAGGGCCGCTTCAACCTCTTCGATGGCTAGATGCCCCCGAGCGGACAGTTGGAAATACAGCCCCTTCCGGTCCTCGAAACGAACCTTCTCGACCAAACGGTCCCCCGCCTTCCCGTGGGAGTCAGTATCGCCCAACTTGTTCAAATCATTTCGGACAGACTCAGGAGCGCGATTAAAACGCTTCGAAAGATCAGCCAAAGTGGACGGTCCATTAATCGACAGGTCTACGACAATAGAGATGTGCTTAAGGCGGGCTGCTCCACTGATGAAGCGGCGCCACGCCCCGAAGGCATCCTGCCACCGCTCGATCATTTCGTTCGTCATAACGCAGCCCCTTAGTTGCGAGGCTGATGTGGCAGAATGTTAGGTGTTCTTACAAGCGCTTGCGGCAATTTTATTTTTGCCACAACTGCGATATCTAAATGCGGCCGACGTCACCGGGCCTTTAGATGGTCCAAGTTCAGATCGGCGTATTGAACCATCTCCAGCACCGACAGGAGGTTAGCCAAGGGGAAGCCGCCCCCTGCCGCTCCCGCAGTCCCATAGATGCTCTGGGAGCCCGCCACAGAGCGGCCAGACACCGCGAGGGCCTCTGCACTTCCCGACACCCCGACTGCCCGCAAGCGGTCCTCAAAGTTATGCCGGAAGCTATGTACGCCCAGCTTGGTCCCAACGATCCCAGAGGTTCTCACATGCGCCGCAAACCACTCACCGATCTTGGCGGCGACCTTTCCGTTCACGTTCGTCCGCACGTCGGGGAACAATAGGTCCCCGGGCTTTGCGTCCTTCCGGCGCTCCTCGATGTATTGGAGTAACCCGAGGGCCTGGAGGGCTTTCGGCACAGGGATGTCCCGACGACTTTCCTTCGTCTTGATGGACCTGAACTCATGCGGACGCACTCGAAGCGAGAGGAAGCCGTCGAGGGTCTCCACGTCCATGACCCTAAGCCCGCCTATCTCGGCCAAGCGCATGCCGGTGAAGAGTGCAACGAGCGGTATCCAGTAGCGGCCCGGATATTTGGCTCCCTTCACATGTGGTCGATCCCACGGCGCGGAGTTGAAAAGTTTGGAAAGTTGGGGGCCGGTGAATGCGTCGCGCTTGTCTTGATCGGCGACAGGGTCCGCAGCCGTCAGGCCGACGAACGGGTTCTTCACCAGCCAGCCCTCTTTCTCTGCCCAACCAAACGCGGCGGAGATATGCCCCATATAGCTACTGTTGACGGTTTTCGGCCCGAGGACAGGCAATCCCAACGTCCTGCCCCGTTCCACCGCCGCGAGAATGGACAATCCCTTGAGGTCTTTGTTTTTGCCGAGGCCAGCGGGCATTGCCCTCACGATGCTGAAAATCTCGCGGGCAGTTTCTCGATCAATTTCCACAGCAGGCTGATCGCCGAGGACCTCGTTGAGTATCCTGAAAGGCGCCTCCACCGCTGCGCGGCTCGACAGGCTCCAGCCGTCCCACTTGTCCGCCTTGTAGGCCTCAACGAGGGCCGTGACGGTTTTGGAGCGCCCGCGAGGATTCTTTGGACGCATAGGCTTTGCAGGCGGTTCTACGGCCTTCCCTGCCAACTGGAGGCGATCCGCAGCCTCTCGCAGCATCGCAGCGTCGTTCAGCGCCCACAGTACGCGCTCCCGCCCTTCCACATCCTCCGGGTCCGGATAGACGCACGCATCGGCGAGGAGCTTGTCGGCGATCCGGCCCCAATGCTCCTCCATTTTCTCATAGTCGGCTTCGATCTTCCATTCCTGGAACTCGGAAATCATCCAATCCAAACCGCCCACCGCCCGGTCTGCACGGCCGCCGCCTGTCATCATCAAAAGGTTGTTGGCTTGATGGCGCTGGTAGCGGAAGGCGAGGACGACTTGCTCGACAATCTCGGGAGTGATGGGATCATGAGCAGCGGCCTTACGCTTCGCGGCCAACTCAAGTGACGCACGAGCCTCCCGGACTTCCCGGTCGAACTCCGCGCATGCCCGATGGTAAAGGGTAGAGCCGGTTGCGGTCAGCCGCCACCTAGATTGGAGCGACACCTTCTTTTCGAGCTTGCCCAGAACTTTGCGGACATCGGCAGGGTAATGCCGCCGATAGATCAGCCGCCCCGACTTCTCCTCGCGAATCCAATCAAGTCCCTTCGGCAACAAGCCCTCCAGTGTACCATTTTGTGTACCGGATTGCTGTGCGGGGGTCCCCCGAGGGGGTGATTTTCGCGACATATCAGCTATTTGGCAAAGAATGGTGCCCAGAAGAGGACTCGAACCTCCACGCCCTTGCGAGCGCCAGCACCTGAAGCTGGTGCGTCTACCAATTCCGCCATCTGGGCACGGAAGCGAGGGGGCCGTTGTTGCCGTCCTCGCCGGGTAGGAGGGCGCCTCTAAGGGGCTGCCTGATTCTTGTCAACGCCCCGAATTCAACTTTTTTCAAATAGCGTGAAAAAAGGCGAAATCTCGGCCTCAGGCCTTCGCCCGGTTGCTCGGGAACCGGCCTTGTGCCAAGGGCGCTTATCATGCGCGAAACCGGCGCGGGCGGCTGTTCTTTCCTTCTTCGCCTACCTGCGCCCGATGAGCCTGCGCCACGTTGAAGGACCCGTTCTGATCATGAGCCAAGCCACCGACCCCCTCTACGGCAAGATCGTCACGCTGCTGGGCGGCAGCGGCTTCGTCGGCAAGCACGTAGCACAGGAACTGCTTGCGCGCGGCGCGCGCCTGCGTGTCGCCAGCCGCAATCCCAAGAAGTCCTTCGCGCTCAAGCCGCTTGGCAATCTCGGCCAGGTGCAGTTCGCGGGCGTGGACGTGACCAGGCCCGAATCGCTGGCCGCCGTGCTGGCCGGATCGGACGCCGTCGTGAACCTCGTCGGCGCCTTCACCGGCAATCTCGATGCCGTGCAGGGCGAAGGCGCGGGCCGCGTCGCCGCTGCGGCAAAGGCAGCGGGAGCCACGGCATTCGTCCACATTTCCGCGATCGGCGCCGATGCCTCGTCCAGCGTCGCCTATGCGCGCACCAAGGCCGAGGGCGAGAAGGCCGTGCTGGCTGCTTTCCCGACCGCCACGATCCTGCGTCCCTCGGTCATGTTCGGGCCGGACGACAATTTCGTGATGATGTTCGGCAACCTCGTCTCGCGCCTGCCGGTCCTGCCGGTCTTCGCACCCCAGGCCCAACTTCAGCCGGTCTTCGTGGACGACGTGGCCCTGGCCATCGCCGAAACCCTCGGCGCCCCGGAAGTACACGGCGGCAAGACTTTCGAACTCGCCGGACCCGAAGTCGTCTCGATGATCGACCTCAACAAGCGCATCGCCGAGGCTGCCTGCCGCAAGCGCAGCTTCGCGGAACTTTCGGACGGCATCGCCGGTCTCGTCGCCGCCCTGCCGGGCACGCCGATCAGCGGCGACCAGCTCAAGCTGCTCAAGGCAGGCAATGTCGCCAGCGGCGCCTTCCCCGCCTTCGCGGACCTCAAGATCACACCGCGCCCGCTGGAGCTGTTCCTCGACCGCTGGATGACGCCGTTCCGCAACCATGGACGTTTCGGCACCAAGGAAGCCGCATGATCCAGGTTCGGGCGCGTTAGGCCCAGACAGAAAAAAGGGGCGGGAAGTCGAAACTTCCCGCCCCTTTTTCGTGCGCTTCGAGCTGCTTGAAAAATGCCTGCAAGACATTTTCTGGCGGCACCGGCCCGCGCCTCCACCCTACCACCCGCAGGATAATACCGTTGGGTGGTAGGGTGGGGGCGCGGGCCGGTGCCGCCAAAATCCGCCTGCGGCGGATTTTCAACCGAACTCTCAGAGCTTGCCGAACTTGCCTTCGTAAGCGCCGGTATCGCCGCTGGCGAGCAGGCGGGCCTGTTCCACCCAGTTGTCGCGCCGGGGACGTCCAGCAAAGGCGCCCAGCTTGCCGTCGAGCTCGTCAAGGTCGCCCTCGGTCCAGGCGGCGATCTGCGCGAAACGGGTCACGCCCAGCGAATGGAGCAGCGTCAGCATCTTGGGGCCGAGTCCCTTGATCTTGCGCAGGTCGTCCCCTTCGGCCTCTGCCGGTGCAGCAGGCGCGGGGGTCGGTTCCGGTTCGGCCGCAATGGTCTGGGGCGGCGTCTTTACCGCGTCCACTTCCTCCTGCGCGGCCACGGCGATCACTTCGCCAATGCCTGCCATCGTCCCCGCCATGGCCGGCGGATCGATATGGACCGGCGCGGCGAACTGCGCGGCGGGCGGGGCATCGTCTATCAGCGCCTGGTTACGCTGTGCGGGCGCCGCGCCTTCGTCCAGCACGTCGGGACGATGCTGGCGCGGAGCGGGCCTGGAGGCGCGCGCGAACAGCCAGTAGGCAATCGCGATGCCCACCAGCAACGCAACGACGAATATCAGCCAGTTGGCCGAAATCATTTCCACCACAACTTATCCCTTCCGGTTCCACACCAGCCAGCCGATGCCGAAACCTGCCATGTAGGTCATCAGCACCGAAACGGCCATTTCAAGCCATAGCGGCATCGGCGGCTCCTTTCATCGTAATTTGCATTCGCCCGGCAGCCCTCTCATTCCGGGCGCTCATTCAGGTCCGGGCGTATCGATCGGCGTCGGCTTGACCGGCGCCGAGGCGATCACCGAGAATTCGATGCGGCGATTGGCGGGGTCGAGCGGATCGAGCCCTGCGATCGGCGTCTTCGAACCCAGCCCGGCGGCACGCAGTCCGTCGGCGGGAATGCCCCGCCCGATCAGTGCCCAGCGCACGGATTCGGCCCGCGCCAGCGACAGCGCCTTGTTCGCCTCCGGGTTGCCGGTTGCATCGGTATGCCCGGTGACGGCGATGATGCTGCCCACGCAGGGACGCAGCGCCCGGGCCACTTCGTCCAGCAGGCGCTCGCTCACCGGGTCGATCCGGGCGCTGGCTTCGGTGAAGCGGATGGTCCGGCTGGCAAGGATCGCTTCGACGTCGTCCTGACAGCGCAGCTTGCCGGTCGCACCATCGCCTTCGCTGGACCAGCTGATGCCGCCGATCCCCGGCACGCCCGCCACGGCGGCGGCGACGCGCTTGCGGGTTTCGGAATCGAGATCCTTACCGCCCGAGAGCACCGGATGACGGGTCAGCCAGCCGTAGCGATCGCGAAAGGCCAGGTCGATGCCCGTGCCCCCGGCCTGATCGCGCACGGTTTCCGCCTCATGCTCAAGCTGGCCGATGAAGACCGTACCCTGCATGCGCGTGGCGACGAAGGAAAGCGCCAGACAAAAAGCGGCACCGGCGGCGACGATGGAAGCGCGACGGGGATTCATGGCACGAGCCTAGAGCATTTCAGCGCCGGGAGGAAACGCCCGAGACCCGAAGAGTTTGCGAAAAACCCAAGGAAAACCGGATACGCGCTCATGCCTCCTTGGTTTTCTGGAACAGCTTGCGGTCCTCGGGGCCGAAAGCCTTCTTCCAGATCACCAGGAAATAGGAACCGAGGATCGCCGGGATCCCGAAGGCCAGCTCCGCCCATTCCGGCAGGAACTCGGTCGCGAGATAGCCCATCACCACCGCGGGGGCCGCCGCCCATACCAGCGCCCAGCGCCAGTTGTTGATCGGCTCCCCGAGAAAGTCCGCCAGCATCTTCGACTTCACCAGGGAGGCGAAGCCCAGCGCCAGCATCAGCGCGGCAGCCGCCGTGGCGGCCTGGAACAGCGGGTTGTAGCCCAGTTTCTGCATCACCAGAATGCCGCCCAGCGTCAGCACCGCCTGAAGCGCGATGGTCGAGATCGAGACGACGAGATTGCGCATGCGGGCGACGTAGACGAGCGCAGCCTCGCTCACCACGGCAGTGGCGGCCACCACTTCGGCGGCGAGCAGGAACACCAGCGCGCCGGTGCCGCCCACGAACTCGCGGCCGACCAGGCCCATCACGCCCTCGCCCGGAATGCCGAGCGCCAGCGCGATACCCGCCTGGGCCGCGGTGATCCAGAAGCCGACCTGGCAGACCTGCCGGGCGATCGCGGCATAGTCCTTCTGCTTGAGATTGCGGGTGATGACCGGGCCGAGCACCGGCTCGAAACTGGTCTTGAGCTTCTGGGGCAGGCTCGCGACCTGCTGCGCCGCATAGTAGACGCCGACGGCCGAAGACGGCGCGAGGAAGCCGAGCAGGAAGATGTCCACCCGCCGCGTCGCCCACTCGATCGTGTCGGCGAGCGCGATGGGGGCAGAGCGAAGCGCCAGCTTGCGCATGTCGGTGAAGCGCGGACGCCAGCCTTGCGGAATGCCGTATTCGCGGAAGAAGGGAATGAAGGCGGTGATCGCGGCGGCCAGGACCGAACCGATATAGGCGATCGACAGGCCGCTGGCAGGCGCCAGCCAGATCATCGCCCCCGCCAGGATTGAAATCGCCCACGGCTCCACGATCGCGCGCGACCAGACGGTCGGCGTCACCCGCAGGCGATAGGCCAGCGCCGCCAGCCAGATCTCCGTCATCGTCAGCGGCGGAATGGCGATCACCATCAGCCGGTCGATCTGCGTATAGTGGCCGCCCGGGAACATCGGCGCGGGCACGAACCAGAAGAACAGTGCCGCCGCGCAGGATGCCATCAGCGCGATGATCATGCCGTCGGCGATCACATTGGCGGGATGGACCTGCCCTTCGGTATCCGAAAGGCGCTGCGCCAGACCGCGCTTCTCGCCCATCGTGCAGATCATCGAGGTCAGTTCGATCACCACCAGCGCCGAGGCGAAGCGCCCCAGCGCCGCCGGGCCGTAGACCGAGGCGCGACCGGCGATGAACAGGAACGGGATGCGCGCGGCAAGGCGCAGGAAGAACCCGAAGAGATTGGTGCGGCCGCCCTTGGCCAGCGCCGCGATATCGTCGCGCTCGCGGGCTCCCTGTTCGGCCGCGTCGCGGCCCACGATACCCTCGGTCAAGAATGCGGCTCCTGCTCGGCACGCAGCGGGCGGGCAAGAATCTGAGACACGACCTCCCCGGCGGGAGCCTTGCCTTCGAGGAGGCGGCAGACGGCCTCGGCGATCGGCATCTCGATGCCGTCGCGGCGGGCGATCTCGGCAAGGACGGGCGCGGTGGCGGCGCCTTCGGCCACCGAATTCTTGCCGGAAAGCGCCTCGGCGGCGGTCAGCCCCTGCCCGAGCGCGAGCCCGAGCGAGAAATTGCGGCTGGAAGATGAGGAACAGGTAAGCACGAGGTCTCCAAGGCCGCAAAGGCCCGAAAGCGTTTCCGCCCGCGCGCCGCGCGCCAGGCCGAAGCGCAGCATCTCGGCATAGCCGCGCGCGATCAGCGCGGCGCGGGCGTTCTGGCCGAGTTTCAGCCCGTCGACGACGCCGCAGGCGATGGCAAGCACGTTCTTGACCGCGCCGCCGATCTCGGCGCCGATCACGTCGTCGGAATAGTAGGGACGGAAAGCGGGGCGGGCGATGACGGGCGAGAGGCGCCGCCACTGCGCCTCGCCGCCCGAGCAGGCAAGCGTCACGGCCGTGGGCAGCCCGGCGGCCACTTCATGCGCAAAAGTCGGACCGGAAAGCACGGCGATCTCGGCGCCGGGCACGGCCGCGGCCGCCACTTCGGCCATGAGCCGTCCGCTGCCCGCCTCGATCCCCTTGGCGCAGAGCACCAGATCTCCGGCGAACCCGAGCGCCGGAAGGCGGAAGAGCACACCGCCCAGGAACTGCGCCGGGACGACCGCGAGCAGCACCGGCAGTGCCGCCAGCCGGGCAAGGTCGCTGGTCGCCCGCACCGTTTCGGCCAAGGCGGCGCCGGGCAGATAGGCGGCGTTGCGATGCTCGGTATTGATCCGATCGGCGAGATCGGTTTCACGCGCCCAGAGCAGGACGTCGCTGCCGTCGCCCGCAAGCGACTGCGCCAGCGCGGTGCCCCAGGCACCGGCGCCGATGACTCCAACTTGAGCCGCGCTCATGCCTTTACCCCTGCGCCACGCACGGTCTCGGCCTCGGGGTCGAGCGGCCAGCGCGGGCGCGCGGCCACGTCGAGCGGGTCGGACTGGCCCATGGCGAAGCGCTCCACGCCCGCCCAGGCGATCATCGCCGCATTGTCGGTGCAGAGCGCCAGCGGTGGCGCCACGAAATCGAGGTCGTGTTCGGAGGCCAGCGCTTCCAGCGCGCCGCGAATGGCCTTGTTGGCGGCCACGCCGCCCGCAACCACCAGGGCGTTGACCTTGCCCACCGACGCGAGCGCGCGCCGTGCCCGGTCGATCAGGCAGTCGATCGCCGCCTGCTGGAACGAGGCCGCGATATCGGCATCGGCATATTGGCCGGACTGCTTGGCGCGCATCACCGCGCTCTTCAGCCCCGCGAAAGAGAAGTGCGGCTCGTCCGAACCCTTCAGCGGGCGCGGCAGCGGCACTGCTTTCGGATCGCCCTCCAGCGCCAGCCGCTCCATGGCCGGACCGCCCGGATAGCCGAGGCCGAGCAGCTTGGCGGATTTGTCGAAAGCCTCGCCCAGCGCATCGTCGATGGTCGTGGCAAGGCGGCGGAACCTGCCCACGCCTTCGACCAGCAGGATCTGGCAGTGCCCACCCGAAACCAGCAGCAGAAGATAGGGATATTGCAGTTCGCCATCGGCAAGGCGCGGCGAAAGCGCATGGCCTTCGAGGTGGTTCACCGCGATCAGCGGCTTGCCGGTCGCCATGGCCAGCGCCTTGGCGGTGACGAGGCCGACCATGACCCCGCCGATCAGGCCCGGCCCTGCCGTAGCGGCAATCGCGTCCACTTCGTCCAGTGTCATTCCGGCGTCGGCCAAGGTGGCCTCGATCAGCGGCGCGATACGCTCGGCATGGGCGCGCGCGGCGATTTCGGGCACGACGCCGCCGTAAGGCCGATGCGCCTCGTCCTGCGAAGCGATGCGCTGGGCGAGGATCTTGCGGTCGCTGGTCACCAGTGCCGCCGCCGTCTCGTCGCACGAGCTTTCGATGCCCAGTACCGTCCGCATTCTTTCTTTCCCTGAACGACCCTTCCACTGGACGACATTGCCGGGTAGCACAACCCGCCGATGACGACGCAAACAGACACGCAAAAACAAAACTTCCGCCTTGGCACCCGCCGCTCGCCGCTGGCGATGGCGCAGGCCGAGGAAACGCGCGACCGGCTGGCCGCCGCACACGGAATCGATCCCGCGCATATAGAGATCGTTGCCGTGACCGCCAGCGGCGATCGCATACAGGATCGCGCTTTGGCGGAAATCGGCGGAAAAGCCTTGTGGACGAAGAAACTCGACGCCTGGCTGGCGAGCGGGGAAATCGACTTTGCGGTCCATTCCGCCAAGGATGTGGAGACGATTCGTCCCGAGAGCTTCACGATCGGCGCCATCCTCCCGCGTGAGGACGTCCGCGACGTGCTGGTCGGCGCCGAGAGCATCCGCGCCCTGCCGCAAGGCGCCGTGGTCGGCACCAGCGCGCCGCGCCGCGCCGCGCAGCTGCTCCATGCGCGGCCCGATTGCAAGGTCGTGACCTTCCGCGGCAATGTCGCCACGCGCCTGGCCAAGCTGGCCGCCGGGGAAGCCGACGCGACCTTCCTGGCCGCGGCCGGGCTGAAGCGCCTGGGCGAAACCGGCACCGGCCATCCGCTGGACGCGCACGACTGGCTGCCCGCCCCCGCCCAGGCCGCGATCATGGTGGAATGCCGCGCCGACGATGCGCGCACGCTTTCCTTCCTTGCCGCCGTCGATCACGCCGCGAGCCGCGCCTCGGTGCTGGCCGAACGCGCGCTGCTGGCGGGCCTCGGCGGCAATTGCCACAGCCCGATCGCCGTGCTTACCCGCCACGAAGGCGATGCGCTGGTGATGCGCGCCGCGCTCTTCAGCCCGGACGGCGCCGAAAGGGTAGAGGGCGAGGCGCGCTTCGCCGCAGGCGATGCCGAAGGTCCGGCGCGACTGGCCGCCGACCTGCTCGCCCGCGCGGTTCCCGCCATCGCGGACCACTTCGCGGGCGCCCCCTGAGGCCGGGGATGCCGCCGATCATCGTCATCCGTCCCGAACCGGGCACGTCGGCAACCGTCGCCGCAGCCAGGAAGCTCGGACTGGATGCGCAGGGCTTTCCCCTGTTTGCGGTCTCGCCGCTGGCATGGGATCCGGTAGCGCGAGAGGACGTGGACGCCCTGCTGCTCGGCAGCGCCAACGCCCTGCGCCACGGCGGCAGCAGTATCGCAGGCTATCGCGGCCTTCCCGCCTATGTGGTGGGCGCCAGAACCGCCGAGGCGGCGCGCGCGGCCGGGCTGGAGGTCGTGCAAGTGGCACGCGGCGGGCTGCAATCGGTCATGGCGGACCTCGCGCCCGGACACCGCCGCCTGCTGCGCCTCGCCGGACGCGAGCGGGTCGAACTCGTTCTTCCCGCCGGTCACACGATGATCACCCGCGAGGTCTATGCCAGCAGGCCCCGCCCCTTCCCGCCCGAACTTGCCGCCTTGCTGGAGCGGCAGGCGATCGTGCTGCTCCATTCGGGCGAGGCCGCCGCGCATTTCGCCGCCGAATGCGAACGGCTAACGATCGACCGCAGCCGGATCGCGCTGGCCTGCATAGGCCCGCGCGTGGCACATCTCGCGGGTGGGCGCACCGGCAAGGGTTGGGCCAAATCATTGAACGCGAACGCGCCCGAAGACGCCGCGCTGCTGGCCTTAGCTGCAGAGATGTGCAAAGACTTCCCCTCGGGATCGTAAACTGACAGAACCAGACTTGATGCAGGACTTCACCTCGCCGCAAAATCCTTCCACGCGCCCGCGTTCACGCGGCGGGTTGTTTTTCGTTGCCTTCATCGCGTTTCTGCTCGGCGGCGCGCTCGTCGTCTGGGCTGCACAGGACGGGCTGCTGGCCAAGCTCTTGCCGCAGCGCGGCGGAGAACAGCAGGTCCAGCCCGCACCAGAGCCCGATCCCGTGCCAAGCCCGTCGCCAGCGCTTCCGGCGGCCATGGCCCCGGCCTCGCCCGAGCAGCTGTCTTCGCTCAGTTCGGTCGAAGGGCGGCTGGCGCTGCTGGAGGACCGCCTCTCGCGCATCGATTTTCAGACCGATGCCGCGTCGGGCAATGCCGCCCGCGCCGAAGGCCTGCTGATCGCCTTCGCCGCCCGCCGCATGGTCGATCGCGGCGAGCCGCTCAGCTACGTGGCCGACCAGCTGCGCCTGCGCTTCACCAATGCCCAGCCGCGCGCCGTGCAGGCGGTGATCGAATTCTCCAAGAACCCCGTCACCATCGACGAGCTTTCCGCCCGCCTCGAAGCGCTCTCGCCCGAACTCAGCGAAACGCAGAGCGATGAAAGCCTCTGGCAGAAGGCGCGCCGCGAACTGTCCAGCCTCTTCGTGGTACGCCGCGAATCCTCGACGCTGCTGACGCCCACCGCACGCATCGACCGCGCCCGCCTGATGCTGACGGCGCGCCGGATCGGCAATGCCATCAGCGAAGTCGAACGCCTGCCCAACGCCCAGGCCGCGCAGACCTGGATCGCCGACGCCCGCCGTTATCAGGACGTGCAGGACGCGCTCAACTTGCTCGAAACCACCGCCATGCTCGAACCGCGCCGCCTGACGGATGCCGAAGGCCATGTCGTGGACCAGCCGAGCCCGCTGGCAACGCCCGGCGCGCTGCCGACCGACGAGCCTTCGGCGGATGCCTCGGAAGGCGTGTTGCCCGAGTAGGAACAGGCTAGGGTGCGAGGGTAAAAGCCCTTGCGCTCCACTAACTGTCGGGCGCGGCGCCCGGCACGCTTCGTTGCACCTACATACCACCGTCATCCTGAACTTGTTCCAGGATCCATCGTGCCGAGCGACCCACCGTCGATGGTCAGAAATGGATCCTGAGCCGAAGGCCAGCGAAGCTAAACAAGTTCAGGATGACGCGGCTTTTTGCTCCAACGTCGTTCTGATCTACTACCCCTGCAACAGCTCCGGCAGCTGGCCCGACATGCCCCGCGCCTCGTCCATGAAGAAGCGCTTGAGGCCGGGCAGGCGCTGGACCGCACCCATGCCGAGACGGCGCGCGGCACTGGGCAGGCGGCCGGGAATGCCGAACAGGCGGGTCAGCCCGTCGGTCACCGACATGACCATGAAAGTATCGAGGCTGCGCCACTTCTCGTAGCGGGCCAGAAGCTGCGCGTCGCCGGGTTCGAGGCCCAGGCGCATCCCCTCGGTCAGCACCCCCACCAGCGCACCGACATCGCGCAGGCCGAGGTTGAGGCCCTGCCCGGCGATCGGGTGCATGCCGTGGGCGGCATCGCCGATCACCGCGAGGCGCTCGTCGATGACATGGCCCGCATGGTGGAAACGCAGCGGATAGCTCATGCGCGGGGCGGAGAGCGAGATCCTGCCGAGCACGCCGTGCATGCGGCTTTCCACTTCGTGGAGGAACATCGCGTCCGGCATGGCGATGATCCCGGCCGCATCCTTTTCCGCCACGGTCCAGACGAGCGCGCTGCGGTGGCGGCCCTGATCGTCGTCGAGCAGCGGCAGCAGCGCGAAAGGCCCGGCGGGATAGAAGATTTCCCAGGCGGTGTTCTCGTGCGACTTCTCGTGGAACAGCCCGGTCACCATGGCGCGGTGGTGATAGTCCCACTTGGCCAGCGAGAACCCGGCCTCATCGCGGGTGGGCGACTGGCGCCCCTCGGCGGCGACCAGAAGACTGGACCTGAGCAGGCGGCCGTCCGAAAGCTCCACCTCCACGCCGTGCGGCCCGCGATCCCGGCGCACGGCCTCGGTGCGGACGTGCCAGGCAATGTTCCTTTCCTCACGCGCGGCGGCGAAAAGCGCGAGGCGCAAGTCGCGGTTGGCGAACATGCGGCCCAGCGAGCCTTCCTCGGGCTTGGGCGTGAAGTCGATCCGGCCCGGCTTCATGGAATCAGTGACGGCGATCGAATCGATCGGGCAGCCCAGATCCTTGAGCGCAGGCGCGAGGCCGATGTTGGTGAAGAGGTTCCAGCTCGCCGTCGATATGGCCGAGGCGCGGCCATCCGCGCCCTCGGCAGTCAGATCGGCCGGGTCGGCCCGGTCGATCACATGGCTGGTGATACCCGCCCGGGCAGCGGCAAGCGCCAGCGTCATGCCGACGAGGCCGCCGCCCAGGATGGTCAGGTCGCGGTATTCCGCCTTTTGGTCTTGTGTCGCTGCAGAGTCGTTCATCGACGGCAGCTATCGGCCTCTCCGGCGTCGATGTCGAGACACCTTCCGTCCCAGGTGCCGGCAGGCGCGGTCAGGCCCACGGTGGCGGCGAGGGTCGGCGCGATGTCCACCGTCTCCACCGGGGTGGGTTGCTCGAAGCCCACCATGCCCTTGCGCCAGAACAGCATCGGTACGCGGCGGTCATAGTCCCAGGGGCTGCCATGCGAGGCCACCTTGAAGGGCGCGGGCTTGCCGGGCACGACGCCGCGCACCGTCAGCATCTGCACTTCGCCCGAGCGGCCCGGCACGAAGGAGGCGCGGACCTTCTGTTCCATGGTCCAGTCCTGCGGGCTGCCCTTGGGCTCGGGCCACTGCATGATCTGGTCCTGCGTATAGACCGCAGCGATCTGCGGATTGGCCTTCAGGCGGGCGACGAGCGCGGCCATGACCTTCTGCTTCTGCTCCGCCGTCAGTTCGGACGAGAACCAGACGCTGCCTGCCTCGCCCGCGCCGTAGAACAGCGGGCCATTTTTCACAGTAACGCCGGTATCCTGCGAAACGGCGGCGGCAAGTTCCTTGGCCGAAAGCGCCGGATCGATGCGGGTAGCCTCGGGGTTGCCGCGGAGCTTCTGGCGCTCGGGCGCATCGAATCCGCCATGGTCGGCGCTGAGCACGACCTCGTAGTCGATCCCGCGCGCATCGAGGCCGCTGAACAGAGTGGCCAGCGCTTCGTCGAGCACGTTCATCTGGATGCACATTTCCACCCCCTCGGTGCCGAAGGCATGGCCGACCTTGTCGGTGGCCGAGAAGCTGACCGAAAGCACGTCCGGCACGGCATCCTTGCCCATGCCCAGTTCGTCCACCATGCGCACGGCCATCTCGGCGGTGGCGGTGTCGATCCGGGGGCCATTGGAATAGGCCTTGAAGTCGCCCGCCGCCAGCGGGAAGCGGTAAGTGCCGATGGTGAAGTCCTTGATCGGCGTGGCCCGGTCTACCCGGCCGCACCAGCCTGGCACCGTCAGGTCGCCGTCACCGGCAGCGACGCGCTGGGCCATTACCGCGTTCTGGGCCTCCACGGCCTTGCTGATCTTCCTGTTTTCGAACGTGGTGAAGCCCTTGGCGCCGATCCAGTAGACGGCATCCGTGTCATGGCCGCTCATCATCACGGCGGCGCGGTCCTTGGCGGAAACGGCCGCATTGATCGTCTTCGGATCGCGCTTCTTCATGAGGTCGCCCAGCGTGGGGGCCTTGAGGTGGACGGGGCTGACCACCGGATTGTCAGGCGTGGACCTGGGATTGGTCTCATCCTCGACGCAGTAGACTTCCTTTTCCGCGCGGGCGATGCCGGGCTGATACCACGAGTTCGCGGTAATGCCGGTGCGCGAGGGGTGAACGCCGGTGAGCAGCGTGGAGTGGCCGGGGCAAGTCTCGGTCGCCGCGTGCGACTGGAAGCCCGAGGCAAAGACCGCGCCTTGCAGCAACCGGGTGAAGCCCTTGGTGAAATGCTGGCGATACTGCGCGAAGAGATCGGCGGAGAACTGGTCCACCGAGATCGCCACGATCAGCTTCGGCGGGGCCTGCGGTGCCGGAGCGGCGGCGGGAGCAGGCGCGGCCGGTGCTTCCTGCGCCATGGCGGGGGCCGAGACGGCAAGAGCCGCGATCAGGGCCAGCGGAGCAAGCGACGGGGAAAGCAGGCGCATCGGGGGTCTTCCTTGAAATCTGGGTGCAATCGGCGCAGATGCAGCGATGTCTGGAATGCGCGCGCGACGCAAGCGCCACCCAACGCACGGGAGTCTCATGGAAAAGCGCCGCTATCGCCTGTTTATGGCACTCATGTGTCAGTTGCTGGCGCTCATGCTTTCACCCGCCCTCGCCGCAGCGGCGCCCGCGCATATCGCGGCCGAACTGGTGGCCGGTCCTGCCGCCGCACCGGGCGGCGAAACGACGATCGCCATCCACATGAAGCCCGAAAAGGGCTGGCACGGCTACTGGTCCAACCCCGGCGACGCGGGCCTCGGCATGCAGCTCGACTGGACCCTGCCCGAGGGGGCCAAGGCCGGAAATCCACGCTATCCGGTGCCGCAGACGCTGGTCGTCTCCGGGCTGATGAATCACGTCTACGAGAGCGACTACGCCATTCTCGTGCCCTTCACTGTGCCCTCCGGCGCCATGCCGGGCAGCCGCATCCCCGTGCATCTTCGCGCCCAGTGGCTGGCCTGCACCGAACAGATCTGCGTGCCCGAACAGGTCGATCTGGCGGTGGAAGTGCCGATCGCCGCCAAAGCCGCCACAGAAGCTGCCGCCGAGTCCGACCCGCGCTTCGCGGAATGGCAACGCCGCCTGCCTGCCCCGCTCGATGCGCAAGGCACGTTCAGCCTCGACGATAGCACGGTGCGCATCGCCATTCCCCTCCCCGCCTCCACCCCGCTGGAAGGCCCCCATGTCTTCGTGGGCGAGGACAAGCTGATCGACTATGCGGGCGCGCAGCAGTTCGCCTGGAAGGGCGACATGCTGATCGTCACCCTGCCCCGCGTCAAACTGGACCCGCGCGGGTCGGACAGCCTGACCGGCGTTCTGCGCCTCAACGGCGCTGGAGACGGCATCGCCTTCTCGGCGCGCCCCGGCACGGTTCCTGCTGGCGGAACACCGATCCCCAGCGACGCGGCCGCTCCCGAACTGCCCTCTCTTCCGCTGCTCCTGCTCGCCGCGCTGGCGGGCGGGCTGCTGCTCAATGTCATGCCCTGCGTCTTCCCGATCCTGAGCCTCAAAGCCCTCAGCCTCGCCCGCGCGGGCGAGAGCGAGGCTCATGCCCGGATCGAGGGACTGGCCTATGCGACGGGCGTGATCCTTGCCTGCCTCGGCCTCGGCGCCTTGCTGCTGGCGCTGCGGGCGGGCGGCGAGCAGGTGGGCTGGGCGTTCCAGCTGCAGGAGCCACTGGTCGTCGCCGGCCTGCTGGTCCTGGCGGCGGCAATCACCGCCAACCTGCTGGGGCTGTTCGAATTTGCCGTGCCGGGCTTTGCCGCGGGCGGTTCCCCTTCCAACTTCACGCGGGGCGCCTTCGCGACGGGATTGCTCGCCGCGTTCGTCGCTACGCCCTGCACCGGGCCCTTCATGGCAAGCGCCATGGGCGCGGCGCTGCTACTGCCGGTTCTGCCCGCGATGAGCCTATTCGCCGCGCTCGGGCTCGGCATTGCCCTGCCGTTCCTGGCCGTCGCTTTCGTGCCCGCGCTCCGCAGACGCATGCCAAGGCCCGGGGGCTGGATGGTGACGTTCCGCCGCTGGATGGCATTGCCCATGGGCCTCACCGCGCTCGCCCTCGCATGGCTGACCTGGAAAGTCGGCGGAACGGGCTTCGTGCTGGCGGCTCTGGCCGCGTTGCTGCTCGTGCTCGCCGCGCTTCTTGTGGCGGGCAAGGCGCAGCGCCGGGGCAAGTCGGCACAGTCGCCCGCGCTGGTAGCCGCCGCCCTCGCCGTGATCGCGCTCCCCCTGCTGCCGCAGCCCGCGCCGCCCTCGACAACCTCGGAATCGCTGCTGGCCGCGAAACCCTTTAGCGAAAAGGCCCTTGCCGAGGCACGGGCCTCGGGCAAGCCGGTCTTCGTGTGGATGACCGCCGACTGGTGTCTGACCTGCAAGGTCAACGAACAAGTCGCCATCGAGCGCGAAGATACCCGCGCCGCTTTCGAAAAAGCCGGTGTCGTCGTGCTGCGCGGAGACTGGACGCGGCGCGATCCCGAGATCACCCGCTACCTCACCGCCCAAGGCGCCGCCGGGGTTCCGCTCTACGTCTGGTACGCGGGCGGCTCCGGCAAGGCCGAGCAATTGCCGCAAGTGCTGACGCCGGAGCTGCTCGCAGGGAAAGCCGGCGCCTAAGAGGTCTCGTGCTTGAAAAGCCCCATGAACAGCACCGCGCAGGCTATATGCGCGGCGGCGATACCGGCCATCCAGCCGGGCATCAGGGTCGAAAGACCTGCGAAGCACGAAGTGGCCGCAGCGAACGAGGCGAAGGGATAGCCGTGAGACATGCTCTCAGAAAGCTGCCTCCGCGGTTAATTCCAGTTAGCCGGACAGGGTTTCCTTCGGCTTAACGAAAGAAAATTCCGGCAGCCCTGTCGTGATCTCGACAGGACTGCCGGAAGGGTAACTCAGCGGACGAAAGCCTTGAGCTCGGCCAGACGGATCGCCTTCCTGCCCGCAGGCGTCATCACCACGCGGATGCGCTCGGCCTGAACCGGGGTCCAGTTCAGCCGCGTCACGCCGTTCGCCAGGGGCGCGGCGGCAGGCATGGCCACAGTCTGCCAGCGACCGTTCTGCCAGGCCTCGATGCGGACCTTGCGAGGGGCCGCGAACTTTCCGCCGTCCGCGAAGAAGGCCAGTTCCGTGGCGCCCAGCGTGACCGTCTTGCCGAAGTCCACTGCATACCACTGCTCGGCAGGCCCTGCGGCCGAATCCCAGCCGTTCGGCAGTTCGGGATAGAACCAGGCACGGCCGTCGATACCGTCGTGGAGGTTTTCCGCCTCGCTGCCCGAAGAGGCGCTCGCCTTGGGGAAGTTTTCGCGCACCAGTTGCACGGCCAGGTTCGTTTCGCGCACCACGGGCACATTGGCCTTGCGCGCCAGCGGCACTTCGATGCGGCCGAGATCGGCACGATGCGCCACTTCGCTGCCGTCCACCGTGATCGTCAGCCCCTTGCGGCCATAGCGCTTGCCGTCGGCATCCCAGGTCACCGAGACCTGATGGCCGTGGTAGGGCACGCGCTCGATATGGAACCAGCCTAGCGCCTGCGGATCGCCCGCAGCCGGCAGCAGCGGGTTCACTTCCAGCACGTCGTCCGCGCGTGGGCGGATGCCGACCAGGCCAGTCAGGATCAGGTCGAGATAGCCGGAGTGGAAATAGTGGTGGCTGCGGTCCAGCCCGACGATCGGCTTGCCGGTCTCGGGATGGTAGTCCTCCTCAAGGTCCAGCCGCCCGTTCTTGCCATCGCCCTGATGGTGAAGCTGCGTGTACTGGCGCAGCAGGCGCATGTAGTCGCTGCGCGTCACCGGGCCTTTCTGGCCGTAATGGTCGAGCAGGTTGGCCATGCCGGTCAGGACCTGGGTGGTCTGGTAAGGCCAGATCGGGCCGTTCCACTGGCACTCGGGCGCAGAGCCGAGATAGCGGTACTGGCGCATGTAGTATTCGTAGTTCTGCTCGACCGTCCGCATGCCCGCCTTCCCCGCAAGCGCATTCGGATCGAGCAGATGCGCCCATGCGCCGGAATACTTCGCCTCGTCCGGGACAAGGTCGAACATCCACGGCAGGTAACCCACCAGTTCACGGTTACGGATCTGGTCCCAATACTTCACATACTCGTTATCGACCTGGTATCGGTCCACGAAATGGCCCAGCTTCGGGCTCCACAGGTCCTCCAGCACGCGCGTGCGCAGCGCTTCGGCGCGGTCGGCGTACTCCTTCGCCATGGCCGTGTCGCCCGCCATTTCCGCCATGCGCGAGAGCGCGCGGGCATTGGCGAACATGTAGCTATTGACCGAGGGGCGGAAGGAATCGCCGCCCCGGAACCCATCCTTGCCGCCCGAGGCGTCGATCGAGGAAACGGTGTACTCGGTCGCGTCCAGCAGGGGTTCGACGAAGTAGAGTCCCTTGGTGAAATCGAACTTCTCGTCCCACAGGCGGTAGATATGCCGCATGGTCTTGAGGTGCGCGAGCACGGCATTGCGGTCGCCGTCGACCAGATAGCGGCCCCAGACCGAGTCCGCCATGTGATCGGTAAAGTGGCGGTCGTTGCCGCCCTCGTACATGAAGTCGATGTAGTCGGCCGTAAAGCGGCGGTCGTTCAGCCAGCGGCCTTCGGCGATATGGAAGCCGCTGGCGTCGTTGAGGCTGGCGAAGGGATGGCGCTGCCAGTCCACGTCGTCCGCGAACTCGGTGGTGATATAGCCCTGCGCGCCCAGATCGCGCTGATGCGCCCGGAACAGGCCCCAGCGATAGTAGTAGACGCCATCGATCTTCGGATCGGCGCTTTCGAAGAAGGGAATGCGCTGTTCGTACCAGGCCGCATCGTTGCCGAAGCGGGCCTTGGCGATGGCAGCGGCATCGAGCCGGGGAGAGGTCGCTGCGGAGACCGTCGTTGAAGAAGAAGACGCGGCAAGCGGCACGCTGGCCCCGCTCGCAAGAAGTGCCGCGGTGGCGAGGATCGTCCGAATATTTCCGCGCATCGTTACCCCTTCATGGTCTGGCGAGCGTCAGCAGATGCAAGAATAAAAATGGCGGCCGTCCCTGCCGGGCCTGTGTTGGGAGAGGAACCCGGCAAGAAACGGCCGCCCGTGGCAGGCCGCGACGCGGAATGGCGTGCGTCGCGACCTGCTTTTTCAGGTCAGAACTTGAAGCGGACGCCGAGCGCGAAAGTGCGATCGATCAGCAGCGTGCTCGAGTTCATCGTCTGCGGACCACCGGCATCCTCGAACTTGTAGTAGTTCTGCTGCTTCGACTTGGTGATGTTCACCGCGTCGAAGGTCAGGCCGATGTCCTTGGTCACGTTGTAGGTGAGCTGGAAGTCCAGGCTCTTTTCAGGCTTGCGCCACATGCCGATCGGGTTGGCGAAGGCACGCGCCTCGTTGTTGTTGAGGAAGCCCTTGCGCCACACGTAGGAGAGACGTGCGCCGACCGGACCGCGCTCGTAAGCCAGCGTGGCGTTGTACGAGAACTTCGAAACCGCGAAGAAGGCCGACTTGGTCAGGACCGTGTTGCCGGCCGCGTCGGTTTCGGGGATCGTCTGCTCGGAGTCGAGGATCGTCGCGCTGCCCTGGAAGCCCAGGCCGTCGAGGATGCTCGGCAGGTAGGTCGGGAAGTAAGTCAGGCCGATTTCCACGCCCTTGAGCACACCGTCGGACGCGTTGGTCGGACGGGTGACCTGGAAGTAGTCGGTAGCCGTGCTGCCCTGGATGTTGTTGTTCGGGATGTACTCAAGTGTCGTGAGCGGAACCACCAGGCCCTGGATTTCGCGGCGGAAACCAGTGACGTAGATCGCGCTGTTGCGCTCGAAGTACCATTCCAGCGCGAGGTCGAAGTTCTTCGACGTCGTCGACTTCAGGTTCGCGTTCCCGGCGCTGCCGGTGCCGAAGCCCAGACCCGAAAGGTCGCCCGTGAGGGTCACGTTCGGGTTGAGGTCGCCGAAGGCCGGACGACGCAGGGTTTCGCCGTAGTTGAAGCGCAGACGCAGGGTCGGCGTGATCTCGTAGCGGGCGGTGAAGCTCGGCAGGAACTTCACTTCGCCGGTCGAGACGCCCGTACGTGCAAAGCCGTTGTAGCGATCGAAGTAGTTGTAGTCGGTATCGATCGCGACCATGCGCACGCCGCCTTCGACCATGAGCGGACGGCCGAAGATCTCGACTTCGCCATCGGCCAGCAGGTACGCGGAGAGCGTGACTTCGTTGATGTCGAAGACGCGGCCGAACGACATCTGATCGGACAGCAGCAGGTTCGGATTGATTGCCTGGTACATCGAACGGATGGCATCGGCGTTCTTGTAGAGCGCCGGGCCATTGGCCAGAACCCAGCTGGTCGGAACATCGGCGCGGCCGTCGAAGAAGCCGCTGTTGGTGAAGGTATAACCGTCACCCAGATCGGCCAGCGAAGTGTTCAGAGCGCCTGCGCTCTGTTCGCGAACGAAAGTGCTGGCCTTGCGGTTGTCGTAGCGGAAGCCCGCCTTGATGCGGCGCAGGAAGCCTTCGTCCCAGTCGTAATGACCGTCGAGCATGAAGGTCCAGGCGTTGCCCTTGCTCTTGTTGCCGTTGTCGAACAGGTCGCCAACGGTCCAGGCGCTGGGGTCGGTGAGGACTTCGGGGGTGCCGAAGCTGTACGACGGGATGCCGCCGCCGCTGTTGAAATCGACGTCAAGGTCCAGCGGGCCACGGTTGGTGCGCATGGCGAAGAACGAGGTCTCGTTCGTGCTGTCCTGGTAGGTCAGGTCGGCCGTGATCTTGCCGCGATCACCGACGTCCCAGTCGGCATTCAGGGCGTAGACGTAGCTGTCGGTCTTGTTGGTGGCGTAGTCGGCGCTGTTGAAGCCGGCGACGCTGCCCATCTGGCGCGACTTGACGATGTTGGTGCCGTCATAGAGCTCGAAAGTCGAACCCGGATTGGAACCCAGGTCGCCCCACCAGTCGGCGTAGCTGAACATCATCGAGTTGAAGGTGTTGCCGCGGAAGCCGGTGTAGTAGAATTCGGCCGTGTAGGTCGAACGGTCGTTCGGTGCCCACTGCAGCGCGGCATTGATCGAGGGACGCTCACGCTTACCGTAAAGGTCCGAGCTGATCACCGCATCGCGCGACAGGTAGTAGGGAACGTCGACGCCGTCGATGTTCAGCGTCGAACCCGGCGTGGTCGGCAGACCCGCGTTCAGGCCCGGAGTCCAGTACGGATTGTTCGGGTCGGTGTTCGGGAAGATGCGCTGCAGCGGCGTGAGCCAGGTACCCGAAGGCGGGTTCTCGGTGGCAAACGGCACAAGCGCACCCGCCTGGACGTTCATGTTGCGATACTTGGCGCGCGTGTAGCTGCCGTTGATCAGGAAGCCAATCTCACCGATGCCGGTTTCGAAGCGGTCGCTGACCAGCAGCGCCACGTTGGGGTTAACTTCGTCTGCCAGCTCACTGTAGATGCCGCGCGCTAGGCCGGAAACGGTGAAACCGTCGAAGTCGAACGGACGACGCGTGGCGACGTCGATCTGGCCCGCGAGGCCGAATTCGAGCTGGTCGGCCGAACGGGTCTTGTAGACGTCGATCTTGCGTACGAGGTTCGCCGAAACGTCCTGAAGCGCGAACGAAGTACCTGCCGCGGTGAAGATGTTGCGGCCGTTCCAGGTGGTGACGGGATCGGAAAGGCCGCGAATGGTGATCGTCGCGGTTTCGCCGCCGGCACGGTCGGTGACCTGGATACCGGTCACACGCTGGAGCGCCTCGACGACGTTGTTGTCCGGCAGCTTGCCGACGTCTTCAGCCACGATCGAGTCGACGATCTGGATGTTGTCCTTGCGGCTGTTGATGGCGCCGACGATCGAGGCGCGCACACCGGTGACGATGATGTCTTCGGCAGTGGCTTCGCCTTCGTCGGCCGACTGCGGAGCGGCTTCCTGCGCGGTCGCTTCCTGGGCCTGGGCGACGGTGGCGAGGCTCAGTGCGAAAACGGATGCGGTGCAGAAAGCGAATGGCTTGAATGCCATGGATCAACCCTCCCATTGGGGCTGGCCCATACCATGCCCCTTCAATTACTCGGACTAATTATTAGTCTGACTAATCGCTTGCAAGCGGAAAAGCGGGAGGGCGGCGAAAAACCTCGGGGAGGTGTGGCAGAATGGTCGCAGAACCGCCCGGAAAGCATGCTTCCCGGACGGTCTTTGTCTGACTTGTTGCGGGCTTTTATCCGACGATCCAGCTTGTCGCCGGGTCGTTCTTGTCGGCCAGCCTGATGGCATCGCCGGAGAACGCGAGCGCCTTCGACGAATCGGACTTCGCCACGAAGCGCACGGTGTCCTTGGCTTCCCCCGCCTCGCGCAGGAACTGGCCTGCTTCGCCAAGCGGCGCGACCGACACGGCGCCGTCCTTGCCGACCGCAAAGCCGTGGTCCCGCAGCAGGATCGGCGAAAGCTGTACCGCTCCATCAGCGCCGGCGATCTCGCGGAACTGGGTCTGCGCGATCGGCAGGCCCTTGGCGAGCATGAGCTTCGTGCCGTCATGGCCGAGCATCACGTCGCGGCGCACGGCGGGGGAGAACCGCTCGGGCAGCGCGCCGTTGCCGACCGGAACACCGAAGTCCGGCGCGCCGTTCGCATCGTAATAGATGCGCTGGACGCGGGTGTGGCGATCGGGGTTGAGCAGCGGGTCGCCTTCGATCTTCTCGTAGTCGCGGCCGTGATAGACGAGGATGTCGTTGCCGTTCTCATCCACCGTGAAGCTGTTGTGGCCAGGGCCGTAGACCGAGGTTTCGACATTGGTGGCGAAGACCGGCTTCTGCGACTTGGTCCAGGCCTTCGGATCCATGAGGTTCGCGTTCTCATCGATAGTCAGCATGCCGAGGCAATAGACGGCGCCGGTGCCGCTGGCCGAGTAGGTCATGAACAGGCGGCCGTTGCGTGCCAGCACCGCCGGGGCTTCGGCCACCTTGTAGGCGCGGGTTTCCCAGTCGAGCGTCGGCACGGTAAGGCGCACCGGCTCGGCCGAAAGGGTCAGCGCATCCTTCATCGGCGCGAGATAGAGGTTGGAATTGGTGTCGATGCCCTCCTCGCGCTGGGCCCAGGCGAAATAACGCTGGCCCTTGTGCGTGAAGACGGTGGAATCGAGGTTGAAGCTGTCCCACGGCATCTTGAATTCGCCCAGGACCGACCACTTGCCGGTCATCGGGTCGGCGCCGTCGCAGCCGATCGCATACGTGCGGATGCGGAACACGTCCTCGCCGCCGCCGCTCGGGCCTGCCGCGAAGTACATCACCCATTTGCCGTCCACCAGGTGCAATTCGGGCGCCCAGAGGAAGCCGGACATCGGCCCGGTCTTCTCATGGCGCCAGAGCACGCGCTCCTCGGCCGTGGCAAGGCCGGCCAGCGTCTTCGAACGGCGCAGGATCAGACGGTCGTACTCGGGGACCGAGCCGGTGAGATAGTAGTAGCCGTCCTCGTGGCGGAAGACCTGGGAATCGGCGCGGTTCTTGACCAGCGGGTTGATCGGCCCCTTGAGCGGATCGACCGGCGCGCCCTTTTCGCCGCCGCCGATCGCGGTATCGGCGGCGCGGTTGCAGGCGATGGGAAGCAGGGCGGCGCTGGCGGCGAAGGCCCGGCGCGAAAGGGAAAAGTTCATGTCATCCTCTCCGATATTCCTGATTCGTGGCGCCGGACATTCTGCCCGGCGATAGGAAAAAGGGCACCCCGGTCGGGGGACCGGGGTGCCGTCAGGTGGGTTCAGTATTCGGCCTGAGGCCAGCCGTCCGCATCCCAGCGGATCGGCGCGATGCGCAGCGTGGGCGCACCGTTGGCCTGCTTGTCGTAAGCGTGGTAGACGACGTAAGTGGTGCCGTCCTTGTCGGTGAAGGCGCCCGCATGGCCGGGGCCACGGAAACGCTGCTGTTCTTCAAGGTCGGCGCGCAGGAAGATCGTGCCGCGGCCGTCCATCATCGAACTGCCGTCCTTGCCGAGGTAGGGCCCGGTGATCTTCCTCGAGCGCCCGACCACGGTGTAATAGGTGCTGTTCACGCCCTTGCAGCAATAGTCGTAGCTGGCGAGCAGGTAGTACCAGCCGCCGTGCGGAATGATGAAGGGCGCCTCGACCGGCGCCGGGCCGCCTGCCGGTGCAAGGCGGCGGGCGATCGCATAGGGCTCGGTGCCGGCAGGAACCTTGCCGGTCTTCGCATCGAGCGGGAACAGCTTGAGCCCGCTCCAGAAGCTGCCGAGCGAAAGCCACTGGCGGCCCTGTGCGTCCTCGACGAAATTGGGGTCGATGGCGTTGAAGTCGTCATCATGCGTCGACATGACGACGAGGCCCTGGTCTTTCCAGCCATAGCCCTTGGCCTTGGGATCGAGCGTCTTGCTGGTGGCCAGGCCGATGGCGGAACGGTTCGAGCCGAACGTCGAAACCGAATAGTAGAGCCGGTATTCGCCGTTCACATAGGAGATGTCCGGCGCCCAGATGCCCTCGGTGCCGGGAACGGCCTGTTTGGCCCAGGCGGGGATTTCCGCGAAGACCGAGCCCGCGTCCTTCCAGGTCTTGATATCCTTCGAGGTCTTGATGCCGATATAGCGGCCCACGGTGCTGAAGACGTAGTAGGTATCGCCTTCGCGGATGATCACCGGGTCATGCACCACGAGATCGCCGGTCAGCTGGGCGTTGAGCGTTGCCGCTCCTTTCTCGCCCGCCTGCACTTGCGCATCCGCCGCACCCGAGGCGGCCAGAACCGCCAGACCGGCGGCGGCGAGGATGTTCCTGAACACGTAAACTCTCCAGATATTTCTTGTAATTATGCCGCGCAGGCATTCCATGCGGCGACGATCTCGGCGGCCTTGACGCCGACCGTGGCGGCATCGAAGCCGGGCTTGTAGAGGCTGCCGCCCACGCCGATGCCGAAGACGCCCGCCGCGCGGTATTCCGCGACATTGGCAGCGCCCACGCCGCCCACGGCCCAGACGCGGCTCTGCCTGGGCAGGACCTCGCGGATCGCCTTGATATAGCCGCTGCCCAGCGCCGAACCGGGGAACAGCTTGAGGTCCCTGGCACCTGCCGCCACGGCGGCGAAAGCCTCGGTGGGGGTGAGGAAGCCGGGAAGCACGTCCATGCCGAGTGCGATCGAGCGCTTGATCACCTCGGGATCGACATTGGGCGAAACCATGAAAGTCCCGCCGACGCCCGCCAGCGTCTCGGCAAGGTCGGTGCCGATCACGGTACCGCCGCCGATCGCCGCACGGTCTCCCAGGGCCTCGGCCATGGCGCCGATGGAGCCTGCCGGATCGGGGGAGTTGAACGGCACCTCGATGATCCGCACACCGGCCTCGACCAGCGCTTCGCCGATGGCGACCGCTTCGTGCGTCTGGATCCCGCGCAGGATCGCGACGACAGGCGCATGACCTGCGGCGAGAACGTCTTCGATCTTCATGCCTTCTGTCCTTTCGCGAGAGCCAGACCGGCGAGAACCGCCGCATCACCATCGATCTTGCGCGACGTGCAGCCACGGACCGCCAGCGCGCGATCGTAGAGCCCGCAGAGCGCCGGATCGCCGATCAGGACGACCGAAATGCCGTTCGGCACTTGCGCCGCCACTTCACCGCCGATCAGCAGGCCCGAGATATATCCGCGCGACCAGTCTTTCGAACGTCCGTCGAGCATCCGCGCGGCACGGGCTTCGAACAGGGCGGTGGTCAGCGGCTCCTCGCAGCGGTCGAGACCGCGTGCGAAACCGTCATCGAAGCTGCCTTCACCCAAAGTGCCGTCGGGGAGCGTATCCGGCCCGGTCAGCGTCGACTGGCCTGCCAGCAACGCGTAGAGTTCCCCGGTCGGGTGCGTGCGGAAACCGGCGATCGTGCCGTTCACCACCGAGACCCACTTGCAGTGCGTACCCGGCAGCGCGACGAGATGCTCGCCCAGGGCGAGTTCGGGATGGAGCGCCAGGGCGCCGAAGACTTGCGCCTCCTCGCCCCGCATCACTTCGGGCACGCCTTCGGAATCCTTGCAGCTCAGCCCCGGCAGGACCGAGACCGGGATGCCGGAGACTTCCAGCCGCGTGCGCGAAGACAGCCACTTGGCGGCGTCTGCCGGGCAGGCTGCATAGCCTGCCGCGACAAGAGCGCCCGGCGCTCCGGCCATGCCGCAAAGCACGACCTCATCGAGCGCCCCTTCCGCCTTCCAGAGCTCCAGCCGTTCGGCCAGAGCCCCCCGCGCGTCGCCTTGCAGCGCGCCCGGCCCATCGAGCCGGGCGGCCACGTTCCCGCCTTCGAGGCGGTACAGGCGCAGGCGGGTCGTCCCCCAATCGCCCAATACGTATGGGTCCTGGGGGACGTGGTTCACGCTCATTGCAGTTCGAGCACCACGACCGACTTGGCCGGCAGGGTGACGACAAGGTTGCCGCCCTGCACGGTCGCGCCGGAGAAGGCCTCGGGCTTCACGGCATTCGGCGCGTCGAAGGTGTTGTGCGAGTTGATCGCCGGTGCCGTGAGGATACGGCCCGTGACCGCCGAAGCGCTTACACCGGCAAGCTTGATCGTCACCGTGTTCGGCTGGTTCGGATCGAGGTTGGACAGGCCGACATGGATCTTGCCGTCCTTCGCCTTGACCGCCGAACCGCTGACCGCAGGCATCGTGTACTGGTCCTTGGCGTACCAGGGCGACTTGATGTCGATCGGCAGCACGGTCGCGTCCTGCCACGGCTTGTACATCTCGAAGACGTGATAGGTGGGCGTGAGCACCATCTTGTTGCCTTCGGTGAAGATCATCGCCTGAAGCACGTTCACCATCTGCGCGATGGCGGTCATGCGCACGCGGTCGGCGTGCTTGGCGAAGATATCCAGGTGGATCGAGGCGATCAGCGCGTCACGCAGGGTGTTCTGCTGGCGCAGGAAGCCCGGATGGGTGCCCGGATCCTGTGCGTACCACGAACCCCATTCGTCCACGGCCAGGAAGACCCGCTTCTCGGGATCGTACTTGTCCATGATCGCCGAGTGCTTGGTGATCAGTTCGTCCATCTTGCGCGCGCCGTTGAGCGCATCGGCCCAGCCGTTCTCGTCGAAGTCGACGGCGGGCGCACGCGGCGGCCAGCCACCCGCCGGGTGGACGTAATAGTGCAGCGAAACGCCGTCGAGACGATCGGCCGCGACGCGCATCATCGTCTCGGTCCAGTTGTAATCGTCGACATTGGCGCCTGCGGCGACCTTCAGGATCTTGGTGCCCGCGGGCGCCTTGACGAAGGTAGCGTAGCGACGGGTCTCGTCGGCCGCGAATTCGGGACGCATGTTGCCACCGCAGCCCCAAAGCTCGTTGCCGACGCCGAAGTAGGCAACCTTCCAGGGCTCCTTGTGGCCGTTGCGGGCGCGTTCGTCCGCCAGCGAGCCGGCGGGCGAGGTCATGTATTCGACCCACTCGGCCATTTCGCGGGGCGTGCCGTTGCCGACGTTGCCGGCAACATAGGCTTCCGCGCCGACCTGGCGGATCAGTTCGAAGAACTCGTGCGTGCCCACGGTGTTCGGCTCGGTCACGCCGCCCCAGTGGGTGTTGATCTTGACCGGACGCTTGTTCTGCGGGCCGATGCCTTCGCGCCAGTTGTATTCATCGGCAAAGCAGCCGCCCGGCCAGCGGATCACCGGGACCGCGAGGTCCTTGAGCGCGCTGACGACGTCGTTGCGGAAGCCGTTGGTGTTCGGGATCTTGCTGTTCTTGCCGACCCACAGGCCGCCGTAGATGCCCGTGCCGAGGTGCTCGGCGAACTGGGTGAAGACTTCCTTGTGGTAGACCGGGCCGGGCTTGTCGGCTTCGATCGTCGCGGTGGTCGGCTGGCCGTTGGTGTCAGCCTGAGCCGTGCCTGCGAGCGTGGTGGCGCTCAACAGGACGGCAGCAGTGGTCAGGCGAAGCGCCTTCAACATTTTCAGTCCCCTCCCTGGGATATCAGTCGTGGAATTCTTCGACGAGGTCGCGCTTGCCGCGCAGGAATGCGTCGGCGACGAGGCGCAGCGGCGCGATGTCGACATCGCTGCGGCCGCCGCGGATCAGGTTGGCGAAGCGCGAGTAAAGGCCCGGATATTCCAGGTCTTCATTGTGCTCGGTGCCGGTCGGCAGGGTGAGCACGGCGCCGCCGTTCGAGAGCTTCAGCGTGCCCGCATCGGTCTCGACGATGATGTCCCACGACTGCGGGCCGGTCTGGCGCCAGTCGAGGTCCATGTGGATCTCGGCTCCGGCGGTATCGCGGAACTCGATATCGGCGGCGATCGGCGCGGCGCGGTTGGCGGGCAGGCTGAGCGTCGCTTCCTTGAGGAAGAACGGACGCGGCATGATGTGGGTGGCGATCGAAAGGGCATTGATTCCCGGATCGAACACGCCAAGGCCGCCCGGCTCCCAGATCCAGTCCTGACCCGGATGCCAGACGCGCACGTCCTCGCGCCAGACGATCTTGGCGCTGAGGATGGTGCGCTCGGCCAGCCAGGCGCGGGCGGGCGCGACACCGGCCGCGTAGCGCGAGTGCCACGAGGCGAACAGGGTGACGCCCACCTTCTCGGCGCGGCTTTCCAGCGCGGCCACTTCGGCCAGGGTGGCGCCCGGCGGCTTTTCGAGGAACACGTGCATGCCCTTTGACAGCGCCAGCGCGGCAAGGTCGTAGCGCACCTGCGGCGGGGTGCAGAGCGCCACAGCGTCGATCGCCGGGCCGCTCTCGATCAGCTCCTCAAGGCTGTTGAAGTGCGGGATGCCTTCAGGGCCGCGATGATTCGGGCTGACCGTGGCGCCGATGCTGAAGTTCGGGTTGCCCTCGATCGCGGGGATGTGCTGGTCGCGGGCGATCTTGCCCACGCCGACGATGGCGATGCGGATCGGATCCATGGCTCAGAGCGCCTTCACGGTGGTGGTCGGCGCGGCCGGAGCGGCAGCGCGGGCGAGCGGGTTGGAAACCGGCAGGGTGAAGGGCGCGGCCGAGATCTCGAACACGTCGCCTTCCTGCGTCGTCACGCCGTCGCTGAACGAGAGCGTGGCGGTGCCGAAGAAGTGGACATGCACGTCACCGGCGCGGCGGAACAGGTCGTACTTGAAGTGGTGGTGCTCAAGGTTGGCGAAGGTATGCGACATGTTCGCCTCGCCCGAGAGGAAGGGCTTTTCCCAGATGGTTTCGCCGCCGCGGACGATCTTGCTGGTGCCTTCGATCTTCTCCGGCGGGGTGCCGAGCAGCAGTTCCGGGCCGAGCGCGGCCTGACGCAGCTTCGAGTGGGCGAGCCAGAGGTAGTTGTGACGCTCGGTCACATGGTCCGAGAACTCGTTGGCGAGCGCGAGGCCGAGGCGGTAGACGGCGCCATCTTCGCCGACGAGGTAGATGCCGGCCAGTTCGGGCTCTTCGCCGCCGTCCTTGGCGAAGGAAGGCATGGTGAGCGCTTCGCCGGGGCCGACGAGCAGCTGGCCGTCGCCCTTGTAGAACCACTCCGGCTGCTGGCCTTCGGTGCCTGCGGCGGGCTTGCCGCCTTCGAGGCCCTCAAGGAACATACGCATGGAATCGGTGACGTGCTCACCCGAGGCGGCGGCGGCGTGCATCTTGTTGCGGCCTTCAGCCGAACCGAGGTGCGTCAGGCCGGTGCCGGTCATCAGCAAGTGGGCCGAATCGTCATGGTCGATCGGGGCCAGCAGGGTGCCGGCCGCGAATTCGGCCGCGATGTCGACCGCTTCGCCCGCAGCGCAAGCCTTGGCGGCCTCGGCCAGCGTCACACCTTCGGCAATGGCGCGCAGCGCGAGTTCGCGGGTGGTGGTGACGCCCTGAAGGAAGTGGGCGGCATCGCCCTCGGCAAGGATGACGGAGCGCACGCCGTTCGGCGCGCGATGCTGGAGCAGGCGAAGGTAGGTCATGGATCTCTCCCGGAAGGGACTTGGCCCTAACCGCGGCGCGCCTTCTTGGGGGAGCGCGCCGCGGGGATTGGGTTGGACTGGTTAGAGGGTAAGCGCGCCGTCGATCAGGCGGGGAGCGCCGTCACCGAAGGCTGCGTCGCGCAGTTCTGCCGGAAGCAGGCCCTGTGCGAAGTTCTGGTAGCTGACCGGACGCAGGAAGCGGTCGATCGCCATGCTGCCGACCGACGTGGTGCGCGGATCGGAGGTCGAGGGGAACGGGCCGCCGTGAACCATCGCGTGGCACACTTCGACGCCGGTGGGCCAGCCGTTGACGAGGATGCGGCCGACCTTGCGCTCCAGCACGGGCAGCAGGCGCGAAGCAGCGGCTTCGTCGGCAGCGTCCATGTGCAGGGTGGCGGTCAGCTGGCCTTCCAGGCCTTCGAGCAGACCGGCGAGTTCGGCTTCGTCCTTGCAGCGCACGACGATCGACGCAGCGCCGAACACTTCGTGGCCGATGGCCTTGTCCGCCAGGAACTGCGCGGCCGTGGTCTGGAACAGGATCGCACCGCCGGTGGTCTTGCTGCCTTCTTCGCCCTTGGCCAGGGTCTCGACGCCCGCGTTGCCTTCAAGCGCTTCCACGCCCTTGGCATAAGCGGCGGCGATGCCGGTGGTCAGCATGGTCTGCGACTTGGCTTCCGAAACGCCGCCGGTGGCGGCAGCGACGAAGGCGTCCAGACCTTCACCTTCGACGGCCAGGATCAGGCCGGGGTTGGTGCAGAACTGGCCTGCGCCCATCGTCAGCGAACCGACGAAAGCGGTGCCAAGCGCTTCGCCGCGGGCCTTGAGCGCTTCGGGAAGCAGCAGGACCGGGTTGATGCTCGACATTTCGGCATAGACCGGGATCGGCACTTCGCGGGCCTGGGCCAGCTTGGCGAGGGCAAGACCGCCACCGCGCGAGCCGGTGAAGCCGACCGCCATGATGCGCGGATCCTGGACCAGCGCGGCGCCGAGTTCGTTCGACGGACCGACCAGATGCTGGAACACGCCTTCGGGCAGTCCGGCATCCTTGACCGCCTTGGTGATCGCCGCTGCAATCAGGCTGCCGGTGATCGGGTGGGCGGGGTGCCCCTTGACGACGACCGGGCAACCGGCGGCAAGTGCCGAAGCGGTGTCACCACCGGCGGTCGAGAAGGCCAGCGGGAAGTTCGAGGCGCCGAACACGGCGACCGGACCGACCGGGATCATGCGCAGGCGCAGGTCGGGACGGGGCAGCGGAGCGCGGTCCGGCATGGCCGGATCGATGCGCAGCTGCTGCCACTGACCCTTGCGGACGACGTCCGCGAAGAGGCGCAGCTGGCCGACGGTACGGCCACGCTCGCCCTCGCCGCGACCGCGGGGCAGGCCACTCTCGGCGATGTAGGCTTCGATCAGCGAATCACCGATGGCCATGATCTCGTCCGCGATTCGCTCGAGGAACGCGGCGCGGGTTTCACGGTCGGTGGCACGGTAGGTATCGAATGCGGCAGCCGCTGCGGCGCAGGCGGCGGCGACATCGGCAGGGCCGTTCACGGCCAGCGGTTCGCCCTGGGGCTCGCCGGTTTCGGCCACGATGGAACGGAATTCGGTCATTTGGGGTCTCCCTATTTACTCCGACATATTCCCAGCGCATCAGAAACGCAATGTTTGTCGTTCCTTCGCATGAGAAGGGCTGTTACCTTCCCTCGGAGAGGTGCCAATAACAGTGTCAGAAGCCAATTTTGTGAACGAAGAAGAAAGTGCAAGACCCGCCGACGAGGCCCGGGGCCCCGGACGACGCCTGCACGGCGCCATCGCCCATAAACTGGGAACGGCTATCTTGTCCGGCAAATATGCGCCCGGAGACATTCTTTCCGGTGAAGTTGCCTTTGCCGAGGAACTGCAAGTCTCACGCAGCGCCTATCGCGAGGCCATTCAGGTCCTGAGCGCGAAGGGGCTGGTGGCGAGCCGCCCCAAGGCCGGAACGCGCGTGCTGCCCCGCGATCGCTGGAATCTGCTCGACCCCGAAGTGCTCGGCTGGGCCTTTGCGGGAGAGCCAGACATCGAATTCGTGCGCAGCCTGTTCGAACTGCGCGCCATCGTCGAACCCGCCGCCGCCCGCCTTGCCGCGCAGCGCCGCGACAAGAACGATCTCAAGGCGATGAAGGACGCGCTGGCCGCCATGCGTCGCCATACCCTCACCACCGAGGCCGGGCGCGCGGCGGACCGCGATTTCCACAACGCGATTCTCCAGGCCACCCGCAACGATGCCCTGCTCACGCTCAGCGCCTCGATCGGCGCGGCGGTGAACTGGACCACCCAGTTCAAGCAGCGCGCCCGCGCCCTGCCCCGCAACCCCATCCCCGACCATGTGCGCGTCTACGACGCCATCGCGGCAGGCGATGCGGCAGCGGCGGCCGAGGCGATGAACGTGCTGGTCGATCTGGCGCTGGAGGATACCCGCAGCGCGATGGAGAAGAGCAAGGCGTCCGATAAGTAAGCCTCGTCGTCCGGGACGACGCGTTTCTCACCACCCAAACAGAAAAAGGCCCCGGCGATCGCTCGCCGGGGCCTTTTCGTTGCGCCAGAGGCTGCCGGGTTACTCGGCAGGCTCGGGAACCAGATCCGGCTCCGCATTGGTCGTCTTGCTGCCCCACAGGGCGTAGAACAGCACGTAGAGTTCGCAAATCGCGGTCAGCAGGAAGGAGTTCTGAAGGCCGTAGTTGTCGGCCAGCCAGCCCTGCACGATCACCAGCGAGCCGCCTGCGATCGCCATCACGAGCAGGCCCGAGCCTTCCTCGGTCAGCGGCCCGAGGCCCTTGATGCCGAGGGTGAAGATAGTCGGGAACATGATCGAGTGGAACAGGCCGACCAGGATCAGCGACCACATGGCAACAGGGCCATGGGCGAAGACGGTGATCATCATCACCGCGAAAGCGCCGACCGAGAAGAAGGCCAGGACCTTGCCGGCGTCGAAACGCTGCATGATCGCGGAACCGGCGAAACGGCCGACCATCATGCCGCCCCACAGGAAAGTGAGGTACTTGCCAGCCTGCTCATGCGTCAGGTTGGCGATGTCGGGCTGGCTGACGAAGTTCACGAAGAGGTTCGCCACGCCGATTTCGGCAATCAGGTAGATAAAGATCGCGGGAATGCCGAAAACGAGGTTGCGGTGGCTCCACAGCGAGAGATGCTTGCGCTGCTCCTTGGCAAGGCGCGAGTTCGCCGAACCCATCGCGGGCAGCGGGAACTTGGCAATCACCACCGCCAGGATCACCAGCACCACGGCGACGAGCGCGTAGGGCAGGATCACCGAATGGGCGTCAGCCAGGCGCTCGGCATCGGTCAGCACGGTTCCGGCGGCGGAAGTGCCGCTCTTGGAACGGCCGAGAATCAGGTATGCGCCGAAGAGCGGGGCCAGCATGGTGCCCGCCGAATTGAGCGCCTGCACCAGGTTCAGGCGCGAGGACGCGGTCTCGGGCTTGCCGACGACGGCGACATAAGGATTCGCTGCGACCTGAAGCAGGGTGATGCCGCTGGCGATCACGAAGAGCATGACCAGCGTGACGCCGTAGGACGGAATGCTCGCCGCCAGAGTCATGCCCAGCGCGCCCGCCGCCATGATCAGCAGACCGATGACCAGCGACTTCTGATAGCCGACCCGCTCGATCAGCTTGGCCGAGGGAATCGAGGCCACGAAATAGGCGATGAACCACACCGATTCGATCAGCGTCGTCTGGGTGTAGCTGAGGTCGAACACGCTGCGCAGGTGCGGCAGCAGCGTGTTGTTGATGACGGTGATGAAGCCCCACATGAAAAACAGGCTGGCAAGCAGCGTCAGCGCCGGGCCGTAACGGACGCCCGCTGGCTGGGCGTGAAGCACCGGGGCATCTCCAGATGAAACCACTGGGGGCATGACTATCCTCTCTAAACCAGTGAACCGCGCCGTGCCCTGCGGCAAACCGGCTTGCGCTCTTTCTATTTGTCGGACTATATGCGGGAAGCAATATCGTCAATGGGCGTCGTCGTCTGACAGCGTCCGGTAACACGATGCGGAAATGACTTACAGGACAGATATGGGAGCCAGGATAATGAGGAAACTGCGCAAGGCGTTCGTAGCAATGGCGGTATCCGCCCCGGCCCTGGCACTTTCCACACCGTCACTCGCCGCCGATGCCTCGCAGGCTCCGGCCGGAACGCTTTCGAACGGCGCGCAGGTCAGCGCGGTCACGCTGAAGGCGGCCAACGGCGTCTCGGCCACGATCCTGACTTACGGCGCCACCCTGTGGAAGATGATGGCGCCCGACCGCGAGGGCAAGCTGGCCGACATCCTGCTAGGCTACGACGACATCGCCAGCTACGAAAAGCGCCCGAACTACTGGGGCGCCACCATCGGCCGTTACGGCAACCGCATCGCCGACGGCAAATTCACGCTCGACGGCAAGACCTATCAGCTGCCCGGCAACGACCACGGCCAGTCGCTCCACGGCGGCGGCAAGGGCTTCGACGTCCAGAACTGGAAGCTCGAATCGATCAAGTCCGGCCCGGTGGCCACGGCGGTCTTCTCGCTCGTCAGCCCCGACGGCGATTCGGGCTATCCCGGCACGATCAAGACCAAGGTCACCTACTCGCTGGACGAGAAGGGCAACCTCCAGATCGTGTTCGAGGCGACCACGGACAAGCCGACCGTGCTCAACATGACCAACCACGCCATCTTCAACATGGCCGGTGAAGGCGCGCCCCGCGACGCCATGCAGAACGTGCTGACCATTCCCGCAGGCCGCTTCACTCCGGTCAACGACAAGCTGATCCCCACTGGCGAACTGCGCCCCGTGGACGGCACCGTGTTCGACTTCCGCAAGGGCCGCGCGGTGGGCGAAGGCGTCCGCGACGGCAAGGACGAGCAGATCCTCATGGGCCGCGGCTACGACCACAACTTCGTCCTCGACAAGGGCATCACCAAGGCCCCCGAACTGGCCGCCCGCCTGGAAGATCCCGCTTCGGGCCGCGTGCTCGAACTGCTGACCACCGAACCGGGCGTGCAGTTCTACGCGGGCAACTTCCTCGACGGCACGTTCATCGGCAAGAACGGCCACCTCTACCGCATGGGCGACGGCATCGCACTGGAACCGCAGAAGTTCCCGGACTCGCCGAACCACGCGAATTTCCCGTCCACCCGCGTCGATCCCGGCAAGCCCTACAAGCATGTCATGATCTACCGCGTTTCCACCTCTTCGCGCTGACCTCGAAAAGAAACGATCGCCCATGACCGACAACAAGACTGCACCGAAGCTGCGCTCGCGCGCCTGGTTCGACAATCCCGACAATATCGACATGACCTCGCTCTATCTGGAGCGTTACCTGAACTTCGGCATCAGCCTTGAAGAGCTTCGCTCGGGCAAGCCGATCATCGGTATCGCCCAGACCGGCAGCGACCTGTCGCCCTGCAACCGCCACCACATCGTGCTGGCCGAACGCATTCGCGAAGGCATTCGCGAAGCGGGCGGCATCGCGCTGGAATTCCCGGTTCACCCGATCCAGGAAACCGGCAAGCGTCCGACCGCAGGCCTCGACCGCAACCTGGCCTACCTCGGCCTGGTCGAAGCGATCTACGGCTACCCGCTCGACGGCGTGGTGCTGACCACCGGCTGCGACAAGACCACCCCGGCGCTGCTCATGGCCGCCGCTACCGTGAACATCCCGGCGATCGCGCTTTCGGTCGGCCCGATGCTCAACGGCTGGCACAAGGGCGAGCGTACCGGTTCGGGCACGATCGTCTGGAAGGGCCGCGAGATGATGGCGGCAGGCGAACTCGACGCCGACGGCTTCATCAAGCTCGTCGCCTCGTCGGCCCCCTCGACCGGCTACTGCAACACCATGGGCACGGCGACGACGATGAACTCGCTCGCCGAAGCGCTCGGCATGATGCTGCCCGGCTCGGCCGCGATCCCCGCGCCCTACCGCGACCGCCAGGAATGCGCATGGCGCACCGGCAAGCGCATCGTTGACATGGTTCACGAGGACCTCAAGCCCTCTGACATCCTGACGCTCGACGCGTTCCATAACGCCATCGCCGTCAACGCCGCCATCGGCGGTTCGACCAATGCCCCGATCCACCTTGCCGCGATCGCCCGCCACATCGGCGTCGACCTGCCGCTGAAGGACTGGGAACGCATCGGCCACAAGATCCCGCTGCTGGTGAACCTCCAGCCCGCCGGCGAATACCTGGGCGAAGACTACTACCGTGCAGGCGGCGTCCCCGCCGTGATCGCGCAGCTGATCAAGCAGGGCCTGATCCACGAGAGCGCGATGACGGTCAACGGCAAGACCATGGGCGACAACTGCCGCGATGCCGTGATCGAGGACGAGAAGGTCATCAAGCCCTTCGACCAGCCGCTGGTCGAGGAAGCCGGCTTCCTGGTCCTGTCGGGCAACCTGTTCGATGCCGCGATCATGAAGACCAGCGTGATCTCCAAGGAGTTCCGCGACCGTTACCTCTCGAACCCCGCAGACCCGGATGCCTTCGAAGGCAATGCCGTGGTGTTCGACGGTCCCGAGGACTATCACCACCGCATCGACGATCCGGCCACCGGCATCACCCCCGACACCCTGCTGTTCATGCGCGGCGCCGGTCCGATCGGCTATCCGGGCGCAGCGGAAGTCGTCAACATGCGTCCGCCTTCGTACCTCATCACCGAAGGCGTCCACTCGCTGCCGTGCATCGGTGACGGCCGCCAGTCGGGTACTTCGGGCAGCCCCTCGATCCTCAACGCCTCGCCGGAAGCCGCAGCCATGGGCGGCCTCGCCCTGCTGGAATCCGGTGACCGCGTGCGCATGGACCTCAAGAAGGGCCGCGTGGACGTGCTGATCTCCGACGAGGAACTGGCCGCGCGCCGTGCCGCTCTGGAAGCCAAGGGCGGTTACCCCTACCCGGCCTCGCAGACGCCGTGGCAGGAAATCCAGCGCTCGGTCGTCGGCCAGATGGACACCGGCGCGATCCTCGAAGGCGCCGAAAAGTACCAGCGCATCGCCCAGACCATGGGCCTGCCCAGGGACAACCACTAAGGGCGATAACCATTGATCGCACTGAGATCCTGTCCGACCTAGCCGTCGGATGACCTTTCGGCCCTCGTCCCTTCCTGTCCCCTCAAGGGAAAGGACGGGGCGGGGGCCGATTTACTTTTAGGGAGAGTTTCATGACCCTTTGGCGCAAGATCGATCGCGACGTCCGCGATACCCTGGGCGAAGGCGCGCTCTGGAGCGCGCGCGACAATGCCTTCTACTGGGTCGACATCCTCGCCCCTGCGCTCAACCGCCTCAGCCTGGCCGACAATACCGTGACGCGCTGGGACATGCCCGCCCGCCTCGGCTGGGTCGCCCCGCGCGCGGAAGGCGGACTCATCGGCGGCTTCCAGGACGGCGTGGCGAACATCACGCTCGATCCGCTGACCATCTCGGAGCGCAACGATCCCGAACCGCACCTCCCCGGCAATCGCATGAACGACGGCAAGGCCGACCGCCACGGCGCGATCTGGTGCGGCACCATGGACATGGCCGAAGAGGACGTGACCGGCTCGCTCTATCGCCTCTCCCCTTCGGGCGAATGGCAGGTGATCGACACCGACTATACCGTGCCCAACGGCCCGGCCTTCTCGCCCTGCGGCCAGTGGATGTACCACGCCGATTCGGGCCGCCGCGTGATCTACCGCTTCGCCGTGGACGAGAACGGCGCGCGCGATCGCGAGGAGTTCATCCGCTTCTCCGAAGAGGACGGCTACCCCGACGGCATGACCACCGACGCCGAGGGCTATCTCTGGACCGCCCACTGGGACGGCGGCAAAATCAGCCGCTTCGCGCCAGACGGCACCCGCGAACGCTCGATCGAGCTGCCGGCGAAGCGCATCACCAACATCGCCTTTGCGGGCGAGAAGCTGAACCGCATGTTCGTGACTTCGGCGGCGACGGGCCTGCCCGAATCCGAATTCGACGGGGCCTTGTTCGAAGTCGAATCCGGCGTCACCGGCAATCCTGCGGGCATCTACCTCGGATAAGGCGCAGAGCGGGCAGTGCCTCTTTCCGGCCCTGCCCGCCCGCCATCACAGGATATCCGCCACGCCCTCCAGGCTTTCGCGCAGCTTGCCCAGCGCCTGCGCCTTCAACTGGTGGACACGCGGAATTGAGACCTGAAGCACTTGCGCGATTTCCGCCAGGTTGAGCTCCTCCACGAAATAGAGCTGCACCACCAGCTTCAGCCGGTCCGGCAAGGCGGCGATCGCTTCCGCCACCGTGCCGCGCAATTCCTCGTCCGCGAGCAGGGCATGGCTGTCCGGGCGATCTTCGGCAAAGGCCATGTTCCGATCCGAATAGGCCTCGTCGATCGGCTCGAAATGCAGCGGCTGGCTTGCGCCGCGCAAGGCGGCAAGCTCACCCTCCCCGATATCGAGGGCCGCCGCCAGTTCGTGGGGCAGCGGATCGCGGCCCAGAATACCGCGCAGTTCGGTTTCCTTCGCGGCAAGCTGGCGCCGACGCTCCCCGGCACCGCGCGACATCGGCACGGTGCGGCGGATAAGGTCCACCATGGCGCCGCGAACGCGCATCTTGGCATAAGCGGCAAAGCCGTCCTCGGTCGGTCCCTGGTGCTTCTGCGCGCATTCGGTCAGCGCGACGAGGCCCGTCTGGAGCAGGTCTTCCAGCTCGATTCCCTGCCTGCCCCCGCTACCGCCCGGTCCGCCGCCGTGAACATGCCAGGCAAGCCGCCGCACCATCGGCAGGAAACGGCGGACGCGGTCTCCGACATCGCCCTGATAGGCTCCGGCAACACGCCCGGCGTAGGCGCCGAAGCCCCTCTGGTCCTGTTTCATGCGGCCATGCTTTCAGGTTGCGGTTGATGGGAGAGGCCCGGCACCGGGCGCTCGGCCGGGGCAGCGCCAACCACGTCGATCACCTCGATCGGCTGGGTCGGGGGCAGTTCGGCGATCGACAGCACGAGACAGGACGGCGCGCGCAGCCGCAGCAGCGCGGCCAGCGCCCGCCGCGCGCGGGGCTGCACGACGAGCGCCGGCGGTATCGCATCGGGGCCCCGTTCCTCGCGCCGTTCCTCGCAGATCGCCGCGATCCGCTCTCCGATCATGCGAGCAAGGTCGGGTTCGATCACCGGCTGTCCGGTCACGGGATCGACCATGCCTTGAAGGATCGCGGCTTCCAGACCGGCATCCAGCGTCACCACCGGGAGCCGTTCGAAAGGCGGGCAGACGCGTCCGACGATCAGCGCGCCCAGGTCCGCGCGCAGAAGTTCGACCAGCCGATCGTGATCGACGGTCTGCTGGACCGCCCGGCTCAGGCTTGCGAGGATCGGCAGGGGATGGGCGATGGCGATGCCGTCCTCCAGCAGGGCGCGCAGCAGCCGCGTGATGGCGGCCAGCGAAAGCGGCTGCGGATGGATCGTCTCGACCAGCCCCGCCGCGTGCTGCCTGATGCCTTCCAGCAGCATCCTGACTTCATCGGGCCCGAGCAGATCGTGCGCCCGTTCGGCAAGGAGCTGGTTGAGATGAGTGGCGATAACGGTGCCCGCGTCCACGGTCAGGAAGCCTTCGGCCGTGGCATGGTCCCGCGCCGCCGGGTCGATCCACAGGGCCGGGCATCCGAAGCTGGGATCGCGCGTTTCCTCGCCCCGCAGATCGTGATCGGATCGGGCCTCTCCGGCGTCGATGGCAAGAATGCGATCCGCGCGGATCGTGGCGCTGCCCAGCGTGACCCCGCCGAGCACGATGCGATAGTCGTGCGGCGGCATGTCCAGCGCATCGCGAACGCGGAACTGCGGGACGATGAAGCCGAACGACTGGCTGAGATGCTTGCGCACGCCGGTGACGCGGCTGACCAGCGGCGCCCCTCGCCGTTCGTCCACCAGCTGGACCAGGCCATAACCCAGTTCGATCGTGACGAGCGTGTGGTCGGAGACGTCCTCCAGCAGGATGCGCGGCGGATCGGACGGCTGCGGCGTGTCGGCTACCGGCAGAGGCAGGACGCTTCGCCTGCGCAGGCCGCGCCAGACGGCGAAGGCCAGCACGGCCGCGGGCAGGAACACCGTCTGCGGCATGGCCGGAATCAGCCCGATGGCAGTCAGCACCACGCCGACCGGCAACCAGGTGCGCGGATCAGCGAACTGACCGCCGATCTGCCCCGCCAGGTCCCGGCTGTCCGCAACGCGGGTGACGATCACCGCCGCCGCGATCGACAGCAGCAGCGCGGGCACTTGCGCAACCAGCGCATCGCCGATGGCCAGGGTGATGTAGGTCTGCGCCGCCTCGCCCGCGGAAAGGCCGTGGCTGATCATGCCGAGGCAGAAACCCGCCACGATATTGACCGCCAGGATCAGCAGGGCCGCAATGGCATCGCCTTTCACGAACTTGCTGGAACCGTCCATCGATCCGTAGAAATCGGCCTCCGTCGACACTTCGCGGCGGCGCGCCCTGGCCTCGTCCGCGGTCAGGAGCCCGGCGGCGAGATCGGCATCGATCGCCATCTGCTTGCCCGGCAGGGCATCGAGCGTGAAACGCGCCGAAACTTCCGAGACGCGGCCCGCCCCCTTGGTCACCACCACCAGGTTGATGATCACGAGGATCAGGAAGACGAAGATGCCCACCGCGAAATTGCCGCCGATCAGGAAGCGTCCGAAGGATTCGATCACCACCCCCGCCGCCGCTTCACCCTCATGGCCATGGACCAGCACCACGCGGGTCGAGGCCACGTTGAGCGCCAGCCGCAGCAGGGTCGCGAAGAGCAGGACCGAGGGGAAGGACGAGAAATCGAGCGGCTTTTCCGCATTCATCGCCGCCATCAGGATCGCCAGCGAAAGGGCGATGTTCAGCACGAACGACAGGTCGAGCACGAAAGCCGGAACCGGCACGATCATCAGCACGATCAGCGCCAGGATCCCCGCCGGAAGCGCCATCGCGCCCAAGGAACCGAAGCGGTTGAGCAGCCGGTTCACAGCCCCAGCCCCGCCAGCTTCGCATAGGCCTTGCGGACATGCGCGGGCGTATCGGCGCCGGATGGGTCGAACAGGCCGCGCAAGGTGTCGGCCATCGATATGCGCGGATTTTCGGCGGCAGGCCTGACGGCCTCATCCGCGTTCTTGCGAAATTCCTTGGCTACGGGGCCTTGCGGTAGGTCCGCGAAGGCCTGGTAAGCGATTGTGGGCGAGCCGCTTCCGGCAATCTCCACTCCATTCATCGCCCCGGCCATCTTCCCACGCAGGAGTTCCATTACCGCACCGAGGCTGCGCGGGGCGCCGCCCTGGTAGAAGATGGCGCGATTGGCCGAGGCCGCGACCGGCAGGATCGCCGCCGCACTCTGCGAAGGATCGGCGGCAAGGGCCGACAGGAATTGCCCGGCCCCGGCCGAGCCTAGGAAATGCGCCAGGTAAAGCTCGGTCGCATCCGGCTCCCGTCCCAGCCGGGCGGCAAGGTCGGCGCGGTTGTCGCCCGCCAGTTGCGCCGCCATCAGCGCAGCGGCATCGGCATCGTACCTGAGATCCATGATCCGGGCGCGCAGGCCGGGATCGGCAAGCCCGTTGCCGCCGATGGCCTGCCGGACCCAGCCCATGCCATGGTCCCCCGCGTGACGGCCGAGCGTAGCGAGCCAGGTCCCGCCGGTGAACTGGAAAAGCCCGGCCGCGCTGGAGGTCTCCGCGCGGGCACCAGGATCTAGGCTCGATTCAAGCCGGGCCTGGGCCATGAGATAGGCAAAGTCGATGCCGGTGGCCTGTGCAGCCCGCGCGATCGCGGCCCGTGCCGCCGCCTGTGCCGCCGCCTCTGGGGGACCGGGCGAGACCGACCTGCCGGTGCCCGCCACCATGACCTCTGCCTCGCTCAATCCAGCAACTCCCGGCGATTGATCCGGGAAAAGGTTCTGCAAGGCTCATGCCAGAAACCGATAGATCGTCAGCCGCGACCGGCGACGAGCGAATAGTTCGCTCCGGCGCGGTAAAGCTGCGGGGCTCCGGTGAGGACGTTGAGCCGCGTCGCGACATTGGCCGCTATGATGTTGCGAACCTGCCGGTTTATCTCGTTGAGCCGGCGCGCCGCTTCCAGCAGCCCACGGCATTCCTCGTCGGGTTCGAGAAGCGCGGCGCCGTCCAGAATTCCGCAGAGGCGGTCCTTGTCGCGGGTCGTGCCGACGATCGCATCGAGATCAAAACCGGCAAGCGCTTGCCGCTCCGCTTCCAGAACGGCAAGCATCTGCCGCAAGGTCTCGCGCAGATCGTCTCGCGCGGGGCTGGCGGTCATTCCTCATGGCTCCAGAGCAGGACGCCCGCCGCGATCATGGCGTCGGCGATCTGGGTCGGGATCACCGGATAAGTGCCGTTCTCCACCGCCTTGCGGATCATCGCCACCCGTTCCGCATCGATCGGCGCGGCACCGGGATCGAGCGCCGTGGAAGGTTCGACCGCCGGGCTTTCCGACCATGCCGAGAGACTGGGCGCCGCCGGGCGGGACGCCTCCTCGGCGCGGGAAAACCGGGCAGTGACCGGGCCGAGAGCGCCGGTCGGGCCCACTTCGATGGGGGGCATAAGTCTGGCTCCTTGAGATTGCCTTTCCCTCAAGGACGGCGATGCCGGGAAAGCGTTAAGGGTGCAGCGCCGTATTTTCCCGAAGCGGGCGAGAATCCGGGATTTCGGGAGGTTAAGGAAGCGGCAGGGAAACCAGCCCCGGCCGCTCTATGCGCGCGCGCATTTCCGCAGGCCGCCCCTTGCCCAGCGCCAGCGGACGCACCCGGATCCACTCGCCGACCGTGCCGCCTTCCAGCGCCTCCCCGGGCTGCGATACGGAAAATCCCGCCTCCTCCACCGCGATCACCACGGCGTCGCCGCGCCTGACCGCCGGTTCTTGCGGGACGGGCAGCGATGCAGGAACCGCGCGGCGCGTCGGCACGAACAGCCTCCAGCCGCCGGTATCGCCGCATTGCACGAGCACGCTGTCCCGCGCCGCCGTCCGCCAGGAGAGAGCAAGACCGCTTCCACAGGGGCGGAGGCGGAGACGGCGATCCACCGGAGCGGCAGCGCCGCCCTCCTCCCCCATCGCCGCGCCGGTAAACATGGCCACCTGCCGGTCGATCGCCGCAAGATCGGCATAGGCGCCCGGCGCGGCGGCGGCATAGATCAGGGCCAGACCCGTCATCATCGCAAGCTCGTTCCTTCGGCGGTGCGTCGCCTCGGAGCCAGCAAGCTTCGTGCCACCACGTCGTCGAAAGCCAGCACGGCGCGCGCGGGCGGCGGCCCCGGTTCCACCACGATCCGCGCCCGATAGCCCGCGCGCGCGGCCTCGTCGGCCAAGTGCCCGGCCTGCAAGAGCGCGCTGGACAGGTCTCCCGGCGCCGGGCCATAGGGCACCGTCACCGTCAGGTGCTGCCGGGGATCAGCCGCCTGACCGGCCAGCCAGCGCGACAGGGGTGGCCCGCCCGGCGCCGCGAGGTAGATCGCCAGCGGCGCAGCCTCGGGCGAAGGCAGTCGCTGCGGGGCCTGAGTCATCTGCTCCTGCCTGAGGTGGCCCTGTTGCCGACTGATGGCGGCTGCGGCGATCATGAACAGGATCAGCGAGAGATCGGCCAGCGACGTCTGCCAGCTCGCCGCCGTGCGCGCGCTCACGACAGCGCTTCCTCGGCTACCCGGCCGGTGCGGCGTTCGCTGCGTTCGATATGGGGAAGCGCATCGGCCACTTGCTCTTCCAGCCAGTCGATCACGGCCTGCCGGTCACGCTCCTCGTCGGAAGCCCGCCGCGCGACCACACGGGCGAGCGGCGTGAACAGCAGGTTTCCCAGCAACAGACCGTAGAGCGTCGTCAGCACCGCCATCGAGATCGCCACCGAGAAGTCGGCCTCCGGCCGGTCCAGCGGCGGAAGCTGGTTCAGCGCGACAAGTGTGCCCGCCAGCCCGAATACCGGAGAAAGGTCCGCCGCCTGAGTCAGGGTACGCACCGCGCGCTGGCTGGCCTCTACCCGCCGCCGCTTGTGCGCGGCATGGGCCTGGCGCAGCGCGCCCAGACAGCGGCTGCCGATCAGCATCGCCGTCGCTTCGTCGAACTCGGCATCGCCGGTCGGCGCGGGGCGGGAGCGAATGACCCCGTCCTGCCGGATTTCCTGCACCTGCACCGCCATTTCGGCGCGCGCGCGCTCTGGATCGAAGGCGCGGCGCGCCAGCCCGCCCAGCGCCTGCGCCGCCGCAAGACAATCGCCCATGCCGCATCGCAGGACAGTCGCGAGCAAAGTCCCGCCCACGACGATCAGGGCGCTGACGGGGTCAAGAAGATGTTCGGGATTCATGCGGGCGCTTCTCCTTTCACCCGGAGAACGGCAATCTACGCAAGGTTTCAGTCCCGGAGAGGCCTTGCCGGAAAGGCGGCAAAGTCCTGCCGCTCCCGATCGGGCTGCGGCCCATGAACCTGCGAAAATAGCCAGACTGCGGCGATTGGCACATCCCTTGCGCTGATGAGGCGAACCCTCACCGGAGCCGAGCCGCCATGCCACAAGACCTGTTCGGGATTCACGCCGCCGCGCTGGAACTGCGGTCCCGACGCATGGGCATGATCGCCTCGAACATCGCCAATGCCGCGACGCCCGGATACAAGGCGCGCGACATCGACTTCTCCGCCGCCTTGCGCGCCGCGACGCGCGGCGCGGGAGCAGGAGACGCGGCCAAGGGCGCGGCACTCTACCGCGTGCCGGTCATGCCCTCGCTCGACGGCAATAGCGTGGAACTCCAGAACGAGCAGCTCGCCTTTGCCGAGAACGCGGTCGGCTATTCCGCAACGCTCGAATTCATTCGCGGACGCGTGGAAACGCTTACCCGCGCCTTGAAGGGAGAATGACGGTGCCGGATCGCCGCGAAGCGATGACGCTGTTCACGCTCGCCCAGCGCGGCATGTCCGCGCAGCTGGTGCGCATGAACGCCGCCGCCTCCAACCTCGCCAATGCCGGGACCGTCTCCGCCAGCGAGGCGCAGGCCTACAAGCCGATCCGCGCGATCTTCGCCGCCGACGCCAGGTCCAACTCCGACGCCAACGCAAAAAAAGCCGACGGGCTGACCTCGGTTTCCGTACACGGCGTCATGCGCGAAGGCGCCGCCGCCGTGCGCCAGCACAGCCCGGACCATCCGCTCGCCGATGCCAACGGCGACGTCTGGACCGCTCCCGTCGATGAGAATGCGGAGATGGTCGAGATGCTCGAAGCCTCGCGCCAGTACCAGAATCTGGTCGAGGCCCTGGCGACCGCGAAACAGCTCATGCTCGACACGATGAGGCTGAAATGACCCCTATCACCACGACTGCCGTAGGAACGGCGACCGCCAGGACTTCCGACTCCAAGTCCTCGGGCTCCAAGACCTCCTTGGGCGATCTCGACCAGGGCGATTTCCTCGAACTGATGCTCGCTCAGATGAAGCAGCAGGACCCGTTCGATCCCATGGATCAGACCGAGATGCTGGCCCAGATGGCGCAGTTCTCCGCCCTCGCCGGGACGACCGAGATGGCGGACACGCTCAAGGCCATCTCGTCCAAGCTAGACACCCTCGTCAGCGCGGCAAGCGCCTGAGCCGCTTTCACAGGAGAACGCCATGTCCTTCTACACATCGCTCACCGGGCTCAAGAGCGCCCAGACCGACCTCAACGTGATCTCGAACAATATCGCCAATGCCGAAACGGCGGGCTTCAAGAAAAGCAACACCGCCTTCGCCGACATCGTCTCGTCCTCGATCCTCACCGACCCCTCCCTGACGACCGGGATCGGTGCCCGCGTCTCCTCCATCCAGCAGAACTTCGGCCTCGGCGCGATGGAGCAGACCGGATCGGCACTCGACGTGGCGATCAATGGCGAGGGTTTCTTTACCCTCGCCGCGCCGGTTTCGGGCGCCGTCCAATATACCCGCGCCGGTGCCTTTGCGGTGGACGGCGAGGGCTATATCCATAATGCACAGGGTGCCCGGCTACAGGTCTTTGCCGTCGATGGGAGCGGTGCGATCACCGGCACGACGCCGCAATCGGCACAAATCCCGCCGGTCAATGCCGCCGGAGCGGAATATGCCGGGATCACCATCGAACCGAACGGCGCGGTAGTGGCGACATATGCCGATGCCTCCAACGTGACGGTCGGCGTCGTTGCCCTCGCCTCGTTCGTCGCCCCGAACGGTCTGAAGCAGCTGGGCAACGCCTCCTGGTCGGCCACCGGCCGCTCCGGCGAGGCGAGCTACGGCCAGCCCGGCTCCGGCCTCTATGGCAGCCTGCTTTCGGGCAATATCGAACGCTCCAACGTCGATCTTTCGGAAGAGCTGGTCAGCCTGATCACCGCGCAGCGCTATTTCCAGGCCAATGCCAAGGCGGTCGATACCGAGACGCAGATCTCGCAGACCATCATCAACCTGCGGACCTGACGGGCGCCCTGCGATGGACCGCCTCATCTACACCGCCGTCTCGGGCATGAACGCCTCGCTCAACCGCGAACGCGTGATCGCCAGCAACATGGCCAATGCCCAGACCATCGGCTTTCGCGGCGAGATCCTGCAGGCCACGCCCAACACCCTCGAAGGCCCGCAGATCGAAGTGCGCGCGCTTTCCGGCACCGAAGTTATCGGCGCCTCGATGAAGTCCGGTGCCGTCCATCGCACCGGCCAGCCGCTCGACGTGGCCATGCAGGGACATGCCCTGCTGGCGGTGCAGGCCGGGGACGGCGGGGAAGGCTATACCCGGCGCGGCGATCTCTCGGTGGCCGTCACGGGGGTACTGCAGAACGGCGAGGGGCTGCCGGTGCTGGGCGAGAGCGGCCCGATCACGCTGCCGCCGGGCGCGAACATCGCGATCGCGCAGGACGGCGGCATTCTCGTCACCGACCCCACTACGCCCGGCCAGCCGCCGCAGCGGGTGGACCGGCTCAGGCTGGTGGACCCGGCGGGATCCACGATCGCCAAGGATCTGACCGGACTGTTCCGGGTGGTCGGCGGAGATGGAGAACCCAGCGTGCTCCCGGTCGACGAGAACGCCGGCGTGATTCCCGGCGCGCTCGAAGGCTCCAACGTCTCGCCATCGGAAGTGCTGACCGAGATGATTTCGGCCCAGCGCCTGTTCGAGATGCGAACCAAGCTCGTCGAGACCGCCCGCGAACTCGACGAGGGCAGCGTGCGCCTGATGCGCATGGATAGCTGAGGATTTCACGAGGATGCCCACTTCCGCCTTGCAGGTCGCCCGCACCGGGCTGGAGGCACAGGACACGCGCATGCGCGTGATCGCCAACAACCTGGCCAATGTCAGCACCACCGCCTTCAAGAAGGACCGCGCCAATTTCGCGACCCTGGCCTATCAGGATTCGCGCGTGGCAGGCGCCCAGTCCTCCAGCGAGACGACATATGCCACCGGGCTGAACCTCGGCACCGGTGTCGCCGTGCAATCCACCAGCCGCATGGAGACGCAAGGCGCGCTCCAGACCACCGGCAATACCTTCGACCTCGCGCTCGACGGGCAGGGCTATTTCCAGATCGCCCTGCCCGGCGGCGAACTGGCCTATACGCGCGCGGGCAATTTCACCCGCTCTCCGCAGGGCGAACTGGTGACGTCGCAGGGCTATCTGCTCCAGCCCGCCATCACCGTGCCCGAGGGCGCCACTGCGATCACGGTGGCCGAAAACGGCACCGTCTCGGCCCAGGTCGCAGGGCAGACGGACCCGACCGAACTCGGCCAGATCACCATCGCCCAGTTCACCAATCCCGCCGCGCTTCAGGCCGCATCGGACAACTTCCTGCGCGAAACCGCAGGCAGCGGCCCGGTCCAGCTCGGCATCGCCGGGGAGGAAGGCCGCGGCCTGATCCGGCAGGGCATGCTCGAAGGCTCGAACGTCAACATCGTCGAGGAACTGGTGGACATGATCGAGACCCAGCGCGCCTACGAGATCAATTCGAAGATGATCTCCGCCGTGGACGAGATGCTGCGCAACGCGAACCAGACGCTGTGACGATGATGGGCCGCGTGAGGACCCCATGCTTCGACAAGCTCAGCATGAGCGGAGCGCGCGGCCCCGTCCTGGCTCCGGGAAACAGAACTCCGCTCATGCTGAGCCTGTCGAAGCATGCCGGCCTAGCGCTCCTCTGCGCCTGTCTGAACGTCCACGCCGCCCCCGCGCTCGCGAGGAAACCGCCGAAACCGTCGGGTTTCGAAGCCACCCTTCCCACGCCTCCTGCCCCGCAAGTCGAGCCTGCCACGGGCGGCATCTTCAGCGTCTCGCTCGGCTATGCCCCGCTCCACGGCGGCACCCGGGCGGCGCGGGTGGGCGATCCGCTGACGATCCTGCTGGTGGAAACGACCACCGCCGCCAAGACCGCCGGTTCCAGAAGCCAGAAAGGCGGCGGCGCCTCGATCACCCCGCCGACATCGGGTCCGCTGTCCTTTCTCAAGCCCGATGCCCTTAATGCCGCCTCCTCCTCGACGTTCAATGGTCAGGGCAGCGCCACGCAGACCAGTTCGCTGACCTCCGTGCTGTCCGTGACCATTGCCGAACTGCGCCCCAACGGGACCGCACTCGTCCGAGGAGAGAAGAAGATGCTCGTCAGCCAGGGAGACGAATGGGTGCGGTTCTCCGGCATCGTGCGCCTTGCCGATATAGACGAGGACAATACGGTCGCCTCGACGCGGATCGCCGATGCCCGGATCGAGTATACCGGCAAGGGCGCCATCATGCGCAGCGGGCGCCAGGGCTGGCTCGGCCGGTTCTTCAACATGATCGCGCCGTTCTGATGGCGGGGCAAGTCCTCTCACGGCGCCAGCGCTGGCTGCCCGGTCTGCTCGCCGCCTTGCTGGCATCGCTGATCGTGTTCCTCGCCCCGCTCGATGCCCATGCCGAGCGCCTGCGCGATCTGGGGCAGTTCCAGGGCGTCCGCTCCAACCAGTTGACCGGCTACGGCCTGGTCGTCGGCCTGCCCGGCACGGGGGACGACAATCTCGAATATACGACCCAGGCGATGAAGGGCGTATCCGGCCGCATGGGCCTGACTCTGCCGCCCGGCATCTCGCCCGGTCTCAAGAACGCCGCCGCCGTCATGGTCACCGCAGACCTCCCCGCCTTCGCCAAGCCCGGCCAGCGCATTGACGTAACCGTCTCCACCATCGGCAAGGCCAAGAGCCTGCGCGGCGGCGCGCTGATCCTTACCCCGCTCTACGGCGCCGACGGGCAGATCTACGCCATGGCGCAAGGCAACCTCGCGGTCGGCGGCCTCGGCGTTTCCGCGCGCGACGGGTCCAACGTGACGATCAACATCCCCACCGTCGGCCGCATTGCCGAAGGCGCCAGCGTCGAACGCACGGTCGCGACGGGGCTGGAAGGTGGCCCGGAAGGCAATCAGGTACTGCGCTGGAACCTGTTCAACTCCGATTTCCTCACCGCCGCCCGCGTTCGCGACGCCATCAACACGCGCCTGCCGGACACGGCCACGGTGGAGGACGGCGTCACCGTCTCGCTGCGCCTGTCCGCCGATGCCGACACGCGCGCCTCGATGATGGCGGCGATCGAGATGATCGACGTCGATCCCGCCGAAACCCCGGCCCGCGTGATCGTCAACAGCCGCACCGGCACGGTCGTCATCAATTCGGCCGTGCGGCTTTCCCCGGCGGCGATCAGCCACGGCAAGCTCACCGTGCGGATCCAGGAAAATCCCATGGTCGTCCAGCCCGCGCCGTTCAGCCGGGGACGGACCGAGATAGAGGAGCATTCCGCGATCGGAACCGAAGAGGAAAAGCGCTCGGTAGCCCTGTTTCGGGGCGGCGCTTCGCTCGCGCGGGTGGTCGATGCGCTGAACCTGCTGGGCGTCACCCCCTCGGACCTCGTGGCGATCCTCGAAGCGCTCAAGCAGGCCGGTGCCCTGAAAGCGGAAATGGTGGTGATATGAGCATGATTTCCTCCACGCTTCCCGGCATGACCATCGCGCCGAACGCCACCGACCGCGAAAAGCTGGCGGTTGCCGCGAAGCAGTTCGAAGCGGTCTTCCTTCGCCAGATGCTGGCCCAAGCCCGCAAGACCCATTTCGGCGACGAGCCGCTGTTCGGCAGTCAGGCGCTCGATACCTTCCATCGCATGCTGGACGAGCATGTCGCGGATCTGACCGCCGACAGCAGCGTACTGGGGCTGGCGGGGATCATCGAGGCGCAGATGGTAAGGTTGGTGGCAGATGCTTCGACAGGCTCAGGCCGAGCGGGGTTGGTGGGTGACGTGAAAGCCGACACCGCAACCGCACCCGCAAAGCCACCCACCTCCGCCCATGCTGAGCCTGTCGAAGCATCTGCCCGCACCCAGCCTGTCGAACCAAAGGCAAAGTAAGCCATGGCCGCCGACCTCATCACCATCGCCCGCTCCGGCACCCGCGCTGCCCGCGCCGCGCTGGACGTGACCGCGCAGAACATCGCCAATGCCTCATCCGAAGGCTATGTCCGTCGCAGTGTCTCGCTGTCGGAGCTGGCCCTGAACCCGCTGGCTTCCTCGCCCGGCGCGATCAATCTTGCGGGCGTGCGGGTCAACGGCATCGTGCGCAATGCGGACATGTTCCGCCAGTCCGAAGTGCGCCGCACCGGATCCGATGCCGCCCGGGCAGGCGCCGAAGTGCAGGGCCTGGAAAATATCGAGAGCGCCGCCGAGCAAACCGGCGTCTACGATGCCATCGTCGGCTTCGAGGCCGCGCTCAAGCAGCTGCTGTCCGATCCCACCGACGGTTCGCTGCGCGCCTCGGCGCTGGAGCAGGCGCGCACCATGGCGCAGACTTTCAACACCGCCGCCGCCAGCCTCGCTGCCGTGGGGGAAGGCCTGCGCTTCGAGGCGCAGGACGGCGTGGCTTCCGTCAACACCACGGCCGCCGAACTGGCCCGCGTGAACTTGCGCCTGTCCCGCGCTTCCGACACCTCCAGCGACCGCTCCAGCCTGCTGGATCAACGCGATTCCCTGCTGGAGAGGTTGAGCGGTCAGGTGGACGTCTCCACCGTGTTCGCCGCCGATGGCTCCGTGCAGGTGCGGATCGGCGGATCTGGCGGCCCCTCTTTCGTGAGCGGCGGCAGCGCGGTCCCGCTGACCATGACGGCGGCGGGCGACGGCACCGTTTCCTTTGCGCTGGGGGGTACGGCAGTGACGCTGTCCTCCGGTGCGCTGGCGGGCAAGGGCCAGGCGCTGTCCGAGCTGACGGGCGTGCGCGGCCAGCTTGACGCCATCGCCGCAGGGGTGATCACGACGCTCAACGCCGCGCAAGGCACCGGCGCCGATCTCGACGGCGCGGGAGGGCAACCGATGTTTTCCGGCACCGATGCCTCCACCATGACCCTCGCCCTTGCCGGCGGCAGCCAGATCGCCACGGCGCCCGCCGGTTCAGGGGCCAACAGCCGCGACACCTCGAACCTCACCGCCATGCGCGGCGCGCTCGAAACCGCAAACCCGGCCGGCACCATGGACCGCCTGCTCTTCGGCATTTCCAGCGCCGTCGCCGGACGCACCGTCACCCGCGACGCGCTGGAATCGATCGCCGGAACCGCCCGCGTCGCGCTCCAGGCCCAGGCGGGCGTCGACCTTGACGAGGAGGCGATCAACCTCACCCGTTTCCAGCAGGCCTATCAAGCTTCGGGACGGGTCATCCAGGTCGCCTCCGACATCTTCGATTCCATTCTCGCCATCAGGTAGCGCGCGCCCATGTCCATCATTTCCACCAGCACCAGCGCCTTCTTCGAGCGTGCCCGCCGCGACATGAAGGAACTGCGCACCCGCGCCGAAAACAGCCAGGCGCAGATGTCGAGCGGCAGCAAGCTGGAGCGCTCCTCCGACAATCCGGTTGCCGCCTCGCGCCTGCGATCGCTGGCCCGGCAGGAGAAACTCGCAGGGATAGACCGGACCAGCGCCGCGCGCGCCAATGCCGATCTTTCGCTGGCAGACGCCGCCATGTCCGACATGGCGGACGCGCTGATCCGCGCGCAGGAACTGGCGATGGAGGCCAGCAACGCCACCCTGACCGACATCCAGCGCGCCTCGATCGGGCAGGAACTGGACCAGATCTTCGACAATCTCCTCTCGCTCGCCAATGCGCGGGACTCGAGCGGCCATGCCCTGTTCGGCGGCGAGAGCGCGGGCGATGCCTATGTGCTCGATGCCTCGGGCAAGCCCGTCTACGTCGGTACCTCCGGCTCCGGCGAACTGCCGCTGGGTGACGGGCAGAGCGTGATCCGCTCCATCTCCGGCCCGGCCTTCCTCTCGTTCACCGCGGCGGACGGCACGCAGACGGACCTCATGGCCGTGGTCAGGACCCTGGCCGACGCGCTGGGCGGAGCTTCCGCCGATCCGGCGGGCGCGGCGGGAAATGCGCTGGCCGACCTCAGGACCGGGCTCGACACGCTGACCACCGGCCAGACGGTGATCGGCACCCGCCTCGCCTGGATCGAGGTGACCGACGACAGGCGGATCGATCTCTCGGAACTGCGGTCGAAGGAAGAGGCGGACCTCGGCGGCATCGATCTCGCCACGGCCCTTGCCCAGCTTCAGGAAACGATGACCGTGCTGGAAGCCAGCCAGGCCAGCTTCACCCGCCTCGCCTCGCTCAGCCTGTTCGACCGGCTCGGCTGAGCCTGCTCTCGCATCCGGTCTGCGGGAGACAGGACCGGCGCCTGCCTGATGGGGGACTTCCTGCATGTTCGTGATCGTCGGCGTGGTCATTCTGCTGGTGATGGTCTTTGGCGGCTTCGCGATGACCGGCGGCGCGCTCGGCCCGGTGCTGGAAGCGATCCCGCACGAGATGCTGATCATCGGCGGCGCCGCGATCGGGGCCATCGTCACCGGCAATTCGATGCACGAGATCAAGGCCCTGGGTGGCGGCCTCGGCAAAGTGTTCAAGGGGCCGCGCCATAATCGGCAGGATCACGTCGATGCCATCATCCTGACCGCGCGGCTGATGAAGATCCTGCGCTCGGAAGGTCCGGTGGCGCTGGAAAGCCACGTCACCGAGCCCGAAACCTCCGCGCTTTTCGCCGAATTCCCGCGCCTGCTTTCCAACAAGCCGCTGGTCCACCTGATCTGCGACACGCTGACGCTGATCGTCGTCTCCTCCGGCACGCTGGAGGTCCACGCGGTGGAGGACGTGATGGACAATGCGATGAAGACCCATTTCCACGAGAGCCACGAACCGCAGCATGCCTTGCAAGGCCTTGCCGACGCCCTCCCCGCGCTCGGTATCGTCGCCGCCGTGCTCGGCGTGGTGAAGACCATGGGCTCGATCGACAAACCGCCCTCGATCCTCGGCGCGATGATCGGCTCGGCGCTGGTCGGCACCTTCATGGAAGTGCTGCTGGCGTATGGCATAGTCTCGCCGCTGGCCGGGCGCCTGAAGCAGGTCCTGGAGCAGGACGAGCAGATCTTCCAGGCGGTGAAGCAGGTCATCATCGCCTCCCTGCACGGCTGGCCGCAGCCGCTGGTGGTGGAATCCGCGCGTTCGGGCCTGGGCCACGCCTTCCGCCCCGGCCTCTCCGAACTGCTCGACGCCCTGAGGGGGCGCTGAAATGGCGACGAAAAAGAAGCCCGAACCGCCGCGGCCGATCATCGTCAAGAAGATCACCATGGTCGCCGCCGGGCATCACGGCGGGGCCTGGAAAGTGGCCTATGCCGATTTCGTGACCGCCATGATGGCCTTCTTCCTGCTGCTCTGGATCCTGGGCGCCACGACCGAGAAGCAGCGGCGCGGCATTGCCGACTATTTCACGCCCACCCTGGTCAAGACCAAGCAGGGCAGCGCCGGTTCGGGACAGGGCGTGCTGGGCGGCGCCTCGCTGACGCAGGTGGACAACTATCCCTTCAAGGCCGGGCAGACCGGCACCAAGACGCTCACCATCCCCCGCGATGCCACCGGCGGGCCGAAGGAGGGCGCCTCGAAGATCAGGCGCAGTTCGCGGACGAAGGAAGCGCTGGAGAAGAAGCTCGCCTCCACTGAGCGCCTGCGGCGCCTTGCCCGGCAGGTCCGCATGGTGGACACGACGCAAGGGGTGCGCATCGACATGGTGGACGACGCCGATTTCTCGATGTTCCGGCTCGGCACCACGATCCTGACACCGCAGGCGGTGGAACTGCTGGCCGCGATTTCGCAGGCGATCGGCCCCGGCGGAGGCGCGCTGACGATCCGCGGCCACACCGATGCCCTGCCCTACAGGGAGGGCGTCCCCGGCAACAACTGGTCGCTCTCTGCGGGCCGGGCCGAGGCGACCCGCCAGCAGTTGATCCGCAACGACGTGGAAAGCGCCCGGTTCCGGCGCATTGAGGGCGTCGCGGATACCGAACTGCTGATCCCCGCCGACCCACACGACCCGCGCAACCGGCGCATCTCGATCACGCTGGCGGATTGAGGAGCGCACGAGATTTTGGCAGCGACGCAGCTGAAATCCAAAAAGCTCAACGTCATCCTGAACTTGGTTCAGGATCCAGTGCTGGCCATCAACGGCGGCTCAATCGGCAAGATGGATCCTGAAACAAGTTCAGGATGACGTCGGTTTTCGGACCGCACCCTCGCCTTCCAGCCCGCCCCGACAGCCTCCCTACCGCTCCGTAGCGTCGGGCAGCGCGGAAGTGCGCGCTTCGAGCCGCCCCTCCCCGCGATAGATCAGCGCGCAGCTGGAACTGCCCGCGCAGAACCGCTGCACGGGCGCGAGCGCGCGGGGGCCGTAGCGATAGGTCAGCGCGCCCTGCGTGATCTCCAGCCCGGACATGTCCCGCACGCGGTGCTCGTGCGCGAAAAGCACGGCCTTGCCCTGCTTTACCGGCGCCCAGAACGACCATTCGTCGTAGAGGCGATGATGGTAGCGGAACCGCACATCGCCCGAGGCGCGATTGTCCAGCGAGGTCGGCCAGTTGTTGCAGGCACCAAGCGCGGCGCAGGCTGCCAGAAGCAGCGCAAGTCGTATCGTTCCCATGCCCCGCTGTTGCCCCATATGCCGCACCGCCGCACGGCTTTTCGTGCCTGCGAACGTTTTATCGACAGAAACGTTCATTTGGGCGCCACTTATCGGTCAATCCGATCAAGTCAATCGGATCAACGCCCTACACAACGTCACATGGGCAGCCTATCTCCCTCCTCGAACTTCAACACCCAATCGAGGGAGATCATATCCATGGGTATCGTCGGCAGCCAGATCAAGCCGTTCAAGAACACCGCCTTCCAGGCCGGCAAGGACTTCTTCGACGTCACCGAAGCAGACATCGCCGGCAAGTGGGCCGTGTTCTTCTTCTACCCCGCCGACTTCACTTTCGTCTGCCCGACCGAGCTGGAAGACCTCGGTGAGCAGTACGAAACGCTCCAGGGCATGGGCGTCGAAGTCTACGGCGTTTCGACCGACACGCACTTCAGCCACAAGGCCTGGCACGACACTTCGGACAAGATCGGCAAGATCAAGTACGCGTTCCTTGGTGACCAGAACCACGCCCTGACCAACAACTTCGGCGTGCTGCGCGAAGGCGTTGGCCTGGCCGACCGCGCCACCTTCGTGGTCGACCCGGACGGCGTGATCCAGCTGGTCGAAATCACCCCCGAGGGCGTGGGCCGCAATGCCGCCGAACTGGTCCGCAAGATCAAGGCCGCCAAGTACTGGCGCGAGCACCCCGGCCAGGTTTGCCCGGCCAAGTGGGAAGAGGGCGCTGAAACCCTCGCTCCCTCGCTCGACCTCGTCGGCAAGCTCTAAGACTTACGCGATCTTCCGGGTCGCGTGCTGAAGGTGCGCGGCTCGGGGGTTTCCCTCGTCCCGAGCCGCGCCCTCACGCGGAACAGAAACCCCCGGCCGCCCCTTTACCAACGAAATTCCAAAGGACCCCAGACCATGCTCGACGCCAACCTGAAGCAACAGCTCTCGCAATATCTCGGCATGCTGCGCGAGCCGATTGAGCTTGTCGCCTCCCTTGGCGACGACCAGAAGTCCACCGAGACCCGCGAGCTGCTGACCGTGATCGCCTCGCTCTCGGACAAGGTCACCGCGACGTTCGACGGCGACGACAAGCGCCGCCCCAGTTTCATCATCCGCCGTGCGAGCGACGCAGGCGCCTGGGTGCGCTTCGCAGGGCTCCCGCTCGGCCATGAATTCACCTCGCTGGTCCTTGCCCTGCTCTGGGCCGGTGGGCACCCGCCCAAGGTTTCCGAAGAAGCGCTCGAGATCGCCCGCGCCATTGAGGGCGAGCACGAGTTCGAGATGTATTTCTCGCTCTCCTGCCACAACTGCCCGGACGTCGTGCAGGCCCTGACCCTGCTCGCGCTCAACAACCCGCATGTGAACGCCACCCTGATCGAGGGCGGCACGTTCCAGGCGGAAGTCGAGGAGCGCGGCGTCATGGCCGTCCCTGCCGTCTTCCTGAACGGCAAGATGTGGGGTTCGGGCAAGATGAGCATCGAGGAAATCCTCGCCCGGCTCGATACCGGCGCCGATGAGAAGGCCGCCGCCGTACTGGCCGGCAAGAAGCCTTTCGAAGTGCTCGTCGTCGGCGGCGGTCCTGCCGGTGCCTCGGCTGCAATCTACACCGCGCGCAAGGGCTTCAGCACCGGCGTGGTCGCGGAACGCTTCGGCGGCCAGGTGCAGGACACCATGGGCATCGAGAACTTCATCTCGGTTCCCTATACCGAAGGCCCCAAGCTGGCCGCCGCGCTGGAATCGCACGTCGCTGAATACGACATCGACGTGATGAACCTCCAGCGCGCCGAAAAGCTGATCCCGGCCAAGGAACTCGGCGGCTATCACGAGGTGGTCTTCGCCAATGGCGCCTCGCTCAAGGCCCGCAGCCTCGTGCTGACCACCGGCGCGCGCTGGCGGAACCTGGGCGTACCCGGCGAGGCCGAGTACAAGAACAAGGGCGTGGCCTATTGCCCGCACTGCGACGGCCCGCTGTTCAAGGGCAAGCGCGTGGCGGTGATCGGCGGCGGCAACTCCGGCGTCGAGGCGGCGATCGACCTGGCCAATATCGTCGGCCACGTCACCCTGATCGAATTCGACAGCAAACTGCGCGCCGACCAGGTCCTGGTCGACAAGCTGGCCTCGATGAAGAACGTGGTGATCCTCACCAATGCCCAGACCACCGAGGTCGAAGGCGACGGGGACAAGGTGAACGGCCTCGTCTACAAGGATCGCGAGACCGGCCAGGAGCACAAGGTCGAGCTGGAAGGCGTGTTCGTCCAGATCGGTCTGGTGCCCAACACCGAATGGCTGAAGGACTCCGGCGTCGAACTCACCCCTCGCGGCGAGATCGTGATCGACGACAAGGCGGCCACCAACCTGCCCGGCATCTTCGCCGCGGGTGACGTGACCACGGTGCCCTACAAGCAGATCATCATCGCCATGGGCGAAGGCTCTAAGGCGGCACTGTCGGCCTTCGACTACCTGATCCGCAACGAAGCACCGGAAGAGATCGCCGAGGCTGCCGAAGCGGCCTGATCTCCGGTTTCATTTGAAAAAGGGGCGGCAGTCGCAAGGCTTGCTGCCCTTTTTTTTGTCGTGGAGTGCTTGGCTGCGGGGCCTTCGACAGGCTCAGGCTGAGCGGACTGGAGAAGCGCTTTCCATCTCCGCTGCATTGCCGTGTTCCCGCTCAGCCTGAGCCTGTCGAAGGCCCCGCAGCAGAACGCCCCGCCCTCAGTGCCGGAAGAACAGCGACACCGACGCGACGTGGTTCACCCGCGTCCGCCCCCGGCTCTGGTCGATCACCTGGTTGAGATAGCCAAGTTCCACGGTGGTCGCATCCTTCACGCCCAGTTCGACGCCGACGAAGGAGCGCAACTGGTCGAACCCGCTTCGCGCACCCCAGTCGGTATCGTTGAGCGCCAGGAAGCCTTCCGCATAGGCGAGCGCATTCACCGTCTGGGTGCCGGGCTTCAGCGGTTTTTCATAGCGCAGCATCTCGCGCAGGCGCCAGCCCGTGTCGCCGCCGTCCGAACGCCAGCGCTGTTCGAAACGCGAGCGCGAGGTCAGTTCGCCGCCCCAGGGCTTGCCCATGGCCCAATTGAGCTGCTGGAAGCTGCGTTCCTCGTTCACGTCCTTGCCGCCGTCCACCGGCACCACGACATGGGCATAGCCCTGATAGAGCGTGACCGCGGGCGAGAGCTTGAGGCCCACCGCGCCGCGCAAGAGCAGCTGGTCGAGCCGCGAGGCGCCGTCGCCCATGCGCGGTTGCAGTTCGGCAAAGTAGACGACGTCGCCGGTAATCGGCCCCATCGCCGTGAGATTGACCCAGACCTGCTCGTCCTCGCTGGTTTCTGCCGAGGCGACGGAGGCGGTGCAAAACGAGGCAAGAGCAAGGCAGCAGGCAGGAACGCGGCGCATGGGATTCCAGATCGGGATAAAGGTTATGTTCTTTTATGAACCGATCGTTTCCCGTCTGTTGCCTCACGGTATTGGCTGATGGCCAGGCCGCTCCAAAGGAGGACCCGGCGCTCAGGGGAATGGCGCCGGGTCCTTGCGGCGGGCATAGACCCGCCGCTTTGCCGATAGGTCTTAACGCAGCAGCGACAGCACGTTCTGCTGGCTCTGGTTGGCCTGCGCGAGCATGGCGGTCGAAGCCTGGCTGAGGATCTGCGCCTTGGCCATCTGCGTGGTTTCCGCCGAGTAATCGGCATCCTCGATCCGCGAGCGGGCGTCCGACAGGTTGGTGACGTTGTTCGTCAGGTTGTTGATCGCAGATTCGAGCCGGTTCTGACCGGCGCCGAGCGAGGCGCGGGCCTGATTCACGTCCTCAAGCGCATCATCGATGCTGTCGAGCGTGTTCGAAGCATCCGCGGCAGTGGAGACGTCGAGCGCCGTGGCATCGAGATTGGTGCCGTCGATCATCTTCGATGTCAGCGTGACCGTCTCGCCCGAGTTCGCGCCGGTCTGGATGTCGAAAGTGACGTCGGTGCCGGTGGTGGCGAACAGGGTGTTGCCGTTGAAGGTGGTCTGGGTGAGGATATCGTCGATCTGGCCGGTCAGGGCCGTGACTTCCAGCTGCATCGCATCGCGGTCTGTATCCTGGTAGGTTTCCGAGGACGCCTGGATCGCCAGTTCGCGAACGCGCTGGAGCATGTTCGTCACTTCCGACAGCGCGCCTTCGGCGGTCTGGGCCAGCGAGATGCCGTCGTTGGCATTGCGGATGCCCTGGCTCATGCCGCGGACTTGCGCGGTCATCGAGGTGGCGATGGCAAGACCGGCGGCGTCGTCCTTGGCGGAATTGATGCGCTTGCCGGTGGAAAGGCGCTCCATCGCGGTGCCCAGCATCTTGTTGGCGGCGTTCGAAGCGTTCGAAGCGCGAATCGCGCTGATATTGGTGTTGATTACGGACATGTATCGGCTCCCGTTGCGTGTATCGAAGGTCAAACAGCATTTGCCGGCCCATCCGGTGCGGCTGTCGAGACAAAGACCGGCATGCGGGCGGCGAATTTAAGCCCGGCTGCGCCACGGCCCGTCTCTGGAACACACGGATATCTGCCGGAATTTACCTTCACTAAGGGCTGCTACGGGGCCTTAAATTTCCCAAAGGTTTGCCGTTAGGCACGCATAGCGATCCCCCGAAACCGATTAATTCCGCTGGGGATGCGACATATGGTCGAGCAGGAATTCGACACGGATTTTAACCGGCGTCACGGCCCCCTGGTCCGGCGCGCCGTCGCCATCGCCGGGTCGCTGTTCGACTGTTCGGCGATCGCGTTGCACGGGGATGCCGAGAGTGCCCCCCGTTCTGCTACACGCAGCGTGCGGCTTTCGCGCGGTGCCCGGCCGTCCCTCTCCCGTACGAGCGTCGGCCTTGTCGAGATGACTTATGCCGATCCCCTGAGCGAAGCGGCGCTGGCCATGCTGCTGGCCGCCATGGCCGGGCCGGACGATCCGATCGCCGCCGATCCCGAAAGTCTTTCCGTCTTCGCGCTGGCGGATCGTCTGGCTGCCAGCGACATTCCCGTGCTGATCAACGGCCCGACCGGCACCGGCAAGGAAGTGCTCAGCCGCTTCATCCACGCCCGCAGCCCGCGACGGGGCGGCCCGTTCATCGCCGTCAACTGCGCGGCCATGCCGGAAACCATGCTGGAAGCCATGCTGTTCGGCCATCAGAAGGGCGCCTTCACTGGCGCGACCCAGGCCGGCGAGGGCTTCATGCGTGCGGCAGACGGCGGGACCCTGCTGCTCGACGAGATCGCGGAACTGCCCCTGCCGCTCCAGGCCAAGCTGCTGCGCGCGCTCCAGGAGCAGGAAGTGGTCCCGATCGGCGCGACCCGGCCGATAAGGGTAGACCTGCGCGTCATCGCCTGCGCCAACCGCGACCTGCCCGCCGAAGTCGCCGAAGGGCGCTTTCGGGCGGATCTCTATTACCGGCTGAACGTCTTCCCGCTCACCTTGCGTCCCTTGCGCGAGCGGCCCGAGGATATCGCGCCGCTCGCCTTCGCGATGGCGATGCGCCATGCGCCCGATCCGGCACGGGTGCCCTGCCTGGGCGAGGCCGCGCTGGCCATGCTCAAGCTCCACGCATGGCCCGGCAATGTGCGCGAACTGGAAAACGTGATCCGCCGCGCCCTGCTGCTGGTCCACGGCAAGACGCTGATCGCGCCGGAACACATCGTTTTCGACAGTCCCGCCCGGCTGATCCCGGCGGCGCTGCTTGCGGCAACGGCGGTCCCGGTGGCCGATCACGGCCGCAAGCTTTCCAGCATCGTCCAGCACTCCGAAGCGCGCGCCATCGTCGAGACGCTGGAGGCCTGCGGCGGCAACCGCCTGCGCGCCGCCCGCGAACTCGGCATTTCCGAAAGAACCTTGCGATACCGCCTCGCCGCACTGCGCGAGGCCGGTATCGACATCGGCCCGCATAGCCTGCGCGGCGCCGCGGGCGCCCGGCGATGAGCGCGCCGACCGGCCTTTCAAGCGGCATCCAGCAGATCATGGCGATGCGGGAGCAGATCATCCAGCGCAGCGACCTGCTTCAGCAGATCCACGCCGCGCAAGGCAGTACGGCGAACGACCTTGCGCCTTCGTCCGGCCAAGGCTTCGCAGATACGCTGAAGGCGGCGCTGGACGGCGTCAATGCCGCGCAGGGCCGCGCGGAAAGCGTGACCGATGCCTACCAGAAAGGCGAAGTGACCGACGTGGCCCGGGTCATGCTGGCCCGGCAGGAGGCCGGGATCGCCTTCGAGGCCACCATGCAGGTACGCAACCGCCTGCTCTCGGCCTATCAGGACATCATGCGGATGGGAGTCTGACCTGAATGGCCGACCTCGTTCCCGCGCGGGCCGGTGACGCCGTCCGGCACCCCGCCCCCTCCTTCTTCGCCCCGCTCATAGACCGCTCGGGCGGCCCGGTGCTGACCCGCCTCGGCGCCTTCGCCGCCCAGCCCGCGGTCAGGAAGCTGCTGCCTGCCTTCGTCGGCTTCGCCGCCGTGGGCGGGGCACTGCTGGCATGGGCCACGCTGGCCCCTTCGCCGCAGCGGGTGCTTTACGGACAGCTCGACGATGCCGACCGCGCCGGCGTGGTCGCCGCGCTCGATCAGGCGGGCATCGGTTACCGGATCGACAGCGGCACGGGCGCGCTCACGGTGGGAGAGGGAGACTTCTACAAGGCCCGCATGCTGGTCGCCTCCGACGGCGCCCTCGCCGCACCTGAAAGCGGCGACCAGATGCTGGACAAGCTGCCGATGGGCGCCAGCCGCACGCTGGAAGGCGAACGCCTGCGCTCCGCCCGCGAGCACGACCTGCAAGCGACCATTGCCGAGATCGACGGCGTCGAAGCCGTCCGGGTTCATATCGCCGAAGGCGAAAAGTCGGTCTTCGTGCGCGAGAACGTTCCGCCCACCGCCTCGGTCATGGTCAGGCTCAAGGCTGGACGCCAGCTTTCCGAGGGGCAGGTCATGGCCGTGGTCAATCTCGTTGCCGGATCGGTACCGGGTCTTGCCAGCGATGCCGTAAAAGTGGTGGACCAGCACGGGCGCCTGCTGTCGCAGGACAGCGGTGCCGACGCCGATGGCATGAACCTGCAATCGCGTCTGGAGGCGAAGATCCGCGATCAGGTCTCCGGCCTGCTCACCCCGGTGCTCGGCCCTGACAATTTCACGACCCAGGCGCAAGTCGCGCTCGACATGGACGACGTGACGTCCGCGCGCGAAAGCTACGACAAGGACGGCGTAGTGCGCAGCGAGACGCAGGAACAATCGCAATCCACCGGCACGCCTCCCGCTGTGGGCGTACCGGGCGTCCTCTCGAACACACCGCCGCCTGCCGCACAGCCCCGCCCCGGCCCGCCGCAGGAAACGCCTGCATCGGCATCATCGACCGGCCCGACAAACGGCGAATCCTCGTCCAGCCGCACTTACGAACTGGGCCGTCAGGTCTCGGTGGCCAATACCCGCCCCGGCGGGATCAAGCGCATTTCCGTGGCCGTGGCGATCAAGTCGGACGCCGTGAAAGGCGCGCGGGAGGTTCAGGACATAGAGGCACTGGTAAGCGCGGCCGTCGGCGCGGACCCGCAGCGCGGCGATCAGGTCAAGGTGATCGTCCGCAAGTTCCCACCGGCCAGCGACAGCGCCCTTCGCTTCTACGAAACGCCATGGTTCGCCATGATCGTGCGCAACGGCGCCGCCCTGCTGGCCGTGCTGATGGTGCTGATGCTCGGCATCCGCCCGCTCATCGCAGCCGTGCGGGGCGACGCTGCGCAAGGCAACAAGGCCCCCGGCCGCAAACGCCGCAAGGCGAAAGGCGACGTCATAGAGGAAGCCGGGGACGGAGACGCCGTCCGCCTTGCCCTTGAACGTGCGCTCGACGACCCGGCCGCGACCGCAGCGCTGGCGGGTGCCCTGCCGCATCGCCCCGAGATCCCCGGCGCCGACGGTCTCGACATCGATCTGCAACGCGCCGACCTGCTCTCGCGGCAGGTCAACCTGGCGCAACGCCTGGTGTCGGAACAGCCCGACAGCGCCGTCGCCGCGCTTCGCCAGATGATCAACGACCCGTTGCCCGGCGATGAGGCAAACGAGGCGAGGGCCAATGGGGCGAGGGCCGCCTGATGAGCGAAACGCCCGCCCCCCTCACCGCCCCGCTTACTTCCGGGGAGAACGCCGCGATCATGATGATGCTGCTCGATGAGGAGCAGACCAGCCGCATCCTGGCGGAACTGGAGCCGGAAGAGCTGCACCGTCTCGGCGAAAGGATGTGCGCGCTGGGGGAAATCGGGCCAGACCTGATCGCCGGGGCCATCGCCGGTTTCGTCGCGCGGACCGAGACGCTCGGTCTGGTCGCGCACGACCGGGCGGGGCAGGTGCGCGGCATGTTCGCCCGCGCCGTGGGTGAGGTGAAGGCGGACAACATGATGCGCCGCATCCTGCCTGCCGCGCCCCAGCATCCCGCGCTCGAACTCGCGCGCTGGCTCACCCCGGATTCGCTCGCGCCGCTGGTACGCGGCGAGCATCCACAGGCCATTGCCGTGCTGCTGGTACAGCTCGCGCCCGAAGTGGCGGCGGCCGTGCTCCACGCGCTTCCTGCCGAGGACCAGCCCGGCATCGTCCACCGGATCGCTACGCTCGGCCCGGTCTCGCCCCAGGCCATCCTCATGCTGGAGGACCTGCTGGCCCGCCGCATTGCCGAGCATCACGGCCACCGCCCGCTCTCGATCGGCGGCGCGCGCGAGGCGGCGGAGATCATCAACGGCGTCGGCAAAGTCGTGGAGAAGCGCGTCCTGGGTGAGCTGAGCCGCCGCGACAAGGTGCTGGCGCGGCAGATCGAGGACGAGATGTTCAAGTTCGAACATCTCTTCGTGCTCGATCCCAAGGCGATGGGCTCCCTGCTGCGCGATGTCCCCAACGATACCCTGATCGATGCGCTCAAGGGCGTGGACGAGGCGGACCGCGAGGTGTTCTTCCGCGCCATGTCCAGCCGCGCCGCCGACGGCGTGAAGGACGAGATCGCCGCGCGGGGGCGGACACGCCTTGCCGATGTGGTCGCGGCGCAGAAGGAAGTCGTAACGATAGCGCGCCGCCTGGCCGCCGACGGCACGATCGCTTTCGGATCGGGAGACGACGACTATGTCTGACCTCGGTTTCTCGCGCCGGAACGCGGAAGGCGAACGCCCCCCCGACCAGACCGGCAGGCGGCTACCCGAAAGCCTGTCCCGCCCTTCCGCATTCCAGCCGGACGCCCGCTTCGCCGGAGACATGACGCCCGCTCCGGCCGCCGATCCCGCACCGCCGCCGCCCAATGACCAACCCGACAGCACCGACCCCGTCGCCGAGGCCTTCAACCACGGGTTCGCCATGGGCCACGAACAGGCCTCCCGCGAAGCGCAGATCCGCGCCGATGCGGAAGCCGCCGCACGGACCGGCCTTTCGCTGGCCTTCGAACGGCTCGACGCGGCGCTCGAAGAGGAACTGCGCCTGCGCCTGCGCGATACCGTCTCGGCCTTGTGCGAATCTGCCATAGCCCCGCTGGCGATAGAGCCCGACGCCCTGCTGCGCCGCATCTCCGTGGCCGTCGCCATGCTGAAGCGCGCCGAGGACGAAAGGCTGGTCCGGCTTCACCCCGATGACCTCCGGCTTGTTTCCCCCCGACTCTCCGCCGAATGGCAGGTACAGCCCGACGCCACGCTCGAACGCGGCACGGTCCGCATCGAAACCGCGACCGGCGGGGTGGAGGACGGCCCCGCCAACTGGCGCCGCGCCATTGCCGAGGCGCTCCAGCGATGCTGACCGGGGCAGTCTCCTCTTGCTGAAGCTCTGGAAACCGATCCTGGCCGATCTCGGTGCCCAGCCGCTCGACCTCTCGCCCCGCCGCTTCGGCCTCGTCGCCGCCTGCGACGGGGGGCTGCTGGAAGTGAGCGGGCTTTCCGTTCCGGTCGGTGCGATGTGCCGCGTCTCCCATGCACCGGGCAAGTCGCTGGCCGCCGAAGTGATCGGCTTTCGCAACGGGCGGACGATGATGATGCTGCTCGGCGACATGATCCTGCTGCGTCCGGGCGCCCGGGTCTGGGCGGAAGGGCGCCCCGGCCTGCTGCCGGTAGGCGATCCGTTCCTGGGCCGCGCAGTGGACGGCGAGGCGCTTCCCATAGACGGCGGCTTTGCGATCCACAGCCGCCTCGAATGGCCCGCGGGCGGCGTGCGGACTTCCGCGCTGGACCGCAGCCCGGTGCGCCTGCCTTTCGATACCGGCGTGCGCGCGCTCAATGCCCTCACCACGTTCGGGGTCGGCCAGCGCATCGGCGTGATGGCAGGCTCGGGCGTCGGCAAGTCGGTGCTGATCGACATGATCGCGCGCGGGGCCAGCGCCGAGGTGGTGATCGTCGGCCTGATCGGCGAGCGTGCGCGCGAGGTCTCGGACTTCGTCGAGCGGCACATGCAGGCCGAAAAGCGGGACAAGACCGTGGTGATCGCCGTACCCGCCGATCATGCGCCAAACCTGCGCCTGCGCGGCGCCATGCTGGCCACCGCCATGGCCGAGCATTTTCGCGCAAGGGGCAGGCAGGTCCTGCTGATCATGGACAGCCTCACCCGCGTCGCCCACGCCGCGCGCGAGATCGGCCTGTTGCTGGGGGAGCCCGGCGCGGCGCGCGGCTATCCGCCTTCCGCCCTGGCGACTATCACCAAACTGGTCGAGCGCGCGGGCAATTCCGCGGCATCGGGCGGCTCGGTCACCGGGCTCTACACGGTGCTGGCGGACGGCGACAACCAGGACGACCCGGTGGTGGACACGGCCCGTTCGATCCTCGACGGCCACATCGTGCTGTCGCGCGATCTTGCACAGCGCGGGCAATATCCGGCGGTGGACATCGCGGCCTCGCTCAGCCGGGTGATGAACGATATCGTCCCGCAGGACCACCAGCAGCTTGCCCGACAGTTCCGCGCGCTTATCGCCAGCTACGAGACCAATCGCGACCTCGTGCTGATGGGCGCCTATCGCGCCGGGGCCGACCCTCAGCTGGACCGGGCCATCGCCATGCACGACCAATTGACCGGCTTTCTCGGCCAGCCCCAGCGCGAAATCGTACCGCTCGATGAAAGCGCCGCGCAGCTTGCGGCCCTGCTGGGCGCCGAACGATGAACGAGGATCGCAGGCGGCTCATGCGGCTGCGCCGCCTCGAAAAGATCCGCGCCATTGCCCGGCAGACTGCCGCGATCGAGGCGGCGCAGGCGGAAAGCACCCTCTCCCGCCTGCGCGATCTTTCCGAACGGACCCGCCGCATGGCCGACGACTATGCGACCCGCCGCGAAATGACCGACGGCGGCGCTTTGCATCAGGTGGGGCGCTTCGTCGGCGGGCTTCAGACCATTCGCCAGGCCACCCAGGGCGACGCCCTGCGCGCGCAGTCCATTGCCGATGCCAAGCAACTGCTTCTTGCCGAAGCCGAACGCCGCCGCGCCGCCACCGAGGAACGCGCCGCGCTTCAGGAGCGCACAATCGCCAGGGCCCGCACCGTCCCCGCGCTGGGGAGCCGAAAGCCGTCTGGCACGGGTCTTGAATAGCAATCCGCGAACGATCCGCTCGCCCGAAACGAGGAGCCGCAAGGCATGATCCAGTTTTCCGCCCCCACGCCTGCGCGCATTCCCACACCGGGCAGCGACATCGCGGCCACCGGGAGCATGGCCTTTCCGGAAATGGCTGAAAACGAAGGATTTGCTGCCCTGCTTCAGCTGATGGGCGGAGAAGTTTTCCTCGAGCCCGTCCTCGAGGCAGGCGAAGATGTCGATCCGGCAACCGTTCCATCCAGCGGCATTGTCGGCAAGCTGACCGGCAAGATCCTGCCGGATGGGCCTGTCGACGCGACCGAAGATCTGGAAGAATTGGCGCCTGACGAACAGCCCGCGCCGATCCTGCCTGCACTGCTGCCGGACCTCTCTCTCCTTGCGGCGCCGCTCTTGCCTCCCGCCCCTCCACCACAAGTCGCTGCTGCCGAGGTCGCACAAGGCGACCCTCCGATTGCGAAGACGCTGCCTGGGCGCCCTGCCGTTCTGCCCCCACCTGCCGCGATTTCGGCACCCGTGACGCAGCCCATTCCGGCAGCCACGATCGATACGGACCAATTGACCTTTGCTCCGGTTGCACTTCCCTTGGCCCCTGCCCCCGTCGAAGCGGATATCGGCCCGAACACCGGCGCCGACACCCGCCGGGCCGGTACGCAGGATCTCCTCCCTGTCCACGCCGCGCTGACAAATCGCACTCCGATCCCTTCAGGACCGGCACCTCAGGCCCTTGGCAATCCCGCGCAGGAGATCGCTACCCCCGCATCGCCAGACTCACCTCATCGGGTGACCACCACGCAAACGCTCGCTACGCCGCTTGCATCAGCCACGGCCACCCCATCCGGCGATGCACCGAAGCCGATATTGACGGGTCAGGACCTGCCCGCTGCATCGCCGCCACTCCATGCGCAGATCACCACGCCGCTTGCAGCCGTTCCATCGCAAACGACCGCTTCCCCACAGGCACCGCAGGACTTCGCCGCGCTCGTCGATCGTCTTTCCGAAGCCCGTGACGCGGTAGCCCCGCCAGTCGTGCGCACGGCGCTGCGCCATGCGCAATTCGGGCAGGTCTCGCTGGAATTCCGTCATGAGGAGGGAGGCCTTGCCGTGACCATGGCCAGTACCGCGCCGGGCTTCGGCGGCTCGGTACAGACCGCCCTGGCCGTGGCTCTCGCCCATGGCGCATCGAACGGCGATGTGCCGCGCGAGGGTCCCCAGCCATCAGGCCAGCCCCAACCGGACATGCGCGGCAATGCCGAGCGGCAGGCTTCCGGGAACGGGGGCGGTGGCGCAGGTCAGCCCGGTTCCAGCCGCGAGGGACGGGCGCAGGATCGGCAGGGCGACCCCGACCTCCCCAGCCGCGCCCATACCGCCGACCATGGGCCGAGCGACATCTACGCCTGATCCGAAAGCCAGGGGGCACCAAGCATGAACGTAAAGGCTGCGCAGGACGGCAATGCCGCCACGGGCGACGGGGCCTCGGGAAAGGGCAAGAGCAAGCTCGGGCTGCTGCTGGTCGCGCTGGGCATGCTGGTGGCTGGCGGCGGAGGCGTGCTTGCCCTGGTGATGAGCGGCACCATCGGCGGCGGCCATGCCGAAAGCCGGGAGGATAACCAGCCCAAGCTGATCCGCAAGGGCGAGGATGACCCCTATATGCCCAAGGCCGAAGGCGAGGGAGAGGAAGGCGCAGCGCCCGAAGTGGAAGGAGAAGGCGGCGATCCCTATCGCACCGCCTATTTCACGTTCAGCGACGATTTCACCTCCAACCTCAAGGATTCCGACGCTCTGGTCCAGCTCAGTCTGGCCTGCTCCACCCGGCGCGACGGGCGGGTGCTGATATGGATGAAGAAGCACGAACTGGCGATCCGCTCCGCCCTGCTCGAAATCCTGGCCGATACGCCGGAGAACGATGTCTACACGATCGCAGGCAAGGACCGGCTGGAAAAGCGGATGACCGCCGCGATCAACGCGGTGCTGCTGCGCAAGGAAGGGTTCGGGGGCGTGGATGGCGTCTATTTCCGCACTTTCATCATCCAGTGAGGCGATGATGACCCCGCCGCACGCCCGCCCCGCCGCCAGCCACTGCCGCGAACTCGTGGCTGGCGATTCCGCGCTTGCCGATCCGAAGCCCGCGCTTGCCCTGATCGGAGAACGGCTCGCGCGAGGGTTGGCCCTGGGCCTTGCCCGGCTTTCGGGCGACGAAGTCCCTTCTGTCCGTTCGGGCATACCGAAGGACGCCGCGTTCGCTGCGCTCCGGGACACGGCCGAGGGGCTGGCCTCCCATTGCCTGATGGGCATGGGCGCTTCGGACTTGCCGCTGCTGGCCAGTTTCGACTCCGCGCCCGTTTTCCGGCTGGTCGACCGCGCTTTCGGCGGCCCCGGCGAGGTGCCCGAACCGGCGCCGGACGCTTTCCCGCTCTCCGCCGAACTGCTGCTCGCCCGTCTCGAAAGATGCCTCGCCGATGCGCTGACATTCGCGCTGGGTCCCGGTGACGATCACCGCGTCCACCCGCTGCGACGCGACACCAGCCTGCGCCAGCTCGATCCTTTTCCGCCCGACACCCAGTTGCTGCTCCTGTCGCTGGAGATCGAAGAGGTGGATTTCCCTTCCTGGTCACTCACGCTGGCCCTGCCGATCGATACCCTGACCGCCGCCATGGCTTCGCAGCACCATGCGCCCGTGCGGCAGGGCCGCCTTGCCACGCCCGGCCCGACCGGAGAGCCCTTCGCTTCGATGCCGCTGGAAGTGACCGCCGTGCTGGTGGACATGCGCCTCGGCATGACGCGCCTTTCCGCCTTGCGACCGGGCGACGTCCTGCCCGTCGCCGTGGCGCGCAGCGTACCCCTGCAAATCGGCGGAAAAACCCTCGCCACCGGCACCATCGGCGAGATCGACGACCGCGTCGCGGTCCAGCTCACCCATGCATTCTGAGAGTCTGTTTGGAAATCCGCGAGGCGCGGATTTGAGCGGCACCGGCCCACTCCTCCAAACATCCTCCCACGCTTTTCGAACCCTCGTGCCAGATCAGGAAACCGACCGAAGATGAGCATCCATCCCCGCGGCCTCGACTTTCTTCGCGATGTCGACGTGTGCCTGACCGTGGAACTGGGCCGCACCCAGATGAAGCTGAAGGACGTGCTCTCGCTCGGGCCGGAAAGCCTGGTGGTGCTCGACCGGATGACCGACGAATTGCTCGACGTGCTGGTCAACGGCAAGGCGATCGCGCGCGGGGAAGTCGTCTCCCACAACGGCCGGTTCGGGCTGCGGATCGTGGAGATCGCCGGGATGGAGGGGGACGCGGCGGAGGACGCGCTGTCCCCCGCCCTGCCCGATGGCGAGGACACCCGGCCCTGATGCTGTGGTATCTGCTCAAGCTGCTGGTGCTGCTGCCACTGGTCGGCCTGCTGGCATGGGGCTGCCTGCTGGCGACGCGGCGGATCCAGGAACGGGCGGGGCGCGGCCCCGGTAGTGGTTCGCTGCGCGTGGTCGAGACCCTGATGCTTTCCCCCACCCAGCGGCTGGCGGTGATCGCCTTCCACGACCGGGAAATCCTCGTGGCGGCGACCCGGCAGGGCCTCACCCGGCTGGCCGAGGCCCCTGCCCGCAGGGAAAGCCCCGAGCCGTGAGGGGCCACTTCGCCTCCTGTCTGGTGCTCGCGGCGTTCCTGCCCGGCGCCGCGCAGGCCCAGACAGCAATCCCCGGCGCGCTCGACCGGGCGCTCGGCTCGTTATCTGGTGCAGGGGCCGGGGGCGGAACAGGCCTCAGCCTGTCGCTGCAACTCCTGCTGGTCATGGGGCTGCTGACGATCCTGCCCAGCCTGATCCTGATGATGACCAGTTTCACCCGCATCCTGGTGGTTCTGGCCATCCTGCGGCAGGCGCTGGGCCTCCAGCAGTCGCCACCCAACCAGGTGCTGATCGGGCTGGCGCTGTTCCTTTCGCTTTTCGTCATGACGCCGACTCTCGAACGCGTGAACGCCAGCGCCATTGCCCCTTATGCGGCGGGCCGGATCGATGCCGAACAGGGCATTGCCGCAGGCGCGCGCGAATTCCACGCCTTCATGATCCGCCAGACCCGAGAACGCGATCTCGCGATGTTCGCGCAGATGGCCACCGGAAACGGTGCCCAGGACGGCCCGCTCCGCTTCAGGAATAGTGCGGAAGTCCCTTTCTCGATCCTGCTCCCCGCCTTCGTCACCAGCGAGCTCAAGACCGCGTTCCAGATCGGCTTCATGCTGTTCCTGCCGTTTCTGGTGATCGACCTCGTCGTCTCCTCGGTGCTGATGAGCCTGGGCATGATGATGATGAGCCCAATGGTGGTCTCGCTACCGTTCAAGCTGCTGCTCTTCGTCATGGTGGACGGATGGTCACTGCTGATGGGGTCGCTGGCGGCGAGCTTCAACTGATGGAGGATATCACCCCCCTGCTCGCGCTGGCCGACCGGATGCTCTGGACCACCGCGCTCGTTGCCGCGCCGGTGCTGATCGCCTCGCTGGCGGTGGGCCTTGCGGTAGGCGTGGTGCAGGCAGCCACTTCGGTGAACGAGCAGACGCTGACATTCGTGCCCAAGCTCGCGGTGACGGCCCTGGTGCTGGTCCTGTTCGGCAGCGCGATGATGGCTCTGGTGGGAGAATTCGCGCAGGACGTCTTCACCCGGATCGCTCTTATCGGACAGAGCGGACAGGCCGGACAAAGTGGACAGGCCGCGCCGTGATCCAACTCGATTTCGGCTTCGGCGCGCTGGAGGCGGAATTCTGGCGGCTCCTCTTCGTGATGACGCGGATCGGCGCCGCGCTGGTGGCCGCCCCGCTTTTCGGCATTGCCGGAGTGCCGCCGCAAGTGCGGGTGATCGGTGCAGGCGCCCTTGCCGTGCTGGTCTGCGCATGGACGCCGGTAATGGCTCCCCCAGTGCTGTTTTCGGTGGCGGGCATGATGGCGGTCATGGGGGAGATCCTCGTCGGGCTGGCACTAGGCTTCGCGCTGCAACTCTCCTTCGCCGCACCGATCCTAGCCGCCGAGCTGGTGGGCGGGTCGATGGGCATGAGCCTCGCCACTGCCGTCGATCCCGGTTCCGGGGCGCAATCGCCCGCACTGGGCCAGTATTTCGCCGTGGTGCTGTCGCTGGTGTTCCTTGCACACGGCGCGCATCTGCAATGGTTCGCCCTCATCGTGGAAAGCTACCGCGCCCTGCCGCCGGGACAGACCTGGCTGGGTGCGGAGCGCTTCGCCCTGATCGCCGGGTTCGCGGCACGGATGTTCGCGGTCGCTGTGACCATCGCGCTCCCGGCCTGCCTGATCCTGCTGGTGGTGCAGATCGTGACCGGCGTGCTGGGCCGCTCGGCGCCTTCGCTCAACTTGTTCTCGCTGGGGCTTCCGGCAGGCGTGCTTGGCGGAATCGCTGCGCTGCTCGTGGGCGCGCCAGTGCTGACCGACGTGGTGGTGCGGCTCTCCGCCGATGCCATCGCCCAGGTAGCCGAGCTTCTGGCACCATGAGCGAACAGGAAGGCGAGAAGAGCTTCGCCCCTTCCGAAAAGCGCAAGCGCGAGGCGGCGAAACGCGGCGACGTCATCCGCTCCCGCGAACTGGCGACTGCCGCCGCGGTGGCAATCGGCGCGGTCTGGCTCATGGCGGCGGGGCCATGGATGCTGGACCTGCTAGCCGCAGTCCTGCGCGCGGGTTTCACATGGAACAGGACGGCGCTGGACGATTTTACCCCCGGCGCAGCGCTGATGGGCGCGCTTCTCGCCGTACTGCCGCCGCTGCTCCTGCTGGGGGCGATCGTCATCCTGGCCTCGCTCCTGTCCCAGCTCGGCTTCGGCGAAGGGCGGTGGGTCGGCGGCAACCTCGCGCCCAAGGCCTCACGGATCAACCCGGTCTCCGGCCTCAAGCGCATGTTCGGCCCGACCGGCCTGATCGAGATGACCAAGGGAATCGCCAAAGTCGCCCTGCTGGGCACGATCGCCTGGATCTGGGCGGAAGACTACCTGGAAAGCCTGGCAAGGCTGGGGCGCGGCAACCTTTTCGGGGAACTCGCCTATGCCTGGAATGCGCTTGTCCGGCTGCTGTTCTGGCTCTCGGCAGGACTGTTCTCCATCGCGCTGGTCGATCTGCCGGTGCAACTGGTGCGGCGCATGCTGCGCCTGAAGATGACCCTTCAGGACGTGCGGGAAGAGGCAAAGGAAAGCGAGGGCTCTCCCGAGAAGAAAGCCGCAATCCGGGAACGTCAGCGCAGGATCGCCATGGGCGGCCTCCTGCCCGCCATGAAGGAAGCGCAGTTCATCGTCGCCAATCCCGCACACTTTGCGGTGGCGCTGGCCTACGATCCCGCGAAAGCGCCCGCCCCCGTCGTGATCGCCAAGGGGCGGGGCGAGCGGGCGCTGGCCATGCGCGAAATGGCGGCAGAGTTTGCCGTGCCGGTGCTGCGCTATCCCGCACTCGCCCGGTCGGTCTACTTCACCACGCGCGAAAAACAGATGATCCGCGAGGACCACTATGCCGCCGTCGCCGCCATCCTGGCTTTCGTGCTGGCCCTGAAACGCGGGGAGAACCGCCACCCTCCCGAAGTCTCCGTGCCAATAACCGTCCGGTTCGACGCGGATGGCCGCCTCGATCCCCGGCAGACCAGCCCTTAACAAGAATTCGCAGCCGCCGTTCTTCCCCGCATGGCTATTTCCCCCACCTCCACCTCGCAGACCACGTCCTCGCTGGTAACCGCGCTCGGCGGCGGCAGCGGCGTGGACATGGCCGCCCTGGCGAACAATCTCGCCGCCGCGCAGTTCGCAAGCCGCAATGACCGGCTGACCGCGCGATCCGACAAGCTCTCCGCGCAGATTTCGGCCGCATCGAACATCAAGTCGATGATGCTGTCGCTGAACACCTCGCTCGGCACGCTGGTGCGCTCCGGCGACCTGTCGCGCAGTCCCAATGTCGCCAACGGCGCGGTCGCTGCGGGCACGTTGACGGGCACCACCACGCCCAAGGGCACCTATTCGCTGGAAGTGACCCAGCTTGCGAGCGGACAACAACTTGCCGGCAAGGCCTTCGCCGCCTCGAATTCGGCGGTGGGCGCAGGAACACTGACCTTGCGCTTCGGGACTATCGCGGGGAGCGATTTCGCCGAGGATGCCGCCCATCCCCCCGTCAACGTGACGATCGCGGCCGGGGCGACACTGGCGGACGCGGCGAAGGCGATCAACGCTGCGAACGCCGGGGTCAGCGCCTATGTCGCCCAAACCGTCGACGGCGCCCGTCTCGTGCTCAAGGGACAGGAGGGCGCGGCCAACGGCTTCGTGCTGGAAGCCAGCCCCGGCCTCTCGGACTTGGCATGGTCCCCCGCGTCATCGAACGGCGGTCAATTGCTGGCAAGCGCGAAGGACGCCGCTTTCAAGATCGACGGCCTGTCGATGACCGCAAAGTCGAACACCGTCACCGACACGATCCCCGGCGTGAAGCTGCAACTCAAGGCCGCCACCCCCGGCGCGCCGACCACGGTGGGTTTCTCCGACCCCGCAACCTCGATCGCCGGGGCCATGCAGGATCTGACCGACGCGCTGAACGAGGTCATGGCCGCGCTGAACGCCGCCACCGCCATCGGCGGCGATCTGGCGGCGGACAGCGGCACGCGCGCCCTCAAGCGGGCGCTTTCGGGTTTCGCGGGCAGCACGATCATGCCGAATGCCACTGGCGCGACCCGAACGCTGGCGGACCTCGGCCTCAAGACCCAGCGCGACGGCACTTTCGCGCTCGACACCGCGCGGGTGGGCGCCGCCCTCGCGGCCGATCCCGAAGGTGTCGCCGCCATGTTCACCAACGGGCTCTACGGCGTCTACGCCAGCTACGACAAGATCTACCGCGCCGCCAGTTCCGCCACCGACGGGGGAACGCTGGGCGGCTCGATCAGCCGCTACACCAGCCAGCTTTCGCAGATCGCCGAGGATCGGACGGAGCTTGCTGAACAGCAGGAGAAGCTGCGGGCACGGCTCGCCGGCCAGTTCACGGTTTCGGAAACCCGCATCGGGATTTCGAAATCGACGCTGACGATGCTCCAGAACCAGATCGCCCAGTGGAACAAGAGCAGCTAGGATGCGGCGCCAGCTTTCCCCGGTCGAGGCATACCGCCGGGTGGATTTCGACGCGCGGGTGAGCGGCGCCGGTCCGGCCGAGCTGGTGCATCTGTGCTACGAACATCTCGTCGCCGCGCTCGGCACGGCCATTCATGCCGACCGCAAGGGCGACAACGGCCTCAAGAGCCGGTCGCTGACACGCGCATTGACCGCGATCACCGCCCTGCACCTGGGCGTTTCCGGCTCTAGCGAGATCGCCGCCGCGCTCAACCAGCTCTACGATGCCGCACGGCGCACGGTGCTGGACAGCGCCGTCACCTTCGACGCCCCCAGCCTGCAGGCCCTGCGCGCCGATTTCGCGGAGATCGGGCAGGCCCTGCTGGCGCATCGGTAGAAGTTTGAAAATCCGCCGCAAGCGGATTTTGGCGGCACGGGCCCCTAGGTCTTTCAGGCGCCCCCACCCGACCTCCCATCTAAGATACACTGAATGGGAGGTCGGGTGGGGGCGTGGGCCGGTGCCGCTCACTATCAAAAGTCGCGCCAACTGTTCCCGTTTCGGTTGCCGAAATCGCCCGCCAGCCCTCGCTTCCAGGGTTACATCCGAAGCATAGCTCGATTTCGGAGCAGGTCGGGCGCGCATCGGGGCGCGCATGCGAATATCCCCCTAGGCACAAGCCGAAGAGGGAGAATTCTGTATGGAGCGGATTTCCAATCTCATCCTGATCGACAACGACTTGCGACGACGCGCGGCGATCAGTCACGCCCTCTCGGCCGGACAGATCCACGTCGAGCCTTTCGAGAACATCACCGAACTGTCCAGCGCCTGGCCGCGTTCGGGCGTGGTCCTCATCCACGACGAGGCGGGCGCGATCGACGATCTGATAGACAACATGGCACATCACGGCGAATGGTTCCCGATCATCGCCTTCAGCGAGCAACCCAGCGCGAACCGCATCGTCGAAGCCGTTCTCGACGGCGCGATCGACTATATCGCCTGGCCCATCGCCGCCGATGAACTGAACGCCACGCTGGCCCGTGCCATCGAACGAGCGGAGCATGTCGGCAACAGCAAGCTTCGCGAAGTCATGGCCCGCGCCCGGATCGATCGCCTGACACGCCGCGAGCGCGAAGTCCTGGGCGGCGTCGCCAGCGGCCTTTCCAACCGGCTCATCGGCGAACGGCTCTCGATCAGCCCGCGCACCGTGGAAATCCACCGCGCCAACATGCTGAACAAGCTGGGCGCGAACCACACGTCCGACGCCATCCGCATCGCCATAGAAGCGGCATTGGTGAATTGAATTGCCCGGCCTGCGAAAGCCTCGCCGCTCAGTGCAGCCTGACGCCCGAAGGCAAAGTCACCTGTGCCTTGTCTTCCTTGCGCTCCATGCCCGTCAGGAGCTTCGAGACATAGGCCGCCAGAAGGGCAAGGGAGAGCGTGGCCGCCTCGCAGATCATTTCCTCGGAACCGTCGGCCATGACCAGGGTTGCCAGACACGTGCCGTTCATTCCGCGGGACAGCATGAAAGTATCGTCCGGGCCGATCAGCGCCAGAACCGCACTCTCCGTAGCCCCGCAGGCCAGCATGGCCTCGATCGCCGCCGGATCGACAGGGATAGGATCCACGCCGGACGGGCGCCTTTCCCGGCCGCGAAGTTCGGGCGTTTCGACGAACAGCAGCAGTGCCTCGCGAATGCGATCGTGCTCTTCCGAGGGCGCGCTGCCCGTGCAATCGTGCAGGAAGTCGCGCAGACGCGCGCTCCATACTTCCTTGCTGAATACGATCTGGGTCAAGGGACTCGCCACCGTGTTTCTGGTTGATATGCGCCAAAGTCCCCAACCGGCGCGGACTGTCAATCCGCACTACCCAGCAGAACAAGGGGCGCGTCCCAGCTTGCTACAGCGGCGCGAACAATCGTGAAACGCTATTCGCGGTTAAATCTTGTTCCGGCCATATCCGACAATTCAATAGCTTATCTTTAATTTATTGTCTCGGCGACCCGTTCAAGACGTTTGAACGATGGCATGCAACCGCTCCGCCACCCATGCGGGCTCGGTCAGCATGAGGTCATGGCCAGTATCGATATCCCACACCCGCCCCTGCGAGCGGGATTGCAAAAGCGCCATATCGCGCCCGGGAATGGTCGAAGTGCAGATTAGATGGCTTTCGGGAATGGCCCTCATCGCGGATTCGTTTTGCAGCACGATCTTCTGCTCGAAGCATTTCCACGGCTGCACGGTCAGCCTGGCATCGGTCCACGCACCAAGCTGCGGATCGGTTACCCCGAAAAATGCCGCGAAGCCCGGCATCGGCGCCATGACAACGGACACGCCATCCACTTCCTGCAACCCCTGTCTTGCCATGTGAATCTGTTCGTAGGCATGCTCGTAGAGAGACTCGCCATCGCGCGGATAGGCCGCGTCCAGATAGACGCGGTGGCCTACCCGCCCCGGCTTGCGATCCGCCGCACCGGTGATGACCATGCCGCCATAACTGTGACCGACCAGCACGACCTCCGTCAGATCCTCGAATTCCAGGAGGCCCGCCACGTCATCGATATGCGTCTCCAGATCGATGGCACTGCTGAGCAGGTGTGCCCGGTCGGCAAGGCCGCTCAGCGAAGGCGCGTGGACCTCATGCCCCATACCGCGCAGCAATTGCGCCACCGGCTTGTAGCACCAACCGCCATGACCGCCGCCATGGACCAGCACGAACGTCGCCATCGCTTCCCTCCCGTTGTCTTGCAACAAGGAAGCGGCGGGCCGCCGCGCGGGTCAACCGCGTTACTTTCGTCCCTGCGATCAATGTTTGCGACGTCATCGCCGACCTACGGTTAAAACACTGAAAGGCCGATGCCGGGACCTCCGCAAAGCCCTTGCAGCCCTGAAGAAGCCGCATATCCTTGCAGCATGAGAGGGAGGCACCCGGCAAATCGCGCAGCGCGTTTCCTGGCTGCCGGAGCGCTGACCTTCGCGGCACCTTCAGCCGTTTCCCTCGCACAGGCCCCTGCCCCTTCATCCCCCGCCATTCCTTCGGGCGAGGATATCGTCGTGCTTGGCAGCAAGATCCGCAAGGTCAGGCTGAACTATGCGCTCTGGGGCAGGCACATGAAACGCTGCGATCCCGTGATCTCCAGCGGCGACGACAACATCGACCGGTTCGTCTGCACCGTGCTCAATGCCTGCATCCGGGACGGCTTTCGCGATCCCGTTCCGGCCAAGGCCTGTCTGGACGAACGGATCGCCTCCGTTGCCTACCGGCCGCCGCCATGGGATCCTGCGGCCTCCGCGCCGGAGCAACCGGCCGGTCCCGCCGCCATCGTGCTTGCGGCTCCGCCGGACCCCGCCGACACGGAGATCGTAGTAACAGGAGGGCGGCCACATGTCGCACCTGGCCTATGGCGGATCGATCAGTCCGCCACTTTCAGCGAGACGCCCTATCGCAATTTTCAGCCCTTCCCCGGAAGGGTCTACACCGTCTGCATTGCCTCGGAATATCGGGACACGGCGCTTGAAGCGCTCCTCGGCGCCGCGATCGGCATGTCAGACGAAGGCCTCTGCACGCTTTCGGCCATCCGCGTGAGAAAGGGCAAAGTGACCGGCGGCAAGACCTGCAGCATCGGAATGGGGTCTCTCAGCTTCGATCTGCACGGAAAGGTAAACGGCGAAACGATGGACACCGCCGTGTCGATAGTCGGTGAAACCGCTAAAACCAAGACACGGTACAGACGCCGGATAAGAGGCGCGAGGGTCGGAGTCTGCCCCTCCTGATCCCTCAAAGCCCGGTCTTCACACTCTGGCGGCGAACCAAGGCACCATGCGCGCAATGGCTTCCTCCACCAGCGCGGTCGAAACGGCAAAGCTGAAACGGATGAAGCGGTGACCGTCGACCGGGTCGAAGTCGATGCCCGGCGCAGTCGCCACGCCGGTATCGCGCAGCAATTGCTGGCAGAAGGCCAAGCTGTCGTTCGTCAGGTGCCCGATATCGGCATAGAGGTAGAACGCGCCGTCCGGCGGGGCTATGCGGTCGAGCCCGAGACTGGGCAGCGCCGCCAGCAGCAACTCGCGGTTGCGGGCGTAGTTCTTCACATGCCCTTCCAGTTCCGCCACTTCGTCCATGGCGATCAGCCCGGCATGCTGGGCGAGCACCGAAGGCGTCAGGAACAGGTTGTTCATCCGCGCCCGCGCCGGTGCCACCACTTCGGGCGGCACGACCAGCCACCCGAGCCGCCAGCCCGCCATGGAATAGTACTTGGAGAAGCTGTTGACGATCACGGCTTCGGGCAGATGCTGCAAGGTGGACTGCGCCGCGCCCTCGTAAACGAGGCCGTGGTAGATCTCGTCGGAAACGACCCGGATGTTCTTGCGACGGCAGACTTCGGCGATGGCGGCCAGTTCGTCCGGCGTGATCACGGTGCCGGTGGGATTGGCGGGACTGGCCAGGATCAGACCGTCCGGCGCCGGATCCAGTGCGTCCAGCGCGGCGGCGGTGACCTGATAGCGCTCGGCCGGGCCGCAGGCCATTTCGACAGGTTCGAGGTAGAGGGTCTTGAGCGTATTGCGATAGGCGACGTAGCCCGGCCGGGCCAGCGCCACCCGCGCACCCGGCGCGAAAAGGCTGGAAAGCGCCAGCACGAAAGCGGGAGAGGCGCCGCACGTCAGGATCACCTGTTCGCGATCGACCTCCGCGCCGTAAGTTTCCCGGTAATGCCGCGCGATGCGCTCGAGCAGCGCGGTGCTTTCCCAGTAGCCGCCCGGATCGCTGTCGAGCACCCTGTGCGCGGCAGCGATCGCGGCGGCAGGTGCCCCGGTGGAGGGCTGGCCATATTCCATGTGGATCACATCGCGCCCCTCACCCGCCAGTTCATAGGCGAGGCGGCCGATGGCCATGGCGTGGAACGGGTCTACTTGCGCGATCTCGGGAGCATTCATGCGCGCGTTGCTAGGCGGCTTGGGAAAGGCAGGCAAGATCGGCGGGACGCGCGTTCAAACGCTCTGCGGCCTTTCGTCATGAAGCGTGATCTGCCTCACGGCAGGCATGACGGAAAGCTGACATAACGATCTTGTTCGAATCGGCCGCGGCAACGCAACCGGCACGGACACTGCCGAGACCCGGCCGACCCGTGACGCGACCCCACGGCCAGGCCTTCCCGGCAGGCGATTTCGCTTAACTCGGCGGCAGTCCGGCCTCGCGGCCGATCCAGTATCCTCGGGAGCCTATGCTTCTGGAGCCCTGACGACTGCCGCCGGCTTTGTTCGGTTTTCCATGATCCGGCCCAGACCGGATCGCGGCGCCGGTCCATTTTCGCCCAGAGCGATAATCCCGGGGGGGAAATTATCGCCAAGGGGGTGACCTCCTCGCCGAGGTCTGGCGAACTGCGATGGACCGGCGCCGCGCCTCAGTACTCGTTCCGGTGGTCGCCGCAGCGCCAGCCGCGCAGTTCTATCCGGCGCTGACGATGCCCGGCCGCTCCGCCCCCATCCCCGAAAAGCCGATCGAATAGCCGCCGTCCACCGGCAGGACCACGCCGGTCACGTAAGCCGCCTCGTCGCTCGCCAGATAGAGCGCGGCCTGCGCGATATCCTTCGCCAGTCCCCAGCGCCCCATCGGAATCCCCGCCAGCACCGGGAACTCGGCCGGCGGCTCGGCATGGGTGCGGGAGGCTTCGACCAGCCCTGTCCACATCGTGCCCGGCGCGATGGCGTTCACCCGGATGCCCTGATCCGAATAGTCGAGCGCCGCCACCTTGGTCAGCTGGTTCACCCCGGCCTTGGCCGCGCCGTAGACCGAATGGTGCTTCCAGCCGATCACGCCCGAGGCCGAAGTCGTATTCACGATCGCCCCGCCGCCGGTCTTGAGCATGGAGATAATGCCGTACTTCATGCCCAGAAACGCGCCGCGCAAGTTGGTAGCGTGGACGCGATCCCACGTTTCCAGCGACTGCGTGTGCAGCGGCGCCATCGGCCCGCCGAACCCGGCATTGTTGCACAGCACGTCGAGCCGCCCGAAGCGGTCCTCCGCCGTAGCGATCATCGCCTGTACTTGCGCCTCGTCGGAGACGTCGCACTGCACGCCGACCGTATCGCCGCCGAGCGATGCCGCCACTTCGTCCTGCTTGCCGGAGATATCGGCCAGCACCAGCCGCGCGCCCTCGGCATGGAACAGTTCGGCCATCGCCCGGCCCATTCCCGAACCCGCGCCGGTGACGATGCAGACTTTTCCCTTAAGCCTTCCCATGATCGTTCCCCTCACGCGCTCGTGTCGATGGTCGGACGGATCGAAATTTCGGAGATGTTCGTCCGGCGCGGCATGGCGAGGATGAAGACGATGGCCTCACCGATATCGCGCGGCTTCACCGCGCCTTCCTTGCTGACATGGGCCTTGATCGCGGTGCGCCACTGCGGGTCGGAAATCGAATCCGCCACCTCGGTCTCGGTCGCGCCGGGCATCAGCGTAGTGACGCGGATGTTCTTGCCGCCCAGTTCCTGCCGCATCCCGTCAGTCATCATGTTGACCGCGTGCTTGCTGGCCGAATAGGCGCTGGTCATCGGACCGCCCTTGCGCCCCGCGAGCGAGGAGATGGTGATGATATCGCCCCCGCCCTGCTCCAGCATGTGCGGCACGGCGGCGGCACTGGTGTAGACGGTGCCCATCAGATTGATGTCGATCACCCGGCGATAGATCGCGGTATCGCAGTTCTCGATCCCGCCCGCTTCCATGATCCCGGCCGAGTTGATCAGAATGTCGATCCGCCCGAATGCCGCGACGGTCTGCGCCACAGCCCCACGCGCATCGTCCTCCACGGTCATGTCGCCCGGAATTGCCAGCGCCTTGCCGCCCGCCGCCTCGATCTGCTCCACAAGCCCCGAGAGCCGCTCCGCCCGGCGCGCGCAGACGACCACCGTCGCGCCCGCTTCGGCAAGGCACAAGGCCGCCGCCTCCCCGATCCCCGACGACGCGCCAGTAACGAGCGCGACCTTTCCTGCAAGCTGGCCCGACATGCCTTCTCCACTTCACCCGCGCGGCGCCTTGCGGCCGCTTTCGTATCCATTGGCTGGAGCGTGGCGAGGGTGAAGTCAACGGGAAATGCTGAACTAGTGTTCAAATCGCCTGCACGAGGTGGCGGGAATGTATCCAACTGGACGAAATGATCAGATGGGTTCAGGCAATCGCCAGCACACTGCGATGGATAAACCGCACCAAGTCCGCCTGCCCCCGCGCCCCGGTCTTGGCGTAGATCCGCTTGGAATAGGTCCGCGCCGATTCCACCGTCAGCCCAACTTCCGGCCCCGCCTCGGCAATCGACAGCCCGCGACTGAGAGCCAGCGCCAGCCGCGCCTCGCTAGCAGTAAGGTCGAACAGCTGAGCGAGCTGCCCGCAGCGGTCGGCGGAAGACCAGTGATCGGCGTGGAGGTAGCAAAGCACCGCCGGCGCCGCCCGCGTCGTCCCCATCCGCCGGCCGGAGGGGACCAGCAGCAAGTCCAGCCACGGCTCCCGGCACAGCACCAGCGCACGCGGCCGGGCATCGGGATCGCGCGCGAGTTCCCCGATCGCTTCGGAAAGCTGCCGCCGCAGCTTCGTTTCATGCGCGCTCAGCCGGCCATCGCGGGTTCGCATGAGTCCGGTCGAGCCTGCCAGCATCCGCGTGCCCAGCGGATCGGCATCGAGCACCCTGCCCTCACCGTCGAGCGTCACCCAACCGAAGTTCATCCGCCGCACGGCCTCGCGCTCGATCTCCGCGCCCATCCGCTCACGCTCCAGCGCCACGAAGCTGCCGAGCGCCGCGCGCAGATGGGGGGCCAGGTCTTCGAGCAGGCCATCGACATCCGCCGCGAACTCGTCGTCGCGCCGGGTGATCGTGATCCAGCCATTCACCCCGCCCGGCTCGGCGAAACGGATCATGCGCATGTGGTTCATGCCGGAGGGCGCGAGCAATTGATCGAGATAGGCGTCGTGCCGCGGATCGCCGAAGCGCAGCAATTCGTGCAGCGCGTGGCTGCGCCCCTCCTGCATGGCGTGATAGGGCATCGGATCGCGCAAGTAGAGGCTCTCACGATAGAGCCGCGAAACCGGCGGGGGCGAGGGCTGGCCGGAATAGAGGTGGATCACCCGCGCCTCCGGCGTGCCCAGCGGCAGGGGGCGGAACACGAGGCTGGCATAATCCGCCGCAACCCGCGCGCGCAGGGCATCGAGGAAGCGCCGCCAGGGCGGGTCTTCCACCAGTCCCTCGATCAGCGGCACCAAGAGCGCCGCGTCCTCCCCTTGCAGCATTTCCGTGATCCCCAAATGGGAATTTGCCTCGGCCGAGGGCTAACCCACAACCGCATCCAGAAACAACGAGCGGCGCCGAACCATCACCCCAACGATCGGCGGACGCTGCGTGAGAGGATGGCCCTATGAATGTGCAGCCCGCAGCCTTCCTGCGAACCACCCTACCGCTCGGCATCGATATGGCGCAGGATTACGATTCGGGCCGCTATCACTCGATCTGGCTGCCCGATCACATGGTCAGCTTCTGGCCCGATTCGATCTGGACGCCAGAATTCACCGATCTCGCCAAAGCATCGCCCAGCCCGCACCGTCATCTCGACGGTCTGGCGGTGGCGGCGGCGACGGCAGTGCTGACGAAGAACACCCCGCTGGCGACCACCGTGGTCGACACCGTGCGCCGCCATCCATCGCTGCTGGCGCAGACGGCGCTGACGATCAGCCACTTGTCGCAAGGCCGCTTCATCCTCGGCCTCGGTTCGGGCGAGCTGGAAAACACGGTTCCTTACGGGTTCGATTTCGACAAGCCGGTGGGGCGGCTGGAAGAATCGATCAAGGTCATCAAGCTGCTGTGGCATGCCGACGGCCCGGTCGATTTCGAAGGGCAGTTCTTCCACCTCCACCATGCGCGGATGGACACCGAGTTCTACGAGGGCAAGGCGCCGCCGATCTGGTTGGGCGCGGCAGGCCCCCGCATGCTGTCCATCACCGGGCGCGAGGCGGATGGCTGGTGGCCGGCGGGTTCGTGGACGCCGGAGGACTATGCGGCGAAGCTGAAGGTCATCCTCGACGCGGGCGATGCCGCCGGGCGCGACATGAGCCACTTCACCCCCGCTCTCACCCAGATGTGCCTGATCGGCGAGCCCGACGAGATCGACGAAATGCTGCGCGCGCCGATGGTGAAATCGATCATCCTGATGATGACCGCCAAGGACCTTGCCCAGTTCGGGTACGAACACCCGATGGGCACGGACTGGCGCGGCATCATGGACTTCGACCCCGTGCGCCTCAGCCGCGAGAAAATGCTGAAATTCTGCGACGAGATGGACCCGCAGGCGATCCGCGACGTGCTGCCCGTGGGCACGCCGAAGGAGGTCGCCCGCAAGATCAAGGGCTTCGCCGATGCCGGAATGCGCGTCTACAAGCTGATGGAATATGGCGCGATGGGCGGCATGAAGTTCTCCGCCACCAGCGCCGCCAAGGTCCGCGAGACCGAAGACGAGATCGCCCGTCTGGTGGGGGCTTGACCATGGCCGACCTGAGCGCGCAGCAATTGCTTCTCGAAGCGCAGCAAATCACCGGCGTTTCCGACTGGGCGGATGATGGCTTCCCCGAACGCTTCGCCCTCGCGGTGGAACACATCAACGGCATCGCCATGGACGCGGCAGGCCGCGCAGCGGCAGCGGAGAACGTGCTCTGGCTGCTGACCGATCGCCTGCGCTTCTTCGAGGATCGCAAGCGCTTCCCGCTGGCCGACGAAGCGATCGACCGCCCCATGTTCGTTAGCGGCGAACCCCGCTCGGGCACGACGCTGATGCACGCGCTGCTCGCGGTCGATCCCGGAGCGCGGGCGCTGCGGTTCTGGGAGGTCATGCACCCCTCACCGCCGCCGGGCACGGTGGAGGCCCCCGATCCCCGCACCGCCACCGCCGATGCCGAATGGCGCGAGATCAATGTGAAGATGCCGCGCTGGCTGCTCTGCCACCCCTACAACGACATGCTGGGCCAAGGTCTGCCCGAAGACGAGCGCACCTGGGCCTTCGACTTTCGCGTGATGACCCCCACGGCGTGGTGGCGCGTGCCGATGCAGAACCTCTCCTTCGGCCTGCCCACCGATCCGCCTGCGCAGTACCGCATTCACAAGGCCATGCTGCAGGCGCTGCAATTTAGCCGCCCCAGCCGCCACTGGGTGCTGAAGGGCTTTCACACCACGCGGCTCGACGCCTTCTTCGATGCCTATCCCGACGCCTCGCTGGTATGGCTCCACCGCGATCCGGTGATGGTCGCGGCCAGTTCGACGATGATGATGGCGGACATCATGGACGGGATCGTCGGCAAGATCGATCTGGTGAAGGAAGCCCGCGCCCATCTGGAGCGTGTGCGCTGGTCGATCGGCAACACGATGGCCCATCCGCTGGCGAACGATCCGCGCATCCACCACGTGCGCTATCGCGACTTCGTGGCCGATCCGATCGGCGTGATCCGCGATTACTACAATTTCGCGGGCCGCCCCTTCACGCCCGAAGCGGAAGCGGCAATGCAGCGCTATCTGGCGGAAAACAAGGGCGACCGCCACGGCAAGTTCCACTACTCGACACAAGTGCTGGTCGATGCCGGTTACGACATCGATGCTCTGAACGCAGAGTTCGCGCCGTTTCGGGAACGCTTCGGCGTAGAGATCGAACAGCGCTGATGCACCCGCGCGTCAGCCTCCATCAAGTGGCGATGGTGGACCGGGAGACCGGCCCCTTCCTCCAGTTTTGCTGTGATATCGGGGTGCAGCATGCCACGCTGGTTTCTCCGCGACTCTTACAGGCGAACGAACGAGATGGTGCACGTGAGGCAGTGCAGCATGGCCGGATCGCCGTGGGCTGCATCAACCATCCCTTCGCGCTCCACCCCGACCTTGAGCGAGACAGCGGGATTGCCGCACGCGATCTGATCCGAGTGATCGACATGGCCGCAGAGCTTGGCGCGCCATCGATCTACCTCATCACCGGTGGGCGCGGTAGACTATCGTGGGAACAGGCGGCAACGCGCTTCGCCGAACTGCTCGCCCCTTGCCGTGATCATGCCGCCGCCCGCGGCGTCGCGCTACTGGTCGAGAACGCCTCGCCGCTGACGGTGGACATCCACATCGCGCATACGCTGCCCGATACGCTGCGGCTCGCACGGCTCGCGGGCATCGGCCTCTGCGTCGATCTCCACGCCTGCTGGGTGGAGGCGGACTTGCGCGAAAAGCTGGCCGAGGCCCTCCCCCTCGCCGGCCTCGTGCAAGTGAGCGACCATGTTCCCGGAGACCGCACCACGCCCTGCCGCGCCGTTCCCGGAGACGGCGCGGTGCCACTGGAGGCGATCCTGCGTGATGTGCTGGATCTCGGCTACACCGGCCTGTTCGACCTCGAACTGGTCGGCCAGCGCATAGAGGCGGAGGGCGCCGAACTAGCCTGCACCCGCGCCGCCCACACGCTTTCCGACATTCTCACCCGGCTAGGAGCCTGACACGATGGCATTCGGCGATGGAACCGACGACGCAGCACTCAAGACGGCGTGGGACACGTTCTGCGAACAGTTGAAGCACGCCGGCATGTCCGCCTTCAAGGACGCCAATCCGGCCAACCCGCTCCAGCGCGCCGATGCCTTCCGGTTCCTGACGCAGAATCTGGGGCAGGCCTTCGACCTTGCCCTCGAAACCCGCGATCCGGCTTTTCCGCAGATCCACCGGTTCACCACGCCGACCATGAAACTCGGCGGCGACTTGGCCGACTTCACTTATCGGCAGGCATGGATTTCCGGCGATCACGTCTACCGCCTCAGCGGCCGCCGCGGCACCGCGCGCTGGCTGAACGTGACAGTCCAGGGCCCGCGCCCGGACAAGATCCCCGGCACCGACTGGCCCAGCCTGCACGAACCCTTCGGCGACATTCCAGAGGCCAACCTGTTCGGTCACCAGATCGAAGCCGATGCCGATGGCCGCTTCGAAGTGATCATCGGCGGCCCTCCGCAGGAAAAGAACTGGCTGCCCACCACACCCGGATCACGAAAGCTGTTCATCCGGGAGGCCTTCGACGCTTTCGGCGAAACGCCCACCACGCTCTCGATCGAGCGGATCGGCATGGCCACGCCCCGCCCACTGCCCTCACCCACGCGGATGACCGAAGCGATGGGCTGGGCCGGAAATTTCGTCACCGGCCTGATGCGCGACTGGCCCGAACACGCCTGGCTCACCTCGCGCGGCGTCTGCGATCCCGCCAGCCTCAACATGTTCCCGGCGGACAAGGCCGCCAACGACGCCAGCGACGCCAAGCGCGGGCGCATGGCCGCGCACATGGTCTGGCACCTCGAACCGGACGAAGCGCTGATCGTCGAGATGGACTGGCATCCCGGCTTCTGGCTGTTCGGCATGGGCGGCGCGCTGATGGGATCGATGGACTTCCTCCACCGCCCGGTCAGCTATACCCCCGCCCGCACGAAAGTGGACGACGACAGCGTGGTGCGCCTGATTCTCGCCCACCAGGACCCCGGCCTCCACAACTGGCTGGACACGCAAGGCTGCTCCGACGGCAACCTCACCTACCGCAACCTGATGAGCCAGCAGCCCGCGACTTTCCGCACGCATCTGGTGAAAGCTGCCGACCTGCCGGAACACTTGCTGCCAACGACCGCGAAAGTCACGCCGGACGAGCGCGCCGCGCTGCTGCTGGAGCGATATCGCGCGATCAAACTCCGCTTCGGCTTATGACGGACAAGAAATCCAAAAAAGATCCTCGCGAGTGGGTGCAAAGCCCCTTGCGCGATCTCGCGCCGCTCGGTAAAGGCGCCCCCTGCCCCGGTATGGTATTGAACCCGAACCGATCAAGGCAAGCCGCTTTAGCTCAGTTGGTAGAGCACATCATTCGTAATGATGGGGTCACGTGTTCGAGTCACGTAAGCGGCACCATTTCCCCTACATTCCAAATCTTCAGCAATCCGCCTCGGCGAAGCGTATCGGATCGTCTCCGGGTTGCCACGGCGGCAGGCGGAGCATTGTCTTTGTGAAAAGGGGCGATGCCAGATGGGCGTCCAGCCAGCGTTGCAGGCGCGGAAGGGGCTGGGCGGCGAACCAGTTGGGGTCGGTGGCGGCGAACTGGCGGATGAAGGGCATGATCGCCATATCGGTCAGGCCGCGCGTGGGGCCGCAGAGCTGATCGTTATCGTTCAGGCGTTCCTCCAGTTGGCGCAGGAAAACCAAGCCGTTGCTGCGATGAACCGCGGCGTCGGTGCCGTGGCGTTCGGGGTATTTGTAGCGATCGAGGTCGTGCTTGAACGGGCCGTCGTTGGCCGCGATGAGCGCCGTGTCTTCGCGGGCGAGCCAGTTTTCGGGATCTCTGCGCTCCAAGGCCCAGCGCATGATGTCGAGGCTCTGGTCGATCACCGTGCCGTCCGGCAGTACCAGAACCGGCACCGTGCCCTTGGGCGAGGCTTCCAGCATGTCTGCGGGTTTGGCGGAGAGCTTCACCTCGCGCAGTGCGCATGTCGTGCCGCTCACCAGCAGGGCCAGCCTTGCCCGCATCGCGTAGGGGCAGCGGCGGAAGCTGTAGAGGATCGGATCAGTCGTCATCGGTCGCGGCGAGGTTCTCCGGCTTGCGCACGGCGCCGACGTGAAGTTCGCCGCGCTCGGCGGCGAGCCCTTCCTGGCGGTGACGTTCGCGGTAGGAGGCGCGCTGCTCGTCGCTGCGTTCGTGATGGCAGGCCGGGCAGCTGACGCCTTCCTCGTAGAGGGGCGAGGCCTGGTCTTCGGCGTTTACCGGGCGGCGGCAGGCGTGGCACAGCGCATGGCTGCCCTGAACCAGCCCATGACCGATGGTGACGCGCTGGTCGAACACGAAGCATTCGCCCTCCCACAGGCTCTCTGCCTCGGGCACCGTCTCCAGATACTTGAGGATGCCGCCCTTGAGGTGGAAGACGTCCTCCACGCCTTCCTGCTTGAGGAAGGCGGTGGACTTCTCGCAGCGAATCCCGCCGGTGCAGAACATCGCGACTTTCGGCGCCTTGCCGCCCTCGCCCCGTGCCGCCAGCAGTTTCTCGCGCTCGGTGCGGAACCACTCGGGAAAGTCGCGGAAAGTCGCGGTGCGCGGGTCGATCGCGCCCGCGAACGTACCGACTGCCACTTCGTAATCGTTGCGGGTATCGATCACGATCGTATCGGGATCGGAGATCAGCGCGTTCCAGTCCTGCGGCTCGACATATGTGCCGACCACCAAGAGCGGGTCGACGTCGGGCTGGCCCATCGTCACGATCTCGCGCTTGAGGCGGACTTTCATGCGGTGGAACGGCATGTCTTCCGCGCCGGAGAGCTTCACGTCCACATCGGCGCAGCCCGGCAGGGCCCGCACATGGGCGAGCACGCGTCCGATGCCTTCATGGCTGCCGGCGATCGTGCCGTTGATGCCTTCCGCCGCGAGCAGCAGGGTGCCCTTGATGCCCTCCTCCTCGCAGAGCGCCAGGAGCGGCGCGCGCAGCGCGGCGAAATCCGCGAAGCGGGTGAACTGATAGAGCGCCGCCACGCATATATTCGCGCGGCCGGCGCTATCGCCGGAGGGGGTCAGGGAAGCACAGCCATTCTGCATGGCGCGGCCCTTAGCGCGGAATGACGCAAAAATGAATGGCGCGCGGGCAAGAAGAAACCCGGCGAGACGAGCCCGCCGGGGTTTTCCTGAAATCGTCAATTTATTGGCAGGCATAAATATAAGTGTTTCTCTGTCTCAGTGTGTATGTACATGCGCTCCGCCCAGTAATTTTCATCATTTCAGACCTCAATGACCGTTAAGGGCATTTGATACACACGCTGCCTCCCTCCGATCACTGATAGCCCGGCAAATGAGACAGCCTCGTAGGGATAGAATGTAGCGCATACACTCCCCATGCTCCAGTCATTTTTGCGGTTGTCTCAAAACCTCGACGCCCTCGGCGCCGAAGGCTGCACCTATATGATGGGGCTGGCGGGCGTTTGACCCCAATATCTATGGCTACGACAGTGTGTGGTGAGCGGATCACGCACGCTAGTGACGATTCAGGAGGAGCTACGGGCCCTTCGGTCCCGCCTGTGGAATTCGCCAACGAGCGTGACGGAGATGCTGCTACTGCAGATCATTGACTCGCGTGAGACACGAACCAGACTATTGCAGGGCATCGTGCTGGCGGGGTCGGCAGGGTCATCCCGAGAAGTGGGTGACCGATCAATAACGTTGTGTTGGCTGCAACCTTTGGTTGGTCAACTCGTACTCAGCTTCACGGTGTCGTGGCCGAATTTGCCTTCAGCTCAAAGCCACGCTCGACGAGTGCTTGCACCTCCTCAATGGTGGACGCTTCCGCTTCAACGTCGCCCACCCTTAACCGAACCTTCCTTCCTGCTTTGGATGCGAACCACGTTCCGGCTGCTGCAATGAGCCCAGTGGCGATGGGCGAAATCATTACCAGATAGTCGCCAGCCCAACGTGCAATCTGAGGGGCATCGGTCGAGAAGCACAGCGGCTGTCGCCGTTGAGCCGAATTCCCAACGATTGCCTCAAAGCGGCCAATGTCGGCAGACAGCAAATCGTCGGTAATCATGGGATCATTTGCATTCGGCAGCAGAACAACGTCTGCCATTTTCATTGGTGATGACAGGCTATGAGCCAGAAGATCGCCTTGTGTTGACTGGCTGGGCATAATTCAGCTCGATCGCGCCTGGCTTCGAAGGCATTCGACCGCTGCCTCAAGCAACTTTTCGTCGGGTTGTAGGGTGCCCCATTCCTTCCAGAAGTCCCTTGTGGCGCTGTCGGGTTTCACCTGCGGCTGATCGAGCTTAATCCGCGTGGGGAGCAAGACTGCATCGCCGAGTAGGAGCGCTTCGCCGGTGTCGAGGAGCGGGAGCATCGCTGTGAGGCCGACAAGGGAGTCAGGCATCAAGCGTTTGATCACATTCTGATCGCTGTCGTTCGTTAGCCGGAGAGCGAGGAAGTTGTTGCACTGGGAAAGGATAGTGCGGCTCACGTCGGAGGGGCGCTGGCTCACGACAAGCAACGAGAAACCGTACTTTCGGCCTTCCTTGGCGATGCGCTCAAACGACCATAGCGCTTGCCGCTGTACGGCGTCGGCATCATCCTTCACCGGAAGATAGAGGTGCGCTTCGTCACACAGCAGGGTGATTGGCGTGCGCGACTCTGCGCTCATCCAGAACTGGACGTCGTAGAGCAGGCGGGCAAGCGTGCCGGTAACGACAGGAAGAACGTCGGCAGGCACCTCGGAGAAATCGATTATCTTAATGCCATTGCCAGAATCTGCCCGAAGCAGTTTCACGATTTGTTTTGCGAGCCATCCATATTCTAGCGCCTCAGCGGGTGGCGAGAACATGAAGCCATAGCGGCGATCGTCGAGCTTCGCTTCCAGCCGGGAGATGAAGCGAGTTAGCTTATCTTCCCATTCTCCCTTGACGGGCCCGGTTTTACCGACCCCCTTTGTGGTGTTGTCGGTTTTCAACCGCGACACCAAATCCTTGACGGCATAGGGTATGGGCGAATCGACCGTAAAGGTTTCTTTGACCTTGGCTTTTCCTGAAGAATCCAGGGTGGCACCCTTGAGGTCGCGGACATGAAGCGTGAAGCGGGAGGCCTGATTGGGCGCGTTCTGATCGCTACGATCTAAGATCATCGACAGCATTTCATCACGGTTCAGAAGCCAATAAGGCAGGAACAGCACGTCGTCTTTGGGATCTGCGAGGTCACCAGGACCAGCGATGCGGAAGCGCTGGGCGAAGCCGCCTCCGGCCTTGTTCGTAAGTGGTTCGTATTCCCCGTGCATGTCAAAAACTACGATGTTGGGGAATTTCAACTTGGCCGCCCGCTCTAGGATGAGGGCTACAGCCCAGCTCTTGCCGGAGCCGGTGCTACCGAGGATCGCGGCGTGGCGTTGGAAGAAGCGATCACCACTTGCGATCGCTTCGGCGCTGCGATCCGCAACAAAAGTGCCGAGCTTCAACCGTTCTTCTGCGGAGAACCCGGCTCCCAAGATCCCCATGAAGCGCTGAAGATTGCCGCCTTCGATTACGAAGCAATCCCGATCAATCTGCGGAAAACTGTCTGCGCCGCGCTTAAATGAGTCGGTCTTGTCACCATCGACCGTTCGATAGGTGCCTATGACGAAGGCCTGCATGTGGTCCGCGGGGGAGACGGTCAGCGCGCCGAACTCGCCACCTTCAGGATCGGGAAGCTCTTCGCGTAGCGAGCGGGTGACCCGGTCGGTCATCCCGATCAAGAATTCCGCTTGTGTTGCTCCTTTGATGGCGATGAGCTGCCCGATTCCGACGCGCGTCAGCATTTCGGAATTGGTCACGTCTATAGACACGCGACTGGTATCGACACCGGCTACGCGCCCGATCTGATCGTTCTCTGTGAACTCAAGCGCCGGGCCAGTCATACCGATAGAACTCCCTTCACAAATCCATCAAGGTCCCAGTAGTCGATCCCAGGGTGGAATATCTCCGTTCCATCCACGATGAAGCGCGTGCCTGCGGCCCCGCTTTCCTCATGGCGTTCCGCCGCGATCACATTCTTGTTTTCTAGCGCTATTCCTCGAGCCTTGGGTGACAGCGCATAGGTAAGGATCACTGTCTTCACGCCTGATTTGATTCGTGGCGTGAGATGGGTTTCCAAATGATCATCGTTGAAACCGTAGCCGATGATGAAGAATCGACGTGCTTTGTCGATGGCGTCGTTCGCTTTTTCGCGATGCTTGTCGAACGGGCTCTCATAGCCGCTGCGGAATTTGTTTAGCCCTGGCGTGATGATAAGACGTGGCAGCGGCAATGTTCCCGCATAACGGACTGGATTGCCCTCGCGATGATACCAGTCCAGGCTGCCATGAGGCTTGAAAACATTGGCCTTTGAGGCGAATTTGTAGCGTACGTTTTTGCCCACCAGTTTCACGTGCCGGCAGAAGCTCCAGTAGCTGTCTTCGGGATCGAGGCGAGCTGCGAAATGGCCACAAAACATCGTATCGACGCCGAGCCCAGCTTCCTCGCAGGCCAACTCCACGAGACGATCGTAGTTTGTCGTCACGATCGGTATGCCTGTGCCTGGCTTCAGCAGGTGTGGGACAAGCTTGGTCAGCCTCAGCGTCCTCGTGTTATTGAAGACCTCGGCGATGATGCTTGCCTCCGCGGCCGCGATGAAATCGCCGGTGCTCTGTACGATGGCGGCCTCAAGGGATGCGGTGGGCGCATGCTTCAGCAATGCGGCTTCCAGCCCGTCAGTTTCGATGAGAGGATGGATATCCTCCCAGAGCTTGGTGTCGTCCGGAGATAAGCTGGCCGGGATATGGGTCACGAGGTGATGCCCAAGCGCCCCCATACCGGGAACGCCCTCTGCGCAGGACAGTCCGGATCCAACAACTAGAACGAGGCCGTCGCCAAAGTGTTCTTGAAGCTGCTTCTTTAACGCACTCAGTTCCACGTGCCCCCACCGACGTCGCAGCGCCATCTTCGACACCGGAATACCTTGCTAAGTTGGAGGCAGGCAAGCGGGCTATGCACTATATTCAATGGCGCGGCACAGCCTGCGCGCCGAATTTAGCTTTCATGGACGCTGCCTCTCATATCGATTTGGATGCTGGCCCGTCGGTCACCATTATCGTATCTGTTGGCGCGTAGGCGAAAAGATCCTACTGCTGATTATTGCTCGCATTAGAGCCTGATCCAAAAGTTGTTGAGCAATACCAGCATGTTATGATTCACGCCGTCCTT
>NZ_BLJH01000010.1:0-174423 GCF_009811895.1 Novosphingobium sp. TCA1 | reverse complement strand
CTCGGAGAATGAATCAGATCGCTGACGCTTTGGGAATCCTGTTTATGGGTATGTGACCTAGTGCCAGTCGCTGGCGATCGCTGCTCGCTCCTGGGCTGCGTCGAGAGGCTCCCCTTGCATCATGTCCTGCGCCGCGGCCACCAGGTCGGCCTGCCCCGAACCGGCCTGCCTGTATTCGCCGGTCTGCCGCGCCGTGCCCGGCATGGTGCGTTCGAGCAGCCAGGTTCCGTCCCGCCGGCAGGCAATGCCGGACGTAGCCGTTCCGGCAAAGACCCGGCAATAGTCGCCGCCTTGTCGCTTGAAGCTGGCGAGAATGCGCGGTTCGTCCGTGTCGCTCACAGAAGTGGACTGGCGATCCAGCGTTCGGGCGAGTGAGCCCGACGCGACCAGGCCCGCGCGGGTCTGCGTGACGGGACCTTCGCCGTGGAGGCGGGTGCCGAGCATCAGTCCGAGCACCAGCGATGCGGCAATCGCGAAAGCCATGCGGCGATCCGCGAAGACCGGGATGCGCGGGCCTTTCGCGGCACGCTTGCGGGCCTTTTCCGCTTCTTCGCGCCGGACGCGGGCCGCAGCCAGATCGACGACTTCGCCGGGTACCGGACGGGTATCTTCCGCTAGTCTGTCCGTCATGTCGCGCTCGCTATCCTCGGCCGCGGCGCGGGCGATCAGGTCGGTCAGGGGATCGGGCACGGGCTGCCGTGCGACCGGATCGAGGTGGCCGCGAAGCACAGTGCGCAATTTTCGCTCCGCCTCCAGTCGCCGGGCAAGCATGGGATCGGCGGCGACTGCCGCTTCCACGCGGGCCGCCTCTTCGGGAGAGAGTTCGCCGTCGGCCAGTGCCATGAGCTCTTCGGGGGTCACGCTCATGCGATTTCTCCAAGTTCCTTCAAGAGAGCCTCGCGTCCTCGGCCGAGGCGGGAGGTCAGAGTGCCTTGCGGAATCCCAATGATTTCGGCCGCTTCCCGGTAGGCGAAACCTTCGACCAGCACGAGCACCACAGCCTCCCGCTGCTCGGCGGGAAGACGTGCCAGCGCCCGATCGACATTGCCGATCTCGACACGGTTTTCCGCGTCACGATCGGCGGCTACGCCCACGTTCGCGCCTTCGTCCTCATGCACGAAAGTCCGCGCGCGGCGGCTGCGGGCTCTGGTTTCGTCGATCCATTGATTGCGCATGATCCGGTACACCCAGGCATCGAGCCGCGAGCCTTCCTGCCACTGGCCGCGCGCCGCCGGGGCTCGTTCCACGGTCGCCTGGCAAAGGTCGTCGGCGTCCGCCGCGTTCTGTGTCAGGCCGCGCGCGAAGCGCCGCAGGCGGGGCAACATTGCCGTCAGTTCGTTGCAGAAGCCGTGCATGCTCAATTCGAAATATCGTTTCCGAAAGGATGAAACGTCCCGATGGCATCGTTTCATCCTTGAGCGCCATCGATTTTTGATGTGGGAATGAGGAATGGATCGCGGCAGGGCCGGAATATACGCGGGATTGGGCGGGTTGGCGCTGGTTCTGACTCTGGCGCTTTCGGCCGTGCCTGCCGGTGCCCAACTCGGACTGCCGGGCGGCCTCGACCCGCTTGGCGCGGTCGATCGCACGCGTGCGGCGGTCACGGGGACGGTCGAGGATGTTGCCGACCGTTCGCTCTCGGGCGTGCCCACGATCGTCGGCAGCGCGCGACAACTGGCGCAGGACCGGATCGAGCGGCTGCGCGGTTTCGTTGCCGACCGGCACGGCAGCGTGGATTGGGACGAGCGGCATGAGCCGGCACGCGCTGGGGAACTGCTGCTGCTCGATCCTGACGGGGACAGCATAGCGCTGGCGGCAAGCAGGGGTTTTGCGCTCATCGAGCAGGGCGAGATCGCCGAACTGGGCGTGGCCTATGCGCGTCTGGCGACGCCGCGGGGCAAACCGCTCGCCCGCGCCATTGCAGACTTGCGCCGTGCCCTGCCGGGGCGGGAGATCACGGCGGACCAGTTGCACTTTCCGTCGGGAGCGGCTTCGGGCGATAGAGCTTCGGGTGCCGCTGCCGGGACCCTGCCGAGGGGAGGGACGGTGGGCGTGATCGACGGCGGTGTCGCCGGTTCGGATCGGCTGGCGGCGCAAGGTGCCTTTGCGGTCGGCGCGCCGAAAGCGAGCGACCATGCCTCGGCCATCGCTTCGCTGCTCAAGGGCGCGGGCACGGCGCGGATCTTCGCAGCCGATGTCTACGGCACCGATCCGGCAGGCGGCAGTGCCCTGGCGATCGCGCGGGCGCTGGGCTGGATGGCGGCGCAGCGGGTGCCGGTGGTTTCGATCAGCCTGGTCGGACCCGCAAACCCCCTGCTGGCCCGCTCGGTGGCGTCGGCGCGGACCAGGGGCATCGTGGTGGTTGCCGCGGTCGGCAATGATGGCGCGGCCTCTCCTCCGGCCTATCCGGCATCCTATCCCGGCGTCGTCGCGGTGACCGGCGTAGATGCACGAGGGCGGGTGCTGATCGAGGCGGGCAAGGCGGCACATCTCGACTATGCTGCGCCGGGCGCGGACATGACCGCACTGGTGCCGGGCAAAGGACGCATCGGCCTGCGCGGAACCTCGTTCGCGGCCCCGCTCGCCGCGGCCAGGATCGCCGCGCGCACGGCGCCGGGCCGGGACACGGCGGCCGTCCTACGCGCCGCCGATGCCGAAGCGCTTTCGCCGTCGCGGCGAACCGGGCGCGGCGTGCTGTGCATGGCCTGCCGAACCGGCGGATAATCGCGGCTTCGACATCTTTTGGCCAGGCCCAGGGATGAAACCGCAAGGGCCATCCGTTCCTCTCACAGACCCCCCGCAAAAGCGCTTCGGTGCGGCGGCGGGCAGGACGCGTAGAGGAAAGGAACGGGAACGATGAAGAACATCACTCTGAACATGACGCGGGGCAAGGCGAACCTGGGCGCGGGGCTGGCGGTTCTCGCCATCGCCATGGTGCCAGGGGCCGCGCAGGCCCAGCTTCTTGGCGGCGGCGGAGTAGGGGGCGCTCTGGGCGGCGCGCTGGGCGGTTCGTTCGGCGGCAGCATCGGCGGCGTGGGCAGTTCGATCGAAGGCATGGGCAGCGGAGCCGGTGACATGAGCGTCACCCGCAGCGCCCGCTCTGCGTCGGCCTCGGGCCATGGCAGCGGACGTGCGAGCAAGAAAGTGACGACGCCTGCCGTATCGGCGCCCGACACTTCCGGTGCCCGCGATGCCGTTTCCAACGCGCGCAGTGCGGCGGGCGGCCTTGCGGGTACGGGCGCGTCGAGCGTCTCGGGCGCGGCGTCGCAAGCTGGTGCGGCGCAGGGCCTGCTTGGCTCCGTGGCCGGTGGCGCGGTAGCGTCGGGGGCCGCTTCGGGCGGTGCGGGCCATTCGGCTGGGGAAACGGGTGCCAACGGCGCCGCCTCTGGCAACAGCGCGGCGAACGGCAACCTGACTGCGCCCGCTCTGCCGAACGTTTCCGGCTCCGATGCTTCCGTCATTGCCGGAAGTGCGGCCTCGGGCCTTGCCGGAACGGCAGGGGCGGCCCGCGATGCGGCCACGGACCGCGCATCGAGCGCCGCATCCAGCGCGGAAGGGCAAGGCTCCGGCAGCGGTTCGGGCACAATTACAGCCGGGCAGCATAGCGCCGCCGCTTCAGGTGCGGCCTCGGGCTCCGGCTCCGCAAGCGGCGGATCAGTCAGCCTGAACGCTTCCGCTAGCGGAAACTGAGGCACACAAGTCTACCTACGCAAAGGGAACGGATCCTGCGGAAGCCCTTGTCGGCTTCCGCAGGCCTTTTTCGGCCTGGCGCTGTCACCGGGATGTCGCTCGATAGTTTCCTTCAGGGAAACGAAGCAGGCCAATGACGCCGTATTGTTGCGATAGTCTTCAGGACTAAATTGATCCCATCTCTCATCAGCAGGTAGGAACAATGACTGACCTTTTCGCCCCGTTCCGTTTCGCCGGACACGAACTGCGCAATCGCTTCGTGATGGCCCCCATGACCCGCGCGCGGCGCCCGGACTATGTGCCGGATGCGGAAACCGCGCTCTACTACCGCCAGCGCGCTTCGGCCGGACTGATCGTGTCGGAAGGCACGCCGGTATCACCCGAAGGGCAGGGCTACATTCACGTTCCGGGTATCTGGTCGGACGAGCAGGTCGAGGGCTGGCGTCTCGTTACCGACGCCATCCACGAGCAGGGCGGCGCGATCTTCGCCCAGCTCTGGCACGTTGGCCGCATGTCGCACAGATCGTTGCAGCCTGACGGCGGCGCGCCGGTCAGTTCGACCACTCGGCCCGCCCGCGATCCGAAAAGCATGGCCTATGTCCTGAGCGAGGACGGCGTGCCCGGATTTGCCGAGCCGAGCGTACCGCGCGCCCTGGCGACCGAGGAAGTCTCGCGCGTGGTCGCGGATTTCGCCAGGGCCGGCCGGAATGCGCAGAGCGCGGGTTTCGACGGTATCGAGGTGCATGCCGCCAACGGCTATCTCTTCGAGCAATTCCTGAACCCGGTGCTGAACGAGCGCACCGATCGCTATGGCGGATCGATCGAAAACCGCGTCCGCCTCGTGCTGGAAACGGTGGATGCGCTGATCGGCGTCCTCTGCAAGGATCGTGTCGGCATTCGGCTGGCGCCGTTCAATCGTCAGTTCGACATGCCGGTCTACGACGATGGCGGTGAAACCTACCTTCATCTTGCGCGCGAGCTGGACAAGCGGGAAATCGCCTATATCCATCTCAACGACAATTGGGCGGCGGGCCATTCGGTCATCGACGAGGCCTTCCTGCGCGAATTCCGCAAGGCCTATCGCGGTACGCTGATCCTGGCCGGAGCCATGACGCTCGATCGTGCCCGGCATCTGGTGGAAGAGGGCCTGATCGATCTTCCCGCTTTCGGCCAGCCGTTCATTTCGAACCCCGATCTCGTGGAGCGCCTGCGCCAGGGCGCCGCTTTGGCGCAGCCCGATCGCGCCACTTATTATGGCGGCGGTTCCGAGGGGTATACCGATTATCCGGCGCTTGAAATCGCCTGATCCGGTCAGCTGAAATGACCTGCGCGCGCCTGCTCGGCCAGACGGTCGAGCAGGAAGCGCAGGCGGGGGCTGGCGTCGCGAACGCCGGGCCAGACGGCCTGGACCGGAACGTCGCTGCCGCGAAAGTCCTCCAGCACGGCGACCAGCGCCCCGGAAGCGAGCTGGTCGCGCACGAGCGGACCCGGCATCTGGCACAGGCCCAGACCGGCTTCGGCCATGGCGATAATCGCTGCGCCGTCCTCCACTTCGTGGGTTGGAGGCGGGCTCAGCAATCTCTCCTCGCCGTCGCTGCGCACGGCCCAGCGCTGCGGCGTTCCGCGGCGCAGCCCGACGATGCAATCGTGATGCTCCAGCGCTTCCAGCGAAGCCGGCGTGCCGCGCAGCGCCAGATAATCGGGGGAGGCGCAGATATGCCGGGGCAGTTCCACGAGCGTACGCGTCATCAGACCGGCGCCCTTGCGGGTCTGGCCGAAGCGGATGACCAGATCGACGCCCTCCTCGATGGGATCGATGATCCGGTCGGTAAAGCTTAGAGTTAGCTGAAGGCCGGGGTGCGCGCGGCACAGGCGCGCGAGCAGCGGTACGATGACCTGCCGCCCGAAAGCATAAGGCATGTCGATGCGCAGCCTGCCGCTGGGGCATCCTTCCTCACTGCCGAGGATCGCTTCGGCATCACGGAGGATATCGAGCGCTGCGGTACAACTGGCGAGATAGCTTTCCCCGGCGGCCGTCAGCGAAAGCCGCCGGGTCGATCGGTGAAAGAGCTTCTCGCCAAGCCGTGCCTCCAGCCTGGTGATCGCCTTGCTGACCGCCGACTTCGTCAGGCCCAGCTGCTCGGCCGCGGAAGTGAAGCCGCCTGTCCGCGCGACTTCGACGAACACGGAAATGCCGGTTAGATGCTCTGCCATGCATACCGCATCATGGGTCCGGGCCGGACGGTCAAGCCCCGCCTGCCGCATGGCAGGCTCGACATGATCATCTGGCATTCATGGACGGGGCGTAGGCTGGGCTCTTCCAGCGAAGGAATCGCCATGCTGATCCGCAACGCGCCCGACCTCAGGGACTGCGACGTCACCGACCACGGCCTTTATCTCAAGCGGCGCGCGTTCATTGCCGGGGCTGCTGGCCTTGGTCTGGCGGCCTGCGGGGGAGCGGCTCCTGCCTCGGCTGCGCCGCTGAAGTACCGCCCGAACCGCATGGCGATCGACGAGAGCCGGACGCCGCTGGCCGACGTTACCGGCTATAACAACTTCTACGAATTCGGCACCGGCAAGGAAGATCCGGCGGCTTATGCGAAGATGATGCGCTCCCGCCCGTGGACGATCACCGTCGACGGCCTGTGCGATCGGCCGGGCAGCGTCGACATCGACGAACTCATCCGCCGCTTCCCGCTGGAAGAGCGCATCTATCGCATGCGCTGCGTGGAGGCATGGTCCATGGTGATCCCCTGGGTCGGTTTCCCGCTCGCGGCTCTCATCAAGTCGGTCGGTCCCAAGAGCAACGCGAAGTACGTCGCCTTCGAGACGCTGCACGATCCGCGCCAGATGCCGGGGCAGCGGAGCGCGGTGATCCGGTGGCCCTATCGCGAAGGACTGCGGCTGGACGAGGCGATGAACCCGCTGGCACTGCTGGCAGTGGGGCTCTACGGCCAGACCCTGCCCAACCAGAACGGCGCGCCGATCCGGCTGGTGGTGCCGTGGAAGTACGGATTCAAGGGCATCAAGTCGATCGTCCGCATCCGCCTGACCGACCGGCGCCCGCAGACCAGCTGGCAGATGCTGGCACCGGGCGAATACGGCTTCTACGGCAATGTGAACCCGGATGTGGACCACCCGCGCTGGTCGCAGGCCAAGGAGCGGCGCATCGGCGAATTCTTCCGCCGCAAGACCCTGCCTTTCAACGGCTATGGCGATCAGGTGGCGCACCTCTATCGCGGGCTGGACCCGCGCAAGCTCTATTGATGCCTTCGCGTGCCCATGCCCTGAAGCTGGAATCGGCGCTGGTGTGGCTGGCCTGCGCCGCGCCCTTGATCCTGCTTCTCTACTGGGGTTTCACCGCCCGTCTGACCGCCAATCCGGTGGAGTTCGTGCTGCGCGACCTGGGCTTGTGGGGCCTGCGGTTCCTGTGCCTGACGCTGGCTGTCACCCTGCTGGCCAAGTACGCGAACATGCCAAGGCTGATGCGCTATCGGCGGCGGATCGGGCTATGGGCTTTCGCTTATGTCGCTTTGCATCTGACGGTCTATCTCGGCGCCGCGCATGAGTTCGATTGGGCGGAAATCGGCGCGGATATCGCCAAGCGGCCCTATATCACCATCGGCATGGCCGCTTTCGCGCTGCTGGTGCCGCTGGCGGTGACGTCCGCCCATGCGGTGCGGCGCAAGATGAAGCCGCGTTCCTGGCGGCGGCTGCACCGGCTGGTCTATCTGATCGCGGTGATGGGCGCGGTGCATTACTTCCTGCTGGTGAAGGCCGATACCCGCAGCCCGATCCTCTACGGCGCGATCGTGGCGGTCCTGCTGGCCGCGCGGCTGCTGCCTGCGGCCCGCCGCCGTGTTGGCCGCGCCTGATCACGCGAAGCGGTAAGGCCCGCCCTTTTCCAGTGCGGCCTGGTAGGCAGGCCGTGCCTGTATGGTGTCCAGCCAGATGTTCGTGATCGGCTTTCCGACGGACAGGAAACCGCGATCCCTGGCCGCTTCGAGCGGAAAGCTCATCATGATGTCGGCCGCCGTGAAAGTGTCGCCTGCGAACCAGGGGCGAGCGCCCAATTCGCGCTCCACGAAGTCCAGATGGACGTCGATCATCGGCTGAAGCCGCTTCTGCGCCGTCTTGCCCACCATCGGGATCCGTCCCAGCACCAGATTGATCAGCAGCGGCGGCATCAGCGAGCCTTCGGCATAGTGCAGGAACTGGCGGTAACGCATCGCCGCATCGTCACCGTAAGGTTTGCCGAGCCGCCCATCCGCCTTATCGACGAGATGCTCGACGATGGCGCCGGTCTCCACGAGGATGCGGCTCGCGCCCGAGGGATCGCGATCGACCAGCACCGGCGACTTGCCCAGCGGATGCACCGAGCGCAGTTCGGGCGGAGCGAGCATGGTCTTCGGATCCCGCTCATAGCGCTTGACGGTATAGGGCAGGCCAAGCTCCTCAAGCAGCCACAGCACGCGCTGCGACCGGGAATTTTCCAGATGGTGGACGGTGATCATCGCCGCTGGGTTCCATTGCAAAGGCATAACCTAAGCAACGGTCCGCCGCGCGCTTGGTTGCGCCGGTGCGATCCGGTGCCCACTGGCGGACCAAAGCGGCGGCATTGCATTTCGCTTCATGCGAATTGCATTCCGGCTTTCACTACCCGGGCTCTTGGAGCCCGTTTGAAAAATGCCCGAGCGGGCATTTTTGTGCGGCACCGGCCCACGCCCCCACCCTACCACCCGCAGGATACTATCGTTGGGTGGTAGGGTGGGGGCGTGGGCCGGTGCCGCAAAATTCGCGTTTCGCGAATCTTCAAACAGAACTCTTACTCTTAAGTAAATTTCCATAGAAGTTAGGCATTTGGGCGCGAACACTTCGGGGTATTATTTCATGAGCCGCCGCACGATCATCGCGATCGCCTCGATCCTTGCCGTGCTGGCGGCAGTCCTGCCGCTGGCAGGCATCGCCGTCTATGCCCGCCACAGTGCGTCGGAGTACGAAAAGCGCCATCTGGAGGAATATGCCGGCTGGACGCTGAAACGGACCGAACGCAGCCTGAACTTTGCGCGCGGGGCAATCCGGCAGCTCGAACGCGAAGGGTTGTCCGGTTGTTCTCCCGCGCAGATCGCCCGCATGCGTCAGCTTACGCTGGAGACGCGCTCGGTCGAGGAGATCGGCTATTTCATCGACGGCAGGCTGGCCTGCACGGGCTGGGGGAAGGTCCGTCAACCCGCTGCGGCAGGCACGCCGGATCTGCGCTTCGAGGACGGCTACGGTCTTCACCTCAGAATGCGCACCAAGCTCTCCGGCGGCCTGACCATGAATGCGCTGAGCCATGGCAGCTACAATGCGCTCATGCACCCAGACAGCATGATCGACGTCCTGACCGACACCGCCATGACACTGGGAATCGCCTCGCTGGACGGAAGGGTGATCGCGGTGAGCGGCCCCGTCGCGCCCGGCCTGCTGAAGCGTGTGGCCAGCGGCGGCGCCGCCGCCTCTGCCTCTGGGCGAGAGGGGCGGCTCATGTATGCCTCGGTGGCGAACGATCACTTGCGCGCTTTCGCGATCAGTGACTATTCGCTCGCCGAAAAGCGGGCCGATGGCGCGTTGTGGTATCTGGTACCGCTGGGCCTTGCCACGTCGGCGCTGCTGGTGGGGCTTGTCCTGCTGGCATCGCGGCAGCGCCTGTCTCCGCAGAACGAACTCGCCATCGCGGTGCGGAAACGCGAGTTCGTCACACGCTACCAGCCCATCATCGAACTGGCGACCGGCCTTTGCGTCGGGGCGGAAGCGCTGATCCGCTGGGAAAGGCCCGACGGGGCCTCCATTTCTCCCGAGATGTTCATTCCGCTGGCCGAGGACACCGGGCTGATCGAACCGCTCACCGATATCGTGATCGAGCGCGTCGTCGCCGATCTTGCGCATTGGCTGGGCGAGAACGACGGCATCCACATCGCCATCAACATTTCCTCCGCAGACATGCAGAGCGGTCGTTTTCTGGCGGTGCTGGCGAAGGCGCTGGCCGAAGCGGGCGTTTCCCCTTCGCAGATCTGGCTGGAGGCGACCGAGCGCGGCTTCATGAACGCTGCCGCCGCGCGCGCGACCATCGAACGCGCGCGCCAGGCCGGGCACATCGTTGCCATCGACGACTTCGGCACCGGTTACTCCAGCCTTTCCTTGCTGGAAACACTGCCGCTCGACACGCTCAAGATCGACAAGTCCTTCGTCGATGCCATCGGCACGCAGGCGGCGACCAGCGTGGTCATCCCGCATATCATCGAGATGGGTCACGGCCTGAACTTCAAGATAGTGGCCGAAGGCGTCGAAACCGAGGCCCAGGAAACCTACTTGCGCGAAGCGGGCGTGGAATTCGTGCAGGGCTGGCGCTATTCCAAGGCCTTGACGGCACAGGAATTCCGGGTGTTTCACGAGCGGACGAACCGGCCGGGCTGAAACGCGCGAGCTTAGTGCAGGAAAAATTCGACCGGCACGGACAGTTCCAGTTCGTCTGGCTTTTCTGCGGGTATGGCGGGAAGGGGCTGCGCCCGACGGATCGTCTCTAGGGCTGCCCGATCGAGAAAGATCGAGCCCGAAGACCGCGCGAGCGAGGCCGATAGCACTTTGCCCGCGCGGTTCATGCGGAAGGTAACGAAGGCCACGCCTTCCTCGCGCCGCGATCTGGCCGCTGCCGGGTAGCGGCGATACTTCTCCAGATGGGCCAGCAGCAGAGCCTCCCAAGAGGCATCGGCATTGCTGGAAGCACGCCGCGCGGGCGGGGCCGGCAAAGCCTTGGGCGCCGTCGTCTCGGGGACGGGATCGGCTGGTTTCGACGCCGGCGCGGGCGGTTCGAGCGGGGTGGGGGCCGGGGTAAGCTGCGGTATCAGCACTTTCGGCGGCTCGGGCCGTTCCTCCCGCTCGATCTTGCGGTCCTGTTGTTCGACCTGGCGCGGGCCTTCGGGCACTTCCTCGACGGGTTCGGGCGGTGCGGCAAGGGCTTCCATCGTCACGACCAGCGGCTCGGCGGGCATGTGGGCCGGATAGGCAAGGCGCCAGGTGACGAACAGGCACAACGGGATCGCCAGAGCGAGCGCGGCGGTGCCGCCCAGCCCGAACAGACGCGCGCGCCAGTCGAGCGGACGATCGCTGTAGCGGCCATGGTCGTGCCGCAAAGCCATGACCGGGGCGGCGACTGGTGCCTGCGAACGCGCGGTGTCATCCGGGTACCAGGATCGCAGGACGACATGCCCTGCAAAAAGGTCGTCGCAGTCTTTCAGGGTCTGGGGTCTCATGCGGGCGGTTTCCCTTCCGGTTCGGGCCGCCTTGCGATCCAGAACGTCCAGAACAGCAGGAACGCGGCCAGCCCCAGCGCCAGCGGCACGCCCGGCTGGACATGGAGGAGGAACAGGCCGTAGCCCAGGGTCATGCCGAGAGCGGCCATGATCTTGGCATGGCGGGGTACGGCGCGGTTCTTCCGCCATGCCCTGAGGCTCGGCCCGAAGCGTGGGTGATCGAGCAGCCATACCTCCAGCCGAGGCGAGGAGCGCGCGAAGCAGGGCAAGGCCAGCAGCAGGAAGTCGGTCGTCGGCAGCAGGGGCACGAAAAGACCCACGAAGCCGACGCCGACGAGCAGGAGGCCCGCCGCCAGCCAGACCGCGCGCGCCGCCCGTCTCCGCTGCGGCAGGACCTTTTCCGTTTCAGCCGATGTGGCCATCGATCAGGGCCTGTACCCGCGCGAAGGCCGCGCCCGCGCCTGCGCCGACGCGCGGCTCGTCGCTCTCGTCCAGTTCGGCCGCATCGAGTGCGGCGGTGAAGCTGCGCCAGTGCGCGGCGGGGCCTTCGGGCGCAGGGGCCAGATGGCGCGCGCCAAAGGTGTCGGACAAGCCGATCTTCGCCACTTCCTTGCGCAGCAGCGCCGCGCCCATGTTGGAGCCTTCCGCGACATAGAGCCAGCCCAGTGCCGTCGGCAGGTCGATCTCGCCTGCCGCGAAACGCGCAGGTCCCTCGGGCCGGGGCGCATCCATGCCGAGGTCGATGAGATCCGCCTCGACCAGGGCCAGCCGCTGCCGTTCCGGCAGGCCGGGCAGCAGCGCCTGCAAGGCAGGCTCGGCGTAGAGCGCGGCGATGTCGCGGTGGAACAGGTATTGCACGCGAAGGAAACGGCCGTAGCCCTCCCTGTCGGTGAAGGAGGCCGCCGACATGATCGCGTTGTCGACGCCTGCGTGGGTGTCGTTCGTCTGCGCTTTGAGCCGTTTCGCGCGGGATGGTTCCATGGTCATGGTCGAAGTCATGGTAAGGGCCAGGTCCTTTCTGCCGGTCAGAAGTTGAAGGTTACGCCGCCACGGATCGTGCGCCCCGGCGAGGCCATGAGGCCCAGGGTCAGCGCGTCCATGTAATACTTGTCCAGGAGGTTGTCGGCGGTCAGCTCGAAGCGGACGTTCTCGTTGAGCTTGAAGCGCGCCGATGCGTCCACCAGCGTATAGGGGTTCCATTCGATGACTTCGATGGCGCCCGGAACCGCGATGGATTCCGAAGGGCGGCTGCCGGTGTAGGTCACGCGGGCGAAGAGGTTCAGCCGCTCTTCCATCAGGTCCAGCTCCACCGATCCGCCGCCTGCCCATTCCGGCGGAACGTGATTGCGGCCGTAGCTGCCGCGGAAGCCGCCGTTGCATTCGTACTGGGCGGGCAGGGGGCGGGTGGACGTGCCCTTGCGCACCCAGTCGCAGTACTCCGCCAGGGTGTAGTGCGTTGCGAAGAGCGACAGCTTGGCAGGGCCTGCCCGATATTCGAACGTGCCTTCATAGCCCTTGAAACGGGCCATATCGATGTTGCGGATGGCCTCGTCCGGGTCTGCGAAAGTGGAGCCGACCCCGCGCGTGATGTAGTTTTTGGCCTCGTTGTTGAAGTAGGCCAGCTTCATGCGCACCGCGTCGCCGGCCCAGAACAGCCCGTCCTTCGACACGTTGATGCCGAACTCCCAGTTGCGCGCGCGTTCCGGCTTGATCTCGTCGATCGGATTGGCGGAGAAGCCCGTGGTCACCTCGAACAGCGAGGGCAGGCGCAGCGCCTCGCCGTAGCGGGCGTAGACCTGCAGCCAGGAGCGCGGGATCATCGTGATCGCCGCGATCGGTGCCCAGCCGCCCGCCTTCTGGTTCAGGTGGTAGTAGTCGCTCCAGACGCGCTCCAGCGGATACCAGCGCCGCGACAGCTGGCGGTCGTGCGACTGGAAGGTGGTGTAGCGCAAGGCGCCGTTGAACTTCAGGAACGATACCGGGAGGTATTCGGCGTCACCGAAGGCGCTCCATTCCCGCCGCCAGCCGTCGCGCGCGGCGCTTTCCAGCTTGGCGCCGGGAATGGGGAAGGTATCCTCGTGGCTGAACGATCCGCCCAGGTTGACGGTGAGGTCGCCCCAGGGGCCGTTCACCAGCGCGCGGTTGCTGATGTCCACGCCGTGGCGGTGGGTACGCCCGTCATAGGGATCGATGTACTTCAGGTCCGGCGAGATGCTGGAAAAGTCGTAGGCGGTGCGGATGCGGTTATCGAGTTCGGTGCGTGAGGCATTGATCTTCAGTTCGATCAGGTCGCTATCCGGCTTCCACTTGTAGCGCGCGGTATAAGTATCGACATCCACCCGGCTCATCGGCGCCTGAAGCGCGCCGTCACCGCGGATGATGGACGAGGGCATGGCCTCGCCGAACCAGCTCTTGAACTTCATGTAGGCCAATTCGATGGCATGGCCGTCCGCCGGGCGCACCGTCGCCTTGGCCAGGAACGAGAGGTTCTCGGACGAGGTGTTCAGCACTTCCTCGCCCGCGCGGAAGCGGTTGAGGCCCGATCCGTAACCGACCGTGGTGTAGTATTCCTCCCATCCGAGTATGGGCAGCTTCGTGATCGACTGGGTATAGGTCAGGTGCGGCGCGTTGCCGTTCTCACCCGCGAAGTAGTTGCCGGTGTTGCGATAGGTGACGGCGCCGAGCAGGTCGATCCAGTCCCATGACTTGGCGACGGCGATGCTGCCGTTGGCGTCGGTGGGCTTCAGCCAGGATGGCCGGTCGAGCCCGCGCGGGTTGCCCAGCTGGTTGACGTTGTCGTATTCCGGCACCGTGTCGAGCGGGCCGCAGTCGAAATTGCAGCCGGTCTTGTATTTTCCAAGCATGGATTCGCGCAGACCGCCCTGCGTATAGGGGGCCGGGGCGCCGCGCGTGTTGGTGTTGAAGCCGCCGCGCACACGCACGCCGAAGGTCTTGCCAGGCAGCAGGATGTCCTGCACGCCGATCGTGCGCATCGATACCACGCCGCCGACGCTGCCGACGCCCTCGACGCCCGAGGTCGGACCTTTCAGCACTTCCACGCCGCCGATCATGTCGGGATCGACGTAGGAGCGCGAGGCGACGCCGGAATAGCCGCGATAGACGGTGGTGGCCTGCTGGCTGCCATCGATCACCACGGGCACGCGGCCCACGCCCTGCATGCCGCGAATGTTCACGTCGAGCGCGCCGGAATTGCGCGCATCGCCCGAGAGCACGCCGGGGGTGCCGCGAAACATGTCGCTCGGCTGGAAGCCCCGGTTGCGCTCGATCTCGTCGCGGGTGATGTAGCTGGACGACTGGGGGGAGACATAGGCGAGATCCCCGGTGTCGGTGCCGTCTCCGAAACTGGCGCCGCCGCGTGCCGAGGCCCCGCGAGCGGCCCCGCCGCCTTCACTGCCGCCGCTCACCCGCAAGGTGCCGAGCTGGACGCTTCCCGCTGCCGCCTGCGGCGCGCGTTCCAGCGTGTAGGTGCGCGGTCCGCTCTGCCGGAAGGTGACGCCGCTTCCGGCGAGCAGGTGCGAGAGCGCCTCGGCCGGAGAGAAGCTGCCTTTCAGGCCCGCGCTGCGCCTGCCTTCGGTCAGGGCGGCGTCATAGAGGATTTGCGTGCCGCTCTGCTCGGCCAGGCTGTTCAGGGCGTCGGCCAGCGTCCCGGCGGGAATGGTATAGCCTTGCGCGGTCTGCGCTGCGGCGGGGTTCGCGCCGATCAGGCTGAGGGCGGCGACGCTGGTGCCCGTCATCAGGAGGGCGTGGCAGGCAGGGCGCAGAAATGCGGCGCGGCGCGAATGCTTTTTCGAGATCACTGGAATTCAAACCCCCGAGGAACGACTGGCGAGGGATCTGCTAATGAGAATTACCCTCAGTAGGATTGACGGACGAGGGCGGGATCTGGAAACTTCGGACCGAAATATTTTTCGTGGGGGTCCCGATCCTAGCCGTGGATCAGGATCAGTCGGTCGGTGAGACGCGTGGTGCGCAGGCCCAGGGTGCGTTCGATCACGTCTATCGCGCCTGCCGGATCGTGAAGGTCGAACGTGCCGCTTACCGGGCGTTTGGCGATCTCGCTGCCGAGAACGCCGATATAGCCGCGATGGTACCGGGCGAGTTCGGCCACCACGTCGCCCAACGGGCGATTGACGACGCGGATGCGGCCGCGCGTCCAGGCATCCAGATTGGCGACGACGACCGGGCGGGCCGCACTGATCCCGCCGCTGCCGTAGTGAAGCGCCTCGCCTTCGTGGAGGACGGCGGAGCGCCCCGCACTGGCGATCCGCACGCTATGTTCGCTCACCGTAACCTGCGTTTCGGCGCCCTCACGGCGGACGATGAAGCGCGTTCCCAGCGCCGTGGTGGAGCCGGTTCCGGCGGATACGGTGAAGGGATGGGCGGGATCGGGTGCGACCTGGAAGGCGGCCTCGCCCTTCAGCAGCGTGACCTTGCGGCCGCTGGCGTCGAAGCTGATGGCAGTGCCGGTGTCCAGCGTGGCCAATGAACCGTCCGGCAAGGTCATCGCCCGGATTTCGCCGGTGCCGGTCATGGCATCGGCCTGGAGGCGGGTGGGAAGGTCGGCCGCGATGACGAGCAGCAAGGCGATGCCCGCTGCGATGGCGCCGCCCGCCCGGCGCAAGCGCGTCTTTCGCCAGACCGGCTGCCGCACCGCGTTACTGCGGGGGACGGCAGGGCGGGTGCTGGGCAAAGGCACGACCTCCGCATCGGCGGTGTGTATTGGCAGGCCGACCGCATCCATCGACGCCCAGAGCGTCTCCGCCCGCGCGAAAGCGGCGACATGCTCGGGGTCGGCATCCAGCCATCGGCCCAGGCGTTCCTCGTCGGCCGCCGACCATTCGCCCGTTTCCCGCTCGGCAAACCAGCGGGCGGCGGCGCGGTTGACGTCTCGGTCGATGGGTTTCTCGCGTTCCACGTTCACTGCTTCTTCGAAAAGGATGCCGGGCGGCCGTTTTCGGACCTCTCGTCCTTCATGACGAACGAGACCTGAAAATGGAAACCGGCCGGATCGAAATCATGCATCGCCGGTGACCCGGTTGAGGCAATGTTCCATGGCCTGGGCGATATAGCGCGTCACCATCTGGCGGCTGATGCCCAGGCGCTGCGCGATTTCGGCGGCCGAGAGGTTCTCCATCCGGCGCAAGTACACGATCTCCCGGCAGCGCGGCGAGAGTTCGGCAAGGCCCTGCTGCAACTGGTCCAGCGCTTCGCGATCCAGCAGTTGCCGGTCTGCCAGCGGGGTGTCGTCCGCGATTTCCTCGGGCAGGGGGCCGTGATCGAACAGGCCGTTCTGGCGCCGGTCGCTGCGCGCCTGATCGCGCGCCAGATTGGCGGCTAGCCGAAACAGATAGGCGCGCTTGTTCAGGATCGGGGGATGGTCGTTGACGCCCTGTACGCGCAGCCACAGGCTCTGCGTGACATCCTCGGCGGCCGTCATGTCGCCCACGATGCGCTGGACGAGGCGCATCAGGGACGAGCGCTCGTTCAGCAAGAGGCGCGTGAGGGCACGGGCGTTGACGGACATCCCGCGCGTCTAGCCTAGATGCAAATCACTCGCAATAGCATGTGCCTATCGTCTAACGGCTCAGGATGCGTGAAGGACGGGGCTCCTTGCGCAGGCGATCCTCCGCCGTCCCGAGCGCTGCCGGGCGATGGCATGGGCGTCGAGCCGTTCGGCGATAACCGTGGCGCTGTCGCCGTCCACCAGGACTTCCGGCACCAGGCTGCGGCCGTTGTAGGTGGACGCCATCGTCGCGCCATAGGCGCCGACCGTGTGGAACACGCAAAGGTCGCCCGCCTTCACATCGTCGATCTCGCGGGCGCGGGCGAAAGTGTCGCCGGTCTCGCAGACGGGGCCGACGATATCGGCGACGATCCGGCGGCCGCTCGGTTCCACCGCCGAGAACGCATGCCAGGCGTCGTAGAGGGCGGGCCGCATGAGGTCGTTCATGGCGGCATCCACGACGATGAACGGGTGGGCCGACCCCGGCTTGACCCAGGTTACGGCGGTCAGCAGCACGCCGGCATGGGCAGCGATGAAGCGGCCCGGCTCGAACATCAGCGTCACGTTCCAGCCTTGCGTGACGCGGGCCACCATCGCGCCATAGACCTCGACATCGGCATCCGGCTCGCCGGAACGGTAGGATACGCCAAGCCCGCCGCCGAGATCGACATGGGTGACGCGGTGGCCGCCTGTCCGCAGCGTGGCCAGAAGTTCGCCGGCGCGGCGATAGGCGTCCTCAAGCGGGGCAAGATCGGTGATCTGGCTGCCGATGTGCAGGGCGATGCCGCGCATGTCGAGACCGTCCAGCGCGGCGAGGCGATCGTAGATCGCGGCGGCCTCCGCCATGGGAACGCCGAACTTGCTTTCGGCGCGCCCGGTGGTGATCTTGGCATGGGTGCGCGCATCGACATCGGGATTGACGCGCAGGACGGCGGCCACGCGCGTCCCCCGCTCCACCGCAAGGCGCGACAGCAGGCGGCCTTCGGCCTCCAGCTCCAGGTTGAACTGTCCTATCCCGACATCGAGTGCCTGCATGAGTTCGGCCTGGGTCTTGCCGGTGCCCGAGAACACGATCTCCTCCGGCAGGATGCCGCCGTCGAGGGCAGCGACAAGCTCGCCGCCCGAAACGATGTCCGCGCCGAACCCTTCACGAGCAAGCACATCGAGGACGGCGGGATTCGGATTGGCCTTGACCGCGAAAGCGATGTGCTTGCGCGGTATGTCGGCCAGCGCGGCGCGGAACCGGCGGGCGGCACTGCGCAGCGCCGCGGCGGAATAGACGTAGGCAGGGGTGCCGACCGCTTCGGCGATCCGCGGCAGGGCGACGGCCTCGGCGTGCAGGACGCCGTCGGCGTGATGAAATGGCTTCAAGGGATATCGTCCTCGATGGCCTGCCGTCAGGGCAGGCGTTCGGCCCGCCGCTGGCGGTGGCGCGCCCTGATCAGCTCGGGCAGCATGCGATGGCGGCTTCGCTCTATGCGCAGGGCCAGCGCCATCTTCTTGCCGCGGATCAGCAGCAGCAGGCCCAGGAACGCGGTCACCAGAAGGACCAGCGTCAACAGGCCCCGGAAGGCGCCGCTACCGGGCGCGAGCTGTTCCGCCGCCGTCGCGCCGACCAGCAGCACGGCGCCCGCTGCGCGCCAGAACAGGTCCCTGCGGGTCATGATGTGCCTCCCAGCGCAACGTCACCGGCGCGCCGCAGGGCATCCCTGAAGGCCTGCGACAGGCCGGGCGCTTCGCGATAGAGCACGATATCGGCCGGAAAATCGGCCTCGGCCTGAAGCCGGGCGAGCGGGGCTGCGACTTCGAAATCGAGGCCGATCGCCGAATCCGTCACCAGATGGGCTCTGTCCCGCGCATCGTCGATCAGCTCGGCGTCTTCATCGACGCCCAGGCATTCGATCGAGAGGAAGCCGAGCTTCCGGGCTTCCCTGGCGGCGTGGATCAGCATCGCGCCGTCGCGGCAGTTCACATCGACGATGCGAACCGCGCGGCGCTTGCGCCGGTGCAGCAGGGCAAGGCGATCGGTGAGGGAGCGGCTGCGGGGATCCTGCCCCGCCAGATCCTGCCCCACCAGATCCTGGCCCAGCGCGCCGACGATCGAGACGACCGGCCAGACGGGTGCTCCCGGAAGACCAAGGGAATAATGCATGTCCTGCGCCTCCCGTCAGGCTGCGCGGTCGAGCTTGTCGGCGTGCGCCGACAGCGATTCTACCGGGGGATCGAAGGGGATGGCCGGCACGATCGCTTCGGAAGTGAACACGATGCGGCCACCGGGAAAGGCGTGGATCTCGCCGCGCGCAAATCGCCATGCGGCGTCGCGCGAGATGAAGCGGCCCTCCAGAAGGCCGTGGTTTTCCTGGACGAGCCAATGTCCGGCCCGGTCCTGGCCGACATGGAGTATCGAAGTCCGTCGGTCGGGCTCCGAGATGGTGGGGGATTCGATCACGGGATGCTCCCTGAAAATGCGATCTGCCGGCCTGCAGCAATGCATGACCGACAGCGCAAAATTAGAAGGACGCCCGTATGAAATCCAGAGCGCTGCATTTCGCAGCGCATTGTATTTTCATAATATCGGCCGTGAACTGTGCCGTTTGCGAGAGTATCCGAAAATGACTATGCCGATCATATGGCGGGGGCGTTCTTTCCGCCGAGAATTATTATGACTTCGGCAGCGTTTCGCGCATTCTGGTTCTTGCCATCATCAACTGGGCGATGATGTCGTTCAGCAGATAGGCGTCGCGCCGCCGTGTCCACGGCTGGGCAGACTCGGGATCGTATTCGACAGGCAAAGGCACTTCGCGTGCGGCGGCGGCGCGCATGCCGTTCTCGCGGGAGACGAGAATGCAGCGCTTCGCATGATCGCGGTGCCCGACCACGGCTACGTTGCCGAGGGCGGCGGCGGAGCCTGCCAGTTGCACGGCGGCTTTCGCCACGCCGTCCGTGCTCAGATAGGTCTTCCTGCCGTCCGCTGCCTTGACCGGGTAGATCGCCGTGACATCCTTCATCTGGTATCGAGAGACCAGGGCCTCGGCAATTTCCCATTGGGCATAGACGCGCACGGGGCGTATCCGCGCTATGGCATGGACAGCCTCGGCCAGCATTTCATTGACCGGCCCCGGTACCGGGGTTTCCTCTCCATCAGACAGGCCGGTATCGGGATCGACCTTGCCGGTGGCGGAGCGGTAGCCGAAGCTGTAGGCGACGATGCTGTCCGCTTCCCGTGCGCTGAATGTCGGATAGTGCCAGCGGAAACCCGCCTCGGCCATGATGGAGGCAAGCTGGCGGGCGGTCGCCTCGTCGCCGAGCTCTCCTTCCAGCGTCCTGGTCATGAGCCGTTCCAGCATTGCAATCTCGCCGGAGAGTGCGCCGGTATCGGCAGGCGGCCGGACTACCGCCGACCGCGCCAGTGCGGATGGGCCGCCGATAAGCGCCGCCGATCCGCCGAACAGGCCGCCGAACAGCACTGGGCGCCGACTGGTCATTTCCTGCCTCCGGCCGTGCTGACGGGACATCCGGTTGCAACCGGATTGCAGCGCCATCCGCTCGCCTCGGGGGAGAGGTGATAGCCGTTGCCGTAGATGTTGGGGGCGGAGAGATAGTCGGTGGAAACGATCTGCGCGCCGCTGGCGAGAGCCGCATCCCGGCGGACGGCGTCGTCGCGGCGGGCATCGACGGTATCGATATCGGCGCGGGTCCGAACCAGATAGCCCTTGCGCACCGCCTCGCGGATGGCGTCGCCATGCGTCAGGGCGTTGTCCTGGAGCATGAAGGCCGTATGGGCCATCCCCGGCTTGCCCTGCACGAAAGTCATGCGTCCCTCCAGCGAAGGCCGCCCTTCGAGATAGGGCGTGAAGGCCTTGAGGTTCATGGCGGGGACCAGGAACAGGAAGATGAACTTCCCGCGCGCCTTGCCCAGTGTCGGCCAGCGCCCGGCCAGAACGGCCGATTCCAGCGTGGTCATGGATCCGCGCACGTCGTCCGGCGTGATCACCTTTTCGCGCCCGAGCACGGCGCGGATGGTATCGTCGACTTCCTCGAACTGGGCCTTGTCGAACGGCGGCACCACCGTGGCGCCCGGAATGACGCGGTCGAGACCGGAGAGCTTGGGCTCCAGGAGGACGAAGACCGGGCTATGGTTCGGCTCCGCATCCGACCATTGCTTCAGCAGGGTCAGGCAGGACCGGAAGGTCGGGCACTGGCTGCGGAAGTCCAGGTCGGCAAGGTGCAGGACCTTGAGACCGGGTTTCGCCAGTTCCTCGCGATAGATCGGTGCCAGGTCCGTTTCCCCTTTCGCGCGCAGTTCGCGGTAGGGCAGCGGGTCGGCATAGGCGCCGCCGCGCGGGTCGGGCTGGAGATCGAGTTCGATGCTGCGCACCCCGCTGCGAAGCTGGGCCTGCAGGGGCATCTGCACGTAATCGAGCATCCCGGTCATGTCGCTCATGCCGCCGGGGTGCTCGTCTTCCATGGCGGCGCGCTGTTCGGGGGACATGGCGCCGGTCATTGCCGCGGCCAGCGCGGTCAGGCGCGGGGCCATGACCGTCATCGTGCGGGGATCGGCGGGCAGGGCATAGCTGTTGTGCGTGCCGATTACCTGGATCCGGTTGATCGGCATGCCGTCGGCCGCGTCAGCCGGTTTCGTCTCTTGCGCCTCACCCCAGGCCGCGCTCGCAAGGAGCGCGGCCGTGGCGGTCATGACCGCTCCGATGGTCGTTCTTTTCATGGTTTGCGTCCCGAGGGGCCAGAGCGGATCAGAAGCTGACGTTGACGAAGCCGCCCACCGTGCGGCGCGCATTGGGCGAGGTGTAGTGCAGCAGGCCGAGCGGACCGTACTGCTGCCAGCCGGTGGAGAAGTACTTGTCGAACAAGTTGCGGGCATAGACGCCGATCTCGATCGGGCGGTTCGGCAGGGTCACGCTCATGCGCGCATTGACGAGGCCGTAGCCGTCGACGTGCGACCAGTCGGGCTGGCCCACGACGGTCCAGTATTCACTGCGATAGGCATAATCGGCATGCGCCTTCAGGCCGAGGCCCGAGCCGAATTCATGCTCGTAGTCGATCGCTGCGGTGCCGGACCATTCGGGCGAATTGGTGAGACGCGAGCCGGTGTAGTTGGTGGTGGCGTTGTAGACGTAGTCGGTGAACTTCGCATCGGTGTAGGTCAGCGCGCCGGAGAGCTGGAGGCCGCGCATCGGTTGCACCACGAGGTTGCCCTCCACGCCCTGCGTGCGCAGGCCGCCGGCATTGCCGATGACGGTGGCATCGAGCAGGCCGCCCGAACCGTCCGGGATCTTGGTCAGGATCGTCGCCTGGAAGTCCTTGAAGTCGGAACGGAACACGTCGAGGTTGAAGCGCAGGCGGCGGCCGAACCACTCGGACTTGATGCCCGCTTCCCAGGCCTTGACGGTTTCGTCCTCATAGGGCGCATACTTGTTGCCGACGAAGGCGATTCCTGCGGGTTTGTAGCCGGTGGAATAAGTCGCATAGAGCATGACATTGTCGGCCACCTGCCAGGTCGGCGCGATGCGGAATGAGAAGTTGTCGCCCTTTACCCGGCCGAAGTCGTAGGCAGGCGCGGCGCTGGAGGCCGTGAAGGTGGGCGTATAGCCGGCGATCGGCAGCGGGTTGATCGTGACATAGTCCAGGCTCTGGGAATTGTTGTCGTGCGTATAGCGCCCGCCCAGCGTCAGCGCGATCCGGTCGGTGAAGTTGAACTTGAGCTGCCCGAACGCGGCCATGGTCTCGTTCACGGAGTCGAACAGCGAGGCATTGCCGGTTTCGCCGATGGCGCCGGTCAGCGCGATCAGGGTCGGCAGCGGGGTGCCTTGGGCATCGTAGAGCGGCTTGCCGCCGGTCGACCACTGGAGCTGCGTCTGGCGGGCATGAAGGCGATTGTAGAACGCGCCGACGAGGTATTCCACGAAACCCCCGGTGGGCGAGGCGAAGTGGATTTCCTGGCTGAACTTGTCGGTATCCAGCTCGCCGAGGTTGAAGGGGATATAAGCGTAGCGGTCGTAGGGCGCGAGGCTGGCCGGGGTCGAATTGTCGTAGCGGGTCGCGCGATAGGCGGTGATCGAGGTCAGTTCGTGATCGCCAATGGCGGCATTGGCGCGCAGCGAGGTGCCCCATTCCTCCGTGGTGATCTCTCCGAAGGAGGAATCCGCCGTGTCCGCGCTCCTGGGGCCGGGGTAGACGCCCAGTTCGTTGAGGATCGCGGTCAGTTCCGCCGACTGGCCCGAAACCGGCGTGCGCACGCTGCTGTCCCAGTGATAGGCATAGTCGCCCGAGAGCGTCAGGTTGAAGCGGTCCGACGGTTCGAGATAGAGACGGGCGCGGCCGCCGTATTCGTGCTGGGAGCCGACCTTGCGGTCCAGCGTGACGTTGCGTCCGAAACCATCGAAGGCCTGGTCGAAGCCCGAAACGCGAAGCGCCGCGATCGGGCCGAGCGGCACGTTCACGGTGGCATTCAGGATACGCTCGTCATGCTGGCCGAAGCTGGCGCTGCCGCGCAGGGACCATTCGCCCAGTTTGGGCTTGGTCGTGGTGACGGCGATCACGCCCGAAGTGGCGTTCTTGCCGAACAGGGTGCCCTGCGGGCCCATCAGCACGTCCACCCGGTCGATATCGACAAGACCGGTAAGGCCGTTGGCGCGCTGCCCGTCCATCACCACGTCATCGACGACGACGCTGACCGACTTGGCGTTCGAAAAGTCGAAAGAGGTGCTGCCGACGCCGCGGATCTGGAACGCTGCGCCCTGCGTCGGATCGTATTGCACGCCGGGCATCGTGTACTGGAGATCGGTGACCGAAGTGTAGCCGGTCTTCGCCAGCGTCTCGCCGTCGATCGACTGGATCGCCAGCGGCACTTTCTGGCTGCTTTCCGCGCGGCGCTCCGCCGTGACGGTGATTTCGGGAAGCGCGTCCTCGCCGGCGGGCGCTTCCTCGGCGTGGGCGGCCATGGCCCAGAAAGGAACGATGGCACTGGCAAGGATCGTCGAGAGAAGGTGGGTGCTGCGCTGGCGCTGGAAAGCAGACATGGGTGGGCTCCGTCCTGTTGTCGGACGGGCCTCTAGGGTGAGTCTGTGACTCTCTCAGGACAATCGTACCGGATAAAAAATCTAAAAGTGCGACGGTTTAAAACGATCGTACGGTAACGCCCCATTCTTTCAGGACATCGATCGGAGCGAGCCAGGCGCTATCCGTGGCCATGAAACGCAGGCTCGCGCCGATCACGCCCATGACCATGGCCTGCACTCTTGCGCGATCCGAACCGGGAGGAATTCCCAGCCATTCCGCGAACTGGAGATGGACGTTCTCCGCACGGCGACGGCGCATGTCGATGGCGAAGGGCAGGACGGCGGGATCGGTCAGGGCCTGAAGCGCGCACTCGTGCGTGAGGCGCACGATCTCGCGGGTGCGGAGATTGGCGTCACGCGCCAGGATCTGGCTGCGCATTCGCCGATAGAGCGCTTCCACCCCGGCGAAGAGGATGTCCCGCTGGCCCGGGAAGTGATGCGCGACGCTGGATGTCGCGACCCCGGCGAGTTGGGCGACCGCGCGATGGGACAGTGCGCCGACGCCCTGGCCGGCAATCAGGTCGGCGATGTGATCGGCGAGGACACCCTTGGTCCCCTCGGGAACGGGCGCGGTTTCGTCATGCGCGGGCGCGGCGGGAACGGCGAGCCGGTCGACCAGCGCCATGTGCCAATCCGTGGCGGAGGGTACGGGCTGGGCATTCCCATCGCGCAGAAGCCCGCGAATGGTCGAATGGCGCAGCAGGCGATAATCCGTTTCCTCGGCCAGCACGATGGAGAACGGCAGTTCGTCCAGGCAATAGCTGGCGATCCGGTTCGCCAGTCGATCCGCCTGGGGCCGGCCGATCAGCATATCGCGCCAGAGGCCCTCGCGCTCGTCCAGCAGTTCGGCGATCCGGGGCAGCGTAGCCGGTTCGCGGCTGGCGAGCAGGATCAGTTCGCACGTGACGATGGCCGAATGCCGTCCCGGCCCGGCGCTCTGGTCCAGCCATTCGCAGACGAGATCCGGCAGGATGCCGGTCGCCAGCGGATCGACAGGTCCCAGCCGCGCGCGCCATTGTACGCGCTGTTCGGCCATGATCCCGATCTCGCGGTCGAGCGTGGCCTCCACCAGCCGGGCACGATCCCCGATGCGATAGCTGATCGAGCCGACCGAGGTTCCGGCTTCCTCCGCCACCGTCCTCAGGCTCATTCCCGAAAGACCTTTCGTCGCGATGACCTTGCGGGCCGCATCGACGATGCCGGTAATTTCGCGCGAACTGGGACGGGCATGGCTTACGGTGGGTGATCTCATGCCCTACTGCATATCGCCCCCGGCGCGTCAGTCCAGAACGCGCGGGGGTCGTCCTTGGGGATTGCGGATGGCGGCCTCTTCAGTGCTGCAGATCGGCGGGCACCAGCGCAAGGTTCTGGATGGCGGCCAGACCCCACTGCGCGGCATCGTTGGTGGAGAGGCCCGGAATTTCCACGGTGCCTTCGGATGCCGTCACCGTGGAAGGCTCGGAAGTGTGCGCGCCGATGCCGAATTCTTCCCAGGCGCGCCGGGCCAGGGCACGATCGCCCAGCGCATGGGCGGCATAGGCGGTCAGGCGCGAGTGGGCCTGCCGCAGGTTGTGCCCGCGCGGCGCTTCGCCGAAGCGCCTTTGCCACTGCTCGGCAGGGGCATTGTACCAGGCGCAATAGTCGATCCAGGCGGCGCGGTAGCGTGGAGCGTCGATCAGCGGCAGCACTTCGGCCATGATTTCCACCACCCCGAACACGGCATTGAGATGGCTGACGCTGATCTGGTCGCCGCCGGAAACGAACCGCCCGCTGGCAAGGTCGAAGTTGGCGCCCCCCGCCCACCACTGGCGGGGCAAGGCGGCGATGCTGTCCATTCCCGCGGCGATGCGATCGCGCCAGTAGCGGTTGCCGGTGCGTTCCCACTCGGTGAACCAGGCGGCGACCAGACTGCCCCAGCTCGTGCCGAATTGAAGCTGTATCACGCCTTCGGGCAGGTCTCTCCCCCCGGCGACGGCCGCGATTCCGCCGGGCGGCAGCGATTCCGGCGCGCGATCCGCAACCTTGCGACCGATATCGACAGTCTGGAGCGCGCGGTCGGAATGGACCAGCGCGCGCATCAGGTCTCCCACGCGCTCATCGCCGGTGAGATAGTAATGGATGCGGCGATAGGCGGCGTTGGAGACCCGAGGCTGCTTCGAACTGTCGCTCCAGTGCTGGACGCCGTGGCGGGTCCCCAGTCCTGCCCATGGGCCGGCATGGTATACGTCTACTTCGCCGGTGTGCCGTGTCATGGCCTCGGCCATGCGGAACAGGTCGGCGCGGCCGGTGCGCAAGTAGCTGTACCAGAGCCAGAGGTCGGTCGAGAGTTCGCTGTTGTCCCAGGCATAGCCGCCGATGTCGTAGCGCCACTGGTGCCGGTCGGCATCGTAAGTGTGCATGACGTCGCCGTGGTTCCAGAAGCCGTACCAGTGGCGGCGCGCGATCTCGCCCTGGTAATGGCCGAGCAGGATGTCGTTCCGCCGTTCCACCGCCTGCGCCGCGGCGCCTTGGGCGGCAGGCAGGACCCAGTCTCCAAAGACTCCCGCTGCTTGAATCCTTGCGGGGCTGGCCTGAAGGCGCGCCGGAAGAGCGACATGGGCGGCAAAGCTTTCCAGCGTTGCCGCATCGGGTGTGGCGGGCAGCGCCCAGAGCCATAGCTCGTTGGTGCGTGCGATGCCTCTGGCGGAATCCCAGCCCGGTTCGTAGTCCTCGTAAGTCACGTCGAGACCCCGGTTCTGGGAGGCATAGTCGGTCATGCCCAGGGGGTCGCGATAGGAGCGCATGTCCATGGCCGGGGCATCGGGCGCCCAGAGCCATGCGGTAAGTTCCGCCTCGTCACCGGCCGCGCTGGCGATATCGAGCTGGACCGGGTGACGCTTCCAGAAGTCGGCCATGCCGATCGCCGCGCCGCCCTGCGGGGAGCCGACATAGGCAAGGCCCCGGGCGCGATGGCCTTCGAGCGACTGGATCGGCGCGCGGCCCTTGCGGGTTCGCTTGGTCACCACGAAGCCCTCGGACGAGCCCTGGAACAGCCGGAAGTCGCCCCAGGCGGGGATGCTGTCCAGCAGCGGTGCGAACTTTTCAGGCAAGGCTGCGAAATCCGGTGCGGCGCGGCCTTCGATCTGCGCGTGGCGGAACGCCTCGCCGGGATCGCGGCGCAGGCCGGTCAGCGGGCGGACGGCTTCGGCGAAGAGACCGTTCTCGGTGGCGAGGCGGACATGACGATCGTGCAGCGCGCCGCGCATCGGTACGCGTGCGGTTACGCCCAGACCCGAGAGGAAATCGTGTTCGGCATCGCCGTCCCAGATAAAGCTGTGCACGATCCGCGCTGCGTCGCTGCCGCTGGTGAAGTAGAGCCGCAGGCTGAAAGGCAACCATGCGCGGGCTTTTCCGGCATGGACGCCGTCGATCCTGATGACGGCGCGAACCGGGCCGGATTGCTCGACGGTCACGCTGTCGATGCGGCTGGCGAAGTCCTGCCGGGAGACGGTTTCGGCTTCCTCGCCCGAGGCGGCATCCTGCGCGCGGGCTACCAGCGCGACATCGCGCAGCAGCACGCGGCCGTCGCGCTCGGCGGAAGCGATCACTGCGCGTCCCTGTCGCGGTACCTGCCAGCGCGTGGGGCCGACCGTGACGATCACCGCTTCCGCTTGCAGATCGACCGTGACCTTTTCGGCCGTTCTCGGGGCGCGTCCCGGGGCGATCCGCACGTGCTCCGGTGCCTGATGTCCGGCGGGGAGGGCATGGCCGCTCCACTTGATCGAGCCGTCCGGCCAGAAGGCCAGCGGCCAGTTCTGTACCGGCACGGCCGTTCCATCCTCCCTTTGCGCGGCAAGGCGCTCCACGCGGCGCAGAGTGCCCTGCGGCCAGGGAAGGCCGAAGCTCTGTCCTGCGTCCCAGAGCGGCGGCTTGCCGTCCAGCCAGAGCAAATCCGCGCTCGCGGACTGAGCAGGTGCGGCCAGTACGCGGCCCGGAAAGGAGAAGGCCGCGCCTCCGAGAAGACCGGCGCGCAGCAGCGCACGACGTGAGCAGGGCATAAGCGTTCCTGAAATCAGAGATGGGAGACGGTGAAATGGCGCAGCCGCAAATGGCTGGCCGTCGTGCGCACGGCGAAGTGGCCGCTGGTCAGGGGGCGAGGATCATCGAAGGCAAAGAGCTGTCTGCCATCGCGAAAGAACCCGATCTGCCCGCCATCGGCCGTCAGGCGAATGCGCTGCCAGCGGTTGGCGACGAGCATGTCTTGCGCGCCGCGCCGGTCGTTTTCCGGCAGAAGCGGCCTTACGCCGGGCCTGCCGATATAGCGCCGAAAGCGCGTGGTGGAATTGCCGTTGCCGCCGAGACCGATGTAGTAGGTTTCGAGGCCGTCATAATCCTCGAACTTGCCCGAACGTGGGCGGGCCAGCGCATTTCCGTCGGGCGCGGCAGGGTCCTGTGCCATCCAGAAGCAGTTGAGATCGCTCACCCGGTCATGCGTGCCGCCGGCAGACACGGCCTGCGCTTCGTAGTCGATGGCAATGCGGCCTTCCAGACGCGGCAGGAACCACAGCGTCAGCCCTGCCGGCGCCGTGATGTCGAGCATGCCCCGGGTTGCCGCGACCTGCGCTCCTGCTTCCGCTTCGATCCGCCATTGCCTCAGGCCATGGCGGAAGTCGTCGGCGAAAAGGCGTTCACCGGCGCGGGGATAGGCTGAGGCCGGCAGGAAGCATGCGCCTGCCAGCCCCGCGACGATCGCGCGGCGTGAAAGTCCCGCAGCGCTCACAGCTTGGCCCGGACGCCGAAATAGAGGCGGCGGCCGTACGTCTCGATTACGTTGCGGCGATAGACGCTGTTGGCGTTCTCGATACGGGTGGAATCGGTGAGGTTCACGCCTTCCAGGAACACCGAGACATGCGGATTGATCACATAGCTTGCGGAAGCATCGAACTGGCCGAAGGATTCGCCGAACGAGGGGTTGTTGCCGCGATCCACCGCGTTGATCAGATAGCGGCTGCGCCAGTTGTAGGAGCCGCGAATGGCGAAACGGCCGTCGTCGTAGAACAGCGAGGCATTGTAGCTGTTGCGCGAGACACCGGGGAAAGGCAGCGAGGCGCCGGTGAAGTAGTCCTTGCCCTCATAGCCGCTGTCGCTGTTGAAGGTGTAGTTGGCGGTCACGCCCAGGTTGCTCAGCAGTCCGGGCAGGAAATCCAGTCCCAGCTGCACCCCGGCCTCCACGCCCTGGATAGTGACGTGCTGGGTGCCGTTGACCGGCAATCGGATCGTGTAGACCTGCCCGTCGATTTCCTCTTCCTGGCTCTGGGTATCGATGAACGACTTGATATCCTTGCGGAATGCCGTGACCGAGACATAGTTGGTGCGCGACAGGTAGTATTCGAAGCCCAGGTCGTATTGCCAGGCACGATAGGGCTTGAGGCCCGGATTGCCGCGCGATCCGGTGAGCGCCACGGAATCCAGCCTGACGTTGGGTGCCATCTGCGAAGGTGCCGGGCGCGCCAGCACGTCGGAAGCGGTCGCGCGGAGCACCAGCTTGCGCGGGATCACTTCGGCACGCAGGTTCAGTGAGGGCAGCAGCACCGTATATTCGCCCGTGTAGCGCGCCGGGGTGATCACGCCGTCGGTGCTCTGGCTACCGCTGGAGACGGTGCGCGTATGCACCAGGCGCGCGCCGATCACGCCGGAAAGATCGAAGCCCAGGTCGGCGTTGAACGCGCCCTGGAAATAGCCGGCGATGGTCTTTTCGGTGACCTTGTAGGTGTCGAGCGGCGAGATGCTGGTGTAGGGATCGGGCACGCCGATCGCATTGGCCAGATCAGGGCCGAGGTTCCACCAGCGGTCGATGCCGGAGAAACCGAGGTCGCCGGTCTTGAAGAAGCTGCCGTCTCCCATGCCGCCATATGTGTTCAACAGATCCCGGATCGTGGCGAGCTGCGCGGCCGGGGTCGTCGTGCCGAGGACCTGGGTGCCGGTGACGCCGGAGCGGGTCAGCGTGGTCTGCCCGGTGATGCCGTTGAGCGTATAGACCGCGTTCTGGAAGCGGCTGCTGGAGACCAGCTGGTTCAGTTCGATGCCGCTCTTCAGCGACGTCAGGAAGCCGCTTTCGTCGGGCCGGTACTCGGCATCGAACTTGCCGCCGGTTTCGCGCTGCTTGTTGAGGCGCGGGCGTGCCTCGACCGAAAGGGTGTTGATGCCCTGCGTGGTCGTGGTGTCGATCGGCAGGATGATGTTCGGCGCGTTCTGCGGGTTGTTGTAGTCGATCGTGATCCACGGCAAGGCGTCCTTGCCGGATACCGACGCGGTCACGTCCACTTCGTCGTTCAGCACGCGCGAGGCGGCATAAGTGCCGCGCGCGGAGAACTTGAACTGCCCGGTCGTCCATTCGCCGCCGATGATGCCGTTGAAGGTCCGGCGATTGAGGCTGCCGATCACGCTGCGATAGTTGACGCTCGGCCCCGAACCCGCGTTGGAGCCGTTGATGAAGGTTACCGATTGCGCCGTCTCGTCGCGGATGACGACGCCGGTGGGGTCGATACCGCCGTTCGCCACCGACTGGGTGGTGCTGAGCTGGAGGTACTGGTCGTCCGAGATGGTGTCGCTGCGGGTATATGTGCCTTCGACATAGGCACGGAAGTCGTCGTTGGGGCGCCATTCGAGAATGCCGTTCAGGGCATAGCGCTTGGTCGGCTCGGTGGCGGTGATGTAGCGCGGAATATCGGGGTAGAAGTCGCCGAAGCCGCTGCCGTCGAGATCGACGCAGCGTGCCTGGTTGCGTCCCGACAGGCAGTTCTGCGCGGCAGGCGTTGCCGGTTGCCGGGTTTCGACCTGGCGCCAGCCGGTGGTGCGGGCCTGATCGTAGCGGATCGTGCGGTTCTCGTAAGTACCCGAGAGGAGCACGCCGATGGTGTCATGGGCGAAGAGCTTCGACCCGATCACGGCGAACTTGGGGTCCACCTTGTCGGCCAGTTCGTTGTAGATGCCCTGTGCGGAGCCTGCCAGATAGCCTTCCTTGGCATCGAAGGGGCGGCGGGTGATGATGCGTACGGTGCCGCCAAGGCCGCCCTCGGTCATGTCCGGGGTGGCGGATTTCAGCACTTCGAGGCGAGAGACGAATTCGGCCGGAAGATCGCGGAAGTCGACCGCGCGATTGCTGCCGTTGCCCGCTGCCGCCGCGATCGAGGTGGAAAGCGCCGACTGGCCGTTGATTTCCACGCGGTTGAGCGAGGCATCGGCACCGCGAATGGTGATCGCCTGCCCCTCGCCGCCGCTGCGGGTGATCTGGACGCCGGTCACGCGCTGGAGCGCTTCGCCGATGTTCTTGTCGGGGAACTTGCCGACGTCCTCCGCCGAGATCGCATCGACGACTTGCGCGGAATCGCGCTTCGCCGCGAGCGAGTCGGCCAGGCTCCTGCGGATGCCGGTAACGATGATGTCGGCCCGCTCTGCGTCTGGAGCTGTTGCCTCCGGCGTTTCGTTTCGCTGCTGGGCTTCCTGGGCGAATGCGGAGGTGCTGGTAAGAAGAAGCGCCAAGGCGCCGCTGAGACGATACACGACAATATGCCCCTTTTGTCGGACTAAAAACGAAGTCGACGGGCTAATGTCTATCGAATTGGTTGACAAAAAAGATTTTCTAACGGCTCAGGTAGGACCCGCGCGGCGCCGATGACCGTTGAGTGCTGAAAATATGCAAATTTTCACGCCGATCACCTGCGCGGCGGTGAGTGGGACCAGCGCCCATGCAGAGGCGCACGGTCGCTTTGACAAACCTCATAAGAAAATGCATCGATTGCAATTACACTGAGTAATAACGCAACCCGATCCTATCAGTGATCGCTCGCGGCAAAGGCGCCGATGCCGGTTTCCGCCCTGACGCGCTGGGCGGGATAGCCGGCCTTGTCGATCGCGGCGCGGGGCGAGCGGTCGAACCGGGAAATCAGCCAGATCGCCAGGAACCCCGCCGGAACCGAGAAGATCGCGGCCGAACTGTAGGCGAAGGGCGCCGGGCCGAGGCCGAAGGTGGTGGTCCAGACTGCCGGTGACAGCAGTGTCAGGACGAAGGCCGTGAGCAGGCCGATCGTCCCGCCCCAGGCCGCGCCGCGCGTGGTGCAGCCGCTCCACAGCAGCGACAGGATCAGCACCGGGAAATTGCCGGAGGCCGCCAGCGCGAAAGCCAGGCTGACCATGAAGGCGACGTTCTGTTTCTCGAACACCAGTCCCAGCAGCACGGCCAGGGCGCCCAGCGCCAGCGTGGTGAGGCGCGATACGCGCAGTTCGTCTGCCGAGCTGGCCGCGCCCTGTTTGAACACGGTGGCGTAGAGATCGTGGCTGACGGCGGAGGCGGCCGACAGCGTCAGGCCCGCCACGACCGCCAGGATCGTCGCGAAGGCCACGGCGGAAATGAAGCCCAGGAAGGCATTGCCGCCGATCGCATGGGCCAGGTGGATGGCCGCCATGTTGCCGCCGCCGCGCAGCGTTCCCGCCGCGTCCATGTATCCGCCCTCGGTGCCCACCAGCACGATGGCGCCGAAGCCGATGATGAAGGTCAATATGTAGAAGTAGCCGATCCAGCCGGTCGCCCAGAGCACGGACTTGCGGGCTTCCTTCGCGTCCGGCACGGTGAAGAAGCGCATCAGGATATGCGGCAGGCCCGCCGTGCCCAGCATCAGCGCAAGGCCGAAGGAGATGGCCGAAACCGGGTCCTTGATGAAGCCGCCCGGCGCCATGATCGAGCGGCCCCGTTCGGCCGCTTCCGCCGTGCCTGCACCATCGGCAAGCGCCATCCGGGTCTTCACTTCGACCGCGCGGGCGAACAGGGTCTCCAGCGAGAAGCCCATCTGCGCCAGTACCATCAGGGCCATGAAACTGGCGCCGCCCAGCAGCAGCACGGCCTTGATGATCTGCACCCAGGTGGTGGCACGCATGCCGCCGAACAGCACGTAGAGCATCATCAACGCGCCCACGATCACCACCGCCACGGCATAGGGCAGGCCGAACAGCAGCTTGATGAGCTGCCCCGCGCCCACCATCTGCGCGATCAGGTAGAAGCTCACCACCAGCAGGGTGCTCACAGCCGCGAAGCTGCGCACCGGGGGCTGGGCGAAGCGATAGGAGGCGACGTCGGCAAAGGTGAAGCGCCCCAGGTTGCGCAGCCGTTCTGCCATCAGGAACAGCAGGATCGGCCAGCCGACCAGAAAGCCGGTGGAATAGATCAGGCCGTCGTAGCCGTCATTGAAGATCTGCGCCGAAATGCCGAGGAAGGAGGCGGCCGACATATAGTCGCCTGCCATCGCCAGCCCGTTCTGGAAGCCGGTGATGCCGCCCCCTGCCGTGTAGAAGTCGGCGGCGCTGCGGGTGCGCGCGGCGGCGGCCTTGGTGATCCAGAGCGTCAGGCCGACGAAGGCGACGAACATGGCGATCGCGACCCAGTTCACGGGCTGGCGCTGGGCTTCGCCCTCCAGCGCTGCCGCCATCGCGGGCAAGGGCAGCGCGGCAAGGGCGTTTGCGGCAAGGATGGCGGCGGCACAGGTCAGGCGGCGGCGCGGGGTCATGCGCCGTGATCCTTCAGGATGGCCACCATGCGCGCATCGTAGTGCCGGTTGGCCTGTGCGACGTAAATGCCGGTCAGCGCGATCGCCAGCAGGATCAGGCCGAGGCCAATGGGAATGCCGATCGAGGTCACGCCGGTTCCGATCGGCGTGCCGAGCAGCGCCTTGTCGAAGGCGATTAGCAGCAGGTAGCCGACGAAGGCGCAGAACACCAAGGCAGTGAGCCACCAGCCAAGCCGCGCCCGCCGCCGTACCAGGGCCTGATATTCAGGGTCTGCCGCAATGGCCGCAATCAGCGCCTCTTCCCGCACGCCCGGCATAGTCCTCACCCTTATGTCTTCTTGCGAAGGCATAGTAAGTTGGGAAAATGCTTTTGCAACAGCGCCTCGCCTTCGTGGTTAGGCGAGAACGGCGATCAGGACAGCACGCGCTTGGTGAAAGCAGCGGCGGCGGCGAGACCGTCCGGGGCTACGCCATGACCGGTGCCGGGCGAGACATGAGTCTCTACGGGAACGCCGGCGGCGGCAAGGGCGGTTTCGGCAAGCTCCATCGAGCGGAACGGCACGACTTCGTCCTCGGTGCCGTGGATCAGCAGGACCGGGGGGCGGCTGCGGATGTCCGTGGCCAGGCGCTCGGGCGCGACGAGCATGCCGGAAATGCCGACGATGCCCGCTGCCGCTTGCGGCCGGCGAAGGCCCGCGTGAAGGGCCATCATCGTGCCCTGGCTGAAACCGATCAGGACCAGGCGGTCGTTGCCCAGCCCGGCCTGTTCCAGTTCGTGGGTGATGAAGGCATCGAGGACCGGCGTGGCGGCGTCCGCTCCGGCGGCGCGTTCGGCCATGGAGAAAGTCTCGATGGGCCACCACTGGTGCGCTGCGGCCATCTGCGGGATCTGCGACGGAGCATCGGGCGCGACGAAGGCAGCCCCCGGCAGGGCGGGCTGCATCATCGCCGCCAGCGAGATGAGATCCTCGCCGTTGGAGCCGTAGCCGTGGACCAGGATGACGAGGGCATCGGGTGCGGCGCCGGACAGCGGGGCAAGGCGGGGACCGTCGAGCAACATGGGTATCCTTTCAATTGGCGCCCGCCGCCGGATCGATCACCGGCCGCGTCAGAGGCTTTCGGCCCATTCGATAGCGGCATCGGCGACTTTCTCCCAGCCCGGTTCCAGCAGTGTCCAGTGCGACCGGTCGGGAAATTCGAGATAGTCGGTGCGGGCGGGCGCCCGGCGCTGCTTGCGGTGGATCGCGCGCGTCATCGCGGCATCCGCGATCAGGTCCCGGCCGCCGCCGATCAGCAGGAGCGGCGGGCGCGCAGGGTTGGCCCAATCGATCTTCATGGGCTTGACGATGCCGTCCCAGTAGACCCGCCCCGGCGTCGGCACGACGTAGCGGTCGTAGGCGGTCTCCGCCTCGGCGGGGGACAGCGTCTGTGCGAAACGCCGGGCGAAGAAGCGGCGCGACATCTGCTTGGCCTTCCCCCGGCTGAACGGATCGAGGAAGACCGGCAGCGCCGAGATCAGCGCATGAGGGAAGATCGGCACGCCCGGCGTCGGTGCGGGATCGATCGCGACACCGGCCGCGCCCAGTCCGCGGTCGAGCAGGTGCTGGACGAAGACGCCGCCCAGCGAATGGCCGATCAGGATCGGCGCTTCGGGCAGGGCGCGGACGATCGCGGCATAGTGATCGACGATCCGGCGCTGGCCCAGGGCGCCAAGCTCTGGATGCGGCCGGGCGCGCAGGGCGGCGGGATCGCCCTCGTCAAGCGGCCAGTCCGGTGCGATCACATTATGGCCGCGCGCTTCGTAGCGGGCCTTCACATGCTCCCAGCTGCGCGCATTGAGCCAGGCGCCGTGGATGAGAACGATGGTCTTGCTCATCGGAATTCTCCTCTTGAGGGGCCGGTTTTACACCGCGTAGCGAGGCGCCGGGCGATTGCGGGACAAGTTGGGGCGAAGCGCGCCTCGCGCCTTCAGGTAGGTGTCGAGATCGGCATTGTCGGGCAGGGCGGGAATGGTGATCGTCTCGCCGAGGTCGAGGCCCGAAAGTGCGGCATCGACCATGTCCTCCACGTCCATCACCATTTCGGCGGGCAGTCCGGCGAGTTGTTCCTCGGTCCAGATCGGCGTGCGGGTGATGCCCGGCAGCACGGCCTGCACGCGCACGCCCCTGGCGCCAAGCTCGACGTTCAGCGCCTCGGTGAAGGCCAGGACGTAGGCCTTGGTCGCAGGATAGACCGCCGTGAACCCGTCGGGCATGAGCGCCGTCACCGAAGTCATGTTGACGATCGTCCCGCTCCCGGCCTCGGCAAGGCGCGGGGCGATGGCGGCGGCAAGGCGGGTCACGGCCAGCACGTTGAGGTCGATCATGCCGGTGAGATAGGCCGGGTCGGCGCCGACGAACGTGGTCTCCCCGGCGATCCCGGCATTGTTGACGAGGCCGGTGATTGCAGCGTCCTCTTGCAGGCGCCGTTCGATGCGGGCGAGGTCTTCGGGCCGAGCGAGGTCGGCACTCAGGGTTTCGACCGTCACGCCGGTCTCGGCCTCCAGTCTTGCCGACAGTGCTTCCAGCCGATCGGCGCGGCGGGCGACGAGGATGAGGTCGTGGCCGCGCCGGGCGAGACGGTCGGCATAGACCGCGCCGATGCCGTCCGAAGCGCCGGTGATGAGGAAAGTACCGTTAGCCATGATGTCTGTCCTTTCTGGATGGGCCGTTGCGCCCTGTGAGAAGAGGGATAGACTGATCGGCGGAGCGGCAGGATCGGCGGTTCCGACATAAGACAGGCCAAAACTGACAAAGGGGCTTCCGGCATGTCCACCGCGCCGCGTATCAAGGCAGAGATCGGGCTGGTTCTCTATGCGAACTGTCAGGCTGCCATGGTCCACGGGATCACCGACCTGTTCGCCATAGCATCCCATTTCTCGGCAGCGCGGGGCGGATCGCAGATCAGGGTCAGCCACTGGTCGATGGACGGCGCGGGAGACTTCTCGCGCGTTTCGGACAGTCACCCGGAAGAAGCGGGAAACCCGGCGATCCTGATCGTGCCGGGCCGCCTTTCCGGCCCCGCCGATGCCGAGGAAGCCGCACCTTATGCCCGCTGGCTGCGCGATCGGCACGGCCAGGGCGCGACACTGGCGTCCTCTTGCGGAGGCGCCTTCATTCTGGCGGCGACGGGTCTGCTTTCGGGCCGCCCCGCCACCACGCACTGGCTTTTCGCCGACCGTTTCCGCGCCCGTTTCCCGGACGTGCGGGTGGAGCCGGAAAGGATGGTGATCGAGGACGGAGACATCATCACGGCGGGCGGGCTGATGGCCTGGACGGACCTGGGCATGCGGATCGTCGACCGGCTGCTCGGCCCTTCGGTCATGATCGAGACGGGCAAGTTCCTGCTGATCGACCCTTCCGGCCGCGAGCAGCGCCACTACAGCAGCTTCGCCCCCCGCCTGACCCACGGTGACGAGCCGATCCTGAGGGTCCAGCACTGGTTGCAGCAGGGCGCCGGGCGCGGGGTCAGCGTTTCCGAGATGGCAGGGCGGGCCGCGCTGGAGGAGCGCACTTTCCTGCGCCGTTTCAAGACCGCCACCGGGATGCGGCCGGTCGAATACCTCCAGCACTTGCGCGTCGGCAAGGCGCGCGAACTGCTGGAATTCACCCGCCGCTCGGTAGACCAGATCGCCTGGACGGTGGGCTACGAGGATGCGACCGCGTTCCGGCGCGTGTTCAACCGCGTCATGGGCCTGTCCCCCGGCGAATACCGCAATCGCTTTTCCAGCGGAGCCGACCTGCCGATAGCCGCCTGATCGGGTGCGCTCGCAGCCGCCGACGGCCGCGTTTCCGCGACCTCCTGAAATTGGTTAACGATCGCTTAAATTGTTGAAATTTCAGCGCTACGTAAATGTCCGTATTGCAACGGATTGCGGAGAAGTAGATAGGCCTGCTCCATTACATCCTTGCACGCCTGTTTACCTTTGTGTGGCGCGCAAGGTCTGTAAGGCATTGATTTACGGCGGATTAGCAATTTGGGGTGCGATCCGAACCGCTTGGGACGCAAATCGTCCTACAATGTCGATCATTGGGGTTTGATTTTTTGGTGGGGCACATGACGGAATCGAAGCAGAAGAACCGCAAGGGCACGGGCGCCGCAGTGGCAGCCGCGGGCGGTTCGCCAACCGGCAACACGCAAGTAACCGGCCCGCAGGTCAACGGCAGTCTGCCGCTCTATCGCGACCCGCGCCCGGTCCACAGCGCCACCCACGCGCAAGCGGCAGTGGTCGTCGCGCCGACCGATTTCGCCTTCGCGGCCGGGGCGCCGATGATCCAGCTGACGGTCGACGAGTTCGAACGCGCCGCGCTCGACTATCCGATCCTGTTCTTCGGAGAGGACCGCCAGCCTTACGTCGTCACCGGTCTCGAGGCCGAGCGCAACCTGTTCGTCTCCGCAGGGCAGTACCAGACCGGCGCCTATATCCCGGCCTATCTGCGCCGTTATCCTTTCGTCTTCGCGCGTGACGAGGGCAGCGAACGCCTGATCCTCTGCCTCGACCATGCCTCGGGCCGGGTCGCCGAGGTCGAAGCCGAAGGCGCGATCGCCCTGTTCGAAGGCGGCGAGCCGACCGAACTGACGCTTCAGGCCCTTCGCTTTTGCGAGAACTACGAAGCGGCGCAGGCCCGTACCCGTGCGCTGGTGGCGCTGCTCGAAGAGCTCGACCTGTTCGAGCTGAAGCAGGTTCACTACACCGCGCCGCAGGCCGCCGAGCCGAGCCTGCTGGTGGAATACCGCACGGTCGATCGCGCCCGTTTCGAGGCGCTTTCGGCAGAGCAGTTCCTGCGCCTGCGCGATCTCGGGGCGCTGCCCGCGATCCACGCGCAGATCGCCTCGCAGGCGAAGTGGGACGCTCTGGCCGCGGTCGCCCGCGCGACCTGATCCTCACAGGATAGAGAACCGTCCGGCCCGTACCGCATGCGCGGTGGGGGATGGGCGGTTCTGGCGCGTCGCGGCGCCTGAGCCAAACCGGCGGCATTTCCCAAAGCGCTGATAAGCGGGAAATTCTTTCGTCATTTTCTATGTGTTGTCCCGGATTCCTGCTGTGCCGGTGGTGGCGTAAGGCAGGGAAATCCCGCTCCGGGGGGCGGGCCGGGAGACGTGCCGATCAGGCCGTTCCTGATCAGGCAAGCGGGGGCTTACCTTGAACAATTCCGAACCTTTCGCCGGCCGTTCCAATGCGAGCAAGGTGAACGCGAACAAGGCGGGGGCGCGTGCATCGCGCCGCTCCTGGCGCACAAGCGCATCCGCCGCCACTCTGGCGGCGATGCTCGTTTCCGGCGGCGCCGTTCCGGTTCAGGCCTGGGCGCAATCCGCGCCTACCCCCTCGCCCACGCCTACTCCGACACCTACTCCGGCGATCACCCCCGATCCGATCGTGATGCCGCCCGTCGGATCGCAGATCAAGAATCCGCTGACCGGCGAGATGGAAGTCGTCACCGAGCAGATGCCGCCGATGCAGGTGAAGACGGCCAGCGACAATGTGATCCTGCTTGCCACCCAGGTCGGCCAGACTTTCGAGGTTTCGGGCACGACTTACACGGTTACTGCCGTCACGGCCGAAGTCGGCGGGCCGGTCACGTCGGTTTCGCTGCAAAGCTCGGCCGACAACACCGTCAGCACGAACGATGTCGTGATCTCGATCGCGCCTGCCACCAATGCCAGCGGGGCTGACGATATCGCCCTGCCGTCCGATCCGGGCGACCATGTCTATCGCAACGTCCAGCGCGGTCGTAGCGGCGGCAACGGGCATATCGGCGCGCTGTTCATTTCCGCCGGTGACGGCGGTTCCGGTGCTAACGGTCCGAACATCACCGATTCGATCTCCGGCTCGATCACCTCGCAATCGGGCGGCCTTGCCGCCGTCATCGTCCAGAGCATCGGCGGCAACGGCGGCAAAGGCGGCAACGGCTATCTCGGGTCGGACGGCGGCACCGGCGGTACGGCTGGGGTGGGCGGGGACGTCAGCCTGGTCAGCACGGCGGACGTGGTGACCACCGGCTCCGGCGCCTATGGCATCCTCGTCAGCAGTTCCGCGGGCAAGGGCGGCGCGGGCGGTGACGGCTGGCTCTCCGGCGGCGGTTCGGGCGGCGGTTCGCCGGGCGTGGGCGGCAATGCTTCGGCCACGAACCGGGGAACCGTGGCCACCAGCGGCGCGGGCGCGATCGGCATCCTGGCGCAGAGCCTTGGCGGCACGGCGGGCAGCGGCGGGGACAGCTTCGGGCTTGTCGCGTCCAGCGGCGGCGGCAGCTTCGGCGGCAAGGGCGGCAATGTCGTCGTCAACCAGAACGGCGTCGTCCAGACTTCGGGCGAAGGTGCGCATGGCGTGCTGGCGCAGTCGGTCGGCGGCTCGGGCGGCAGCGGCGGCACCAGCGGCGGCGTCTTTGCCGATTCCAGCTCGGGCGGCGCGGGCGGCCCCGGCGGCAATGCCACGATCACGGCGGGTTCGGATTCCTCCACCAAGACCACCGGCGACTATGCGCATGCCTTCTTCGCCCAGTCGGTGGGCGGCGGCGGCGGTAACGGCGGCACCACGATCGGCGCGGTCGCGCTGGGCAGCTCCGGCAGCCAGGGCAGCGACGCGGGAACGGCCAGCATCGCCATAGCCAACGGCGCCTTCGTTTCGACGGCGGGCACCGGTTCCTACGGCGTGATGGCGCAGTCCATCGGCGGCGGCGGCGGCAATGCGGGCGTCAGCGGCGGCCTTGCCTCGCTGGGCGGAACCGGCGCGGGCGGCGGCAATGGCGGTTCTGTCTACGTTTCCTCCGGCGCGACGATGGTGACCACCGGAGACTCGGGCAAGGGCATCTTCGCCCAGTCGATCGGCGGCGGCGGCGGTTCGGCCGCGGGCACGGGCGGCCTGGTGGCGCTGGGCGGATCGGGCGCGGGCGGCGGCAACGGCGGCCTGGTGGAGATCACCCAGACTTCGGCCGGTTCGATCACGACGTCCGGGGCATGGGCCGATGCGATCTTCGCGCAGTCCGTCGGCGGCGGCGGCGGTTCGGGTTCCGGTTCGGTCGGCCTTGTCGGCCTTGGCGGCAAGGGCGCCAGCGGCGGTCTTGGCGGCACCGTGATCGTCGACAACCAGGGTGCTCTCAAGACCACGGGCGACTATGCACGCGGCATCTTCGCGCAGTCCGTGGGCGGCGGCGGCGGCGCGGGCGGCAATTCGACCGGCCTTGCCGCGATCGGCGGCAGCGGCTCGGGCACCAGCCCGGGCGGCAACGTCACGGTTACCAACGGCGGCTCGATCCTTACCACGGGCCTGCGCGCCATCGGTATCCAGGCGCAGTCTGTGGGCGGTGGCGGCGGTGACGGCGGCAGTTCCACGGGCCTGATCTCGATCGGCGGCTCGGGCGGCGGCGGCGGCAACGGCGGCGTGGTCACGGTGACCAACAGCGGCATGATCACGACCCAGGGCGACAAGGCCCTGGGCATCATCGCCCAGTCGATCGGCGGCGGCGGCGGCAACGGCGGTTCCAGCACGGGCGTGCTGGCGATCGGCGGCGACGGTGGCAACGGCGGCCAGGGCGGCAAAGTCGTCCTCAACCAGACCGGCCTCGTCTCGACTTCGGGCGAGGATGCCACGGCGATCTTCGTGCAGTCGATCGGCGGCGGCGGTGGCAACGGCGGCTCGGCGGTTTCCGCCGGGCTTTTCGTCAGTGCGGCCTTCGGCGGCGCGGGCGGCGGCGGCGGTGCGGGCGGCGACATCTGCGTCAACACCAACTCGGCCTGCACGACCGCCAGCTCCAGCATGGGCGCGGCCTATATCGAGACTTACGGAGACCGTTCGAGCGGCCTCTTCGCCCAGTCCGTGGGCGGCGGCGGCGGCAACGGCGGTTTTGCGCTGTCCGCCTCGGCAGGCCTCGGCGCGACGGCCTCGATCGCCTTCGGCGGCTCGGGCGGCTCGGGCGGTTCGGGCGGTGACGTGCGCGTCGGCCTGCAGGGCACGATCGCCACCAGGGGCCAGCTTTCCGACGGCATCTTCGCCAGCTCGGTCGGTGGCGGCGGCGGCAACGGCGGCTTCTCGGTTGCGGCGGGTGCCTCGCTCGGTGGCTCGCTGACGATGAGCTACGGCGGTGCGGGCGGCGTCGGCGGCGTCGGCGGGCTTGTCGATGTGGAGAGCGCCACGGCGATCACCACCGAAGGCGACCAGTCGCGTGGCATCTTTGCGCAGTCGGTCGGCGGCGGCGGTGGCAACGGCGGTTTCGCGGCCAGCGCGGCGCTGGGCGTCGGCGCGATCACCTCGACGTTCGGCGGCGTGGGCGGTGCCGGTTCGGACGCTTCGACTGTCCGGGTCGTCTCGGTCGGCAGGATCGCCACCAAGGGTACCCAGTCGGATGCGATCTTCGCGGAGAGCGTGGGCGGCGGCGGCGGCAACGGCGGCTTCGCGGTCGGCCTGGCGGGCGGTGCAGCAGGTGCGGTCAGCCTGACGTTCGGCGGCGGCGGCGGTAACGGCGGCGCGGGTGACGACGTGTTCGTTTCCACCACCGGCGATCTCTCGACCGAGGGGGCCAGCTCCAACGGTGTCTTCGCGCAGTCGGTGGGCGGGGGCGGCGGCAACGGGGGCTTCGCGGTTTCCGGTTCGGCGGGCGGCGTCGGCGCCATGTCGGCGGCATTCGGCGGCAGCGGCGCGAACGGCGGCAACGGCGGCAAGGTCACGGTGGCCAGCACGGGCACGGTCACCACGATCGGGGACTTGTCCAACGGCATCCTGGCGCAGTCGGTGGGCGGCGGCGGCGGTAACGGCGGCTTCTCTGCCGCCGTATCGGGCGGCGGCATCGGCGCGGCGGGCCTTTCGATGGGCGGGGCGGGCGCCAACGGCGGCGATGGTGACGACGTCTCGGTCGATTCCGACGGCGGGATCTGGACGCAGGGCGCGGCTTCGGCGGGCATCCTGGCGCAGTCTGTCGGCGGCGGCGGCGGCAACGGCGGTCTGGCGATCTCGGCCAGCGGCGGCTGGGCCGGGGGCGCCTCGCTGGCTTTCGGCGGCGGCGCAGGCAATGGCGGCACTTCGGGCAATGTCACGCTGGTCAGCACCGGCATGATCCTGACCGAGGGCGACAGTTCGCAGGGCCTCTTCGCGCAGTCGGTGGGCGGCGGCGGCGGCAATGGCGGCGGCGCCATCGCCGCGTCGGGCGGCCAGGGCGGCGGCATTTCCGCCTCGTTCGGCGGCACGGGTGGTGACGGCGGCGCCTCAGGCGACGTCACGCTCCAGAGCACCGGCGATATCCAGACGCTCGGCAACAATGCCGACGCCATCTTCGCCCAGTCGCTGGGCGGCGGCGGTGGCAACGGCGGTTTCGCGGTTTCGGCGGCCGGCGGTCAGTTTGGCGCAGTGAGCCTCGCCATGGGCGGCACGGGCGGCAGGGGCGGCGCCTCGGGAGACGTTACGGCGATCTCCGATGGCGACCTGACCACTTCGGGAGATTTTTCCGCAGGCGTACGCGCGCAGTCGATCGGCGGCGGCGGCGGTAACGGCGGCTTCGCGATCTCTGCATCGGGCGCCCAGTTCGGCGCCGTTTCGCTCTCCTTCGGCGGCAGCGGCGGCACGGGCGGCGCGGCGGGTGACGTCACGCTCATCTCGACCGGCGATATCTGGACCGAGGGCAACTATTCGCAGGGCCTCTTCGCGCAGTCGGTCGGCGGTGGCGGCGGCAACGGCGGCTTCTCGGTCAGCGCGGCGGGCGCGCAGTACGGCGCAGCGGCCATCGGCTTCGGCGGCAAGGGCGGCACCGGCGGTGCGGCAGGCGACGCCGACCTGACCAACACCGGCGACATCGTCACCAAGGGCGACTTCAGCGCGGGCGCACAGGTCCAGTCGATCGGCGGCGGCGGCGGTAACGGCGGCTGGAGCGTCAGCGCGGCAGGCGGCCAGTACGGCGCGGTCGCCATCGGCTTCGGCGGCAGCGGCGGCGCGGGCGGCACGGCGGGTGACGTCACGCTCATTTCCACCGGCCAGATCGCGACCACGGGCGACCAGTCGAGCGGCCTTGTGGCGCAGTCCATCGGTGGCGGCGGCGGCAACGGCGGTTTCTCCGCCAGCGTCGCTGGCGCACAGTACGGCGCGGCGGCGCTCTCGTTCGGCGGCACCGGCGGCACCGGCAACGATGCGGGCACGGTGACGCTGGCCAACACCGGCGACATCTACACCGAAGGCACGCTCTCCAACGGTATCTTCGCACAGTCGGTGGGCGGCGGCGGCGGTAACGGCGGCTTCTCGGTCGCCGTCGCGGGCGCGCAATATGCCTCGGCGGCGCTGGCTCTCGGCGGCTCGGGCGGCTCGGGCGGTGCGGGCAAGGCGGTTTCGGTCGTCTCCGCAGGCAATATCACTACGCTGGGCGACCAGGCGGACGGCATTCTCGCCCAGTCGATCGGCGGCGGCGGCGGCAATGGCGGCTTTGCCGTTTCCGGCACGCTGACGGCCAGCAGTAACGGCGTTTCGGCCTCTGTCGCGATCGGCGGCTCGGGCGGTTCGGGCGGTGAGGCGGGTGACGTCTCGCTGATCAGCACCGGCGACATTTCGACGAGCGGCGCCAGCTCGGTCGGCCTCTTCGCGCAGTCGGTGGGCGGCGGTGGCGGCAACGGCGGTTTCGCCGGAGCGCTTTCGCTTTCGCAAGGCAATGCCGTGGCCGTGGGCATCGGCGGTTCGGGCGGCACCGGCAATACGGCGGGCAACGTCACGCTCGGCTCCACCGGCAATATCACCACGTCCGGCAATCTGGCAGCGGGCATCCAGGCCCAGTCCATCGGCGGCGGCGGCGGTAACGGCGGTTTCAGCCTGACCGCGTCGGCCACGGTTAAGGGCCAGTCGATCGGCAACAGCAGCGGCGGCACCGGCGGCAGCGGCGGCCTTGCGGGCAATGTCGACGTGACCAGCCTCGGCACCGTGCAGACCACCGGCGAAATCGCCAACGGCATTTTCGCGCAGTCGGTCGGCGGTGGCGGCGGTAACGGCGGCTTCTCGATCTCGGCAAGCCTCTCCGCCCAGGGTGATTCCGATACGCAGAGCGTCGGCGGCAACGGCGGCACCGGCAATGACGCGGGCACGGTCAGCGTTTCGGCCACGGCGGGTGCCAATGCGGGCATCGCGGACTATTCGGTCGTCACATCGGGAACGGGTTCCAACGGTATCCTCGCGCAGTCGATCGGCGGCGGCGGCGGTTCTGGCGGCTTCTCGGTCGGCGGCGCATTCTCGGGCGAGGGCGATGCGTCCTCCAACCAGGTGGGCGGCAGCGGCGGCGCCGGCGGCAATGCGTCCACCGTCGATGTCGTCAACGTCGGCAAGATCCAGACCACCGGCAATATCGCCAACGGCGTGTTCGCGCAGTCTGTCGGCGGCGGCGGCGGTAACGGCGGCTTCTCGGTCGGCGCCGGCGTTTCGATCAAGGGCGATGCGGAATCGAGCGTCGGCGGCGGCGAAGGCGGCGCGGCGGGCAATTCGGATGATGTCAGCGTAGACACCACCGGCGCGATCTACACCGAAGGCGCCGCGTCCAACGGCGTGCTGGCGCAGTCGGTCGGCGGCGGCGGCGGCACCGGCGGCTTCTCGGTCAGCGCAGGCTTCAGCGCGGAAGGCGATTCCACCAGCGACAGCGTTGGCGGCGGTGGCGGTTCGGGCGGCAACGCCGGTAACGTCACGGTCGTGGCGCGCGAAGGCATCACCACCAAGGGTGACGGCTCCAACGGCGTCTTCGCGCAGTCGGTGGGCGGCGGCGGCGGCTCGGGCGGCTTTGCCGTGGGCCTCGACGTATCGCTGAAGGGCGATGCGGAATCGAACGTGGGCGGCGGCGATGGCTCGCTGGGCGGCACCGCGGGCGACGTTTCGGTCACCACCGAAGGCACGATCTGGACCGAAGGCGCGGCGGCAGCCGGCATCTTCGCCCAGTCGGTCGGCGGCGGCGGCGGCAATGGCGGCTTCTCGGTCGGCGCGGGCTTTTCCAGCGAGGGCGGCTCGTCTTCCACCAGCGTCGGCGGCGCCGGTGCGGGCGGCGCGACGGCGGGCAACGTCAGCGTTCATGCCGATAGCGACATCCAGACCAAGGGCACCGGATCCAACGGCATCCTGGCCCAGTCCATCGGCGGCGGCGGCGGTAACGGCGGCTTCGCCGTGGGCCTTGGCGTTTCGATCAAGGGCGACGCGGATTCCAAGGTCGGCGGCGGCGGCGCGGGCACCGGTTCGGACGCCGGCGATGTGACCGTGACCGGAACCGGCACGATCGTCACGCTGGGCGATCAGGCCAACGGCGTCTTCGCGCAGTCTGTCGGCGGCGGCGGCGGCAACGGCGGCTTCTCGGTCGGCGCGGGCCTCAGCCTCGACGGCGCAGCGACGAGCGACAGCGTCGGCGGCTCTGGCGGCGGCGGCGGCAATGCCGGTACCGTCACGGTGGACCGCACGGGCGACATCGGCACCAGCGGCGCCAATTCGAACGGCATCCTGGCCCAATCGGTGGGCGGCGGCGGCGGCAACGGCGGCTTCGCCGTGGGCCTTGGCGCATCCATGAAGGGCGATGCGGAATCGAGCGTTGGCGGCGGCGAAGGCGGCACGGCCGGCGACGGCGCGGACGTGTTCGTGTCCGATGTGGGCACGATCGTCACCAGCGGCACCAATTCGAACGGCATCTTCGCCCAGTCCGTGGGCGGCGGCGGCGGTTCGGGCGGCTTCTCGGTCGGCGCGGGCTTCAGCCTCGAAGGCGGGGCGACCAGCACCAGCGTCGGCGGTTCGGCCGGCGCGGGCGGCAGCGCGGGCACGGTTTCCGTCAGCCATGACGGCGATATCCAGACCACGGGTGCATCGGCCAATGGCATCTTCGCCCAGTCGGTCGGCGGTGGCGGCGGTGTCGGCGGCTTTGCCGTGGGCCTTGGCGCCTCGATGGATTCGGATGCGAAGTCCAGCGTCGGCGGCGGCGCGGGCGGCGCGGCCGGTTCGGCTTCGGACGTTACGGTGGACCAGACCGGCACGGTGATCACCTCGGGCGCGGCGGCCAATGGCGTGCTGGCTCAGTCCATCGGCGGCGGTGGCGGCGTCGGCGGCTTCTCGGTCTCCGCAGCGCTCTCTTCCTCGGGCGGTGCGGCTTCGGATTCGACCGGCGGCGCGGGCGGCTCGTCGGGCGATGCCGGCTCGGTCAGCGTGTCGGTCGATGGCGATATCCAGACCGACGGTGCGCAGGCGCGCGGCGTCGTCGCGCAGTCGATCGGCGGCGGCGGCGGTTCGGGCGGCTTTGCCGTCGGCGCCGGAGCCTCGATCGAAGGCGACGCGGAATCGGCGACCGGTGGCGGCGCCGGTGGCTCCTCGGGCAATTCGGGCGACGTCAGCGTTGCGGTGGACGGCAATGTCGTCACCAAGGGCGCGGCATCGGTGGCGCTGCTGGCGCAGTCGATCGGCGGCGGCGGCGGCGCGGGCGGCTTCGCCGTGGGCGCGGCGCTGTCCAGCAGCGGCGGCGCGACGGCGGAGTCGACCGGCGGCGACGGCGGCTCGGCAGGCGATGCGGGCGACGTTTCGGTCACCCACACCGGCGGGATTGAGACGTTCGGCGCGCAATCGGGCGCGATCCTGGCGCAATCGATCGGCGGCGGCGGCGGTTCGGGCGGCTTCTCGGTCGGCGGCGCGCTGAGCGTTGAGGGTGAGGCAAACTCCACCATCGGCGGCGGCGCGGGTGGATCGGCCGGCAATGCCGGCACCGTGGACGTGGCCAATACCGGCGACATCTTCACCCACGGCGCCAATTCCACCGGCATCGTCGCGCAGTCCATTGGCGGCGGCGGCGGTAACGGCGGCTTCTCGGTCTCCGCGGGCCTGGCGCTTTCGGGCGCGGATGCGGTTTCCAGCTCCACCGGCGGCGCGGGCGGATCGTCCGGTTCGGCCGATGACGTGAGCGTGACCTCGATCGGCAACATCAAGGTGGATGGCGATCACAGCCGCGGCATCGTGGCGCAATCGATCGGCGGCGGTGGCGGCACCGGCGGCTTCTCGGTCTCCGGCGCGATTGCCACCAAGGGTTCGGGCGCGTCCGACAGCGTTGGCGGCGCGGGCGGCGCGGGCAATGCGGCGGGCAATGTCACGGTCGTTTCGGCCGGCCAGATCCTGACTTCGGGCGATGCCACCAATGCGGTGCTGGCCCAGTCGATCGGCGGCGGCGGCGGCGCGGGCGGCTTCTCGGGCAGTCTGGCGGCAGCGCTGGGCGGCGGCGCGGCGGTCAGCTCGGTCGGCGGCGCGGGCGGCATCGGCTCCGACGCGGGCAATGTGGACCTGACGCTCAGCGGCGCGCTTGGCACGCTGGGCAACGGCTCGGCGGCGGTGGTCGCGCAGTCGATCGGCGGCGGCGGCGGCGTGGGCGGCTTCTCGCTCGGCCTGGCGGCGGCATCGGATGGTGAGGGCGCCAGCGCCGTCACCGGCGGTTCGGGCGGCGACGGCGGCGTGGGCGGCAATGTCCTCGTTTCCACCAGCGCGCTGATCCAGACGCACGGCGCCCTGTCGGACGGCGTATTGGCGCAGTCGATCGGCGGCGGCGGCGGTTCGGGCGGCTTTGCCGTGGCCGGCACCTTGGCGCTGGGCGAAAAGGCGGCCTCCAGCGCCACGGGCGGCGCGGGTGGTTCGGGCCAGAACGCGGGCACGGTCACCGTGCAGAACACCGGCGACATCTACACCTTCGGCGCGGCATCGAACGGCGTCGTGGCGCAGTCGATCGGCGGCGGCGGCGGCGTGGGCGGCTTCTCCGGTTCGCTCTCGATCTCCTCCACCTCGGAATCCGTGGCCAACAGCCTTGGCGGTTCGGGCGGCGTCGGCGGCGATGCGGCCGGCGTGAAGGTGGTGACCACCGGCAATATCCAGGTGCTGGGCGACCGCTCCATGGCGATCGTTGCGCAGTCGATCGGCGGCGGCGGCGGTTCGGCCGGCTTCTCGCTGGGCGCGTCCGCCTCGAAGGCGGCATCGGCCAGCGACGCGGTGGGCGGCAGCGGCGGCGCGGGTGGTGACGGCGGCACGGTGGAAGTGGCCAATGGCTCGACCGGCACGGTCGTGACCACCGGCAATTTCGGCTACGCCATTCTGGCCCAGTCGATCGGCGGCGGCGGCGGTTCGGGCGGTTTCGCCACGGGCGGCGCGCTTTCGCTGTCCGAAGGGGCAACCTCCTCGGTCGGCGGCGGCGCCGGCGGTGCGGCGGGTGACGGCGGCAATGTCGGCGTCAACAACTACAGCCTGATCCAGACCAGCGGCGACGGTGCCGTGGCGGTCTTCGCGCAGTCGATCGGCGGCGGCGGTGGCAGCGGCGGCTTCGCGGTGGGCGCGGGCCTTGCCGGCGGCAGCGACAGCACGCTTTCCAATGCAATCGGCGGCGGCGCGGGCACTGGCGGTTCGGCGGGCACGGTCTCGCTCTACAACGACGGTACGATCCTGACGCAGGGCGCCAACGCGACGGCGGTGCTGATGCAGTCGATCGGCGGCGGCGGCGGCAACGGCGCCTTCGCGGTCAGCGGCGCGCTGGCCAAGGGCGGCGCGGCGAACAGCGCCATCGGCGGAGACGGCGGCACGGCGGGTTCGGCGGGCGACGTTACGCTGGTCAACAGCGTCAACGCCACGATCGTCACCGAAGGCGCGATGTCCATCGCGGTGCAGGCGCAATCGATCGGCGGCGGCGGCGGCTCGGGCGGCTTCTCGGTCGGCGCGGGTCTCGCGCTCGAAGGCGATGCCAGCTCCACCGTGGGCGCAGGATCGGGCGGCGCGGGCGGTTCGGCCGGCGTGGTGTCCATCGACAACGCGGGCGATATCGGCACGCGCGGCGATGGCTCGCTGGCGGTGCTGGCGCAGTCCATCGGCGGTGGCGGCGGTTCGGGCGGCTTTGCCGTTTCGGGCGGCCTCAGCGTCAAGGCCGGCGCGGCCAGCAATGCCGTGGGCGGACAAGGCGCGGGCGGCGGCGACGGCGGCCTCGTTTCTGTCACCAGCAGCGGCACGATCCAGACGCTGGGTGCCAATGCGACCGCGATCCTGGCCCAGTCGGTGGGCGGCGGCGGCGGCGCAGGCGGGTTCTCCGCCGGTGCGGCAGCGGCCAGCGCCGATGCGGCCTCCAACCTTGTCGGCGGCAGCGGCGGCGCGGCAGGCGCGGGCGGCGACGTCACGATTGCCAACAATGGCGGCACGATCACGACTGACGGTGATTTGTCCTACGCGGTCTATGCGCAGTCGGTCGGCGGCGGCGGCGGTTCGGGCGGCTTTGCGGCCGGCGCGGGCCTCAGCCTGGAAGGCGATGCCGAGTCCGGCGTGGGCGGCGGCAGTGGTGGCGGCGGCGGCGCAGGCGGCCTCGTCAGCCTCGACAACACCGGCACGATCGCGACCAAGGGCGCGGGCTCTGTGGCGGTCTTCGCCCAGTCCGTGGGCGGCGGCGGCGGTGCCGGCGGCTTCGCGGTGGGCGCGGGCCTGACCGCGCAAGGCGGCTCGGCTTCGGACAGCGTCGGCGGTTCGGGCGGCGCGGGCGGTGCCGGCGGCGTGGTTGCGATCACGACTGACGGCCTGGTTCAGACCGAAGGCGCCAATGCGACTGCGATCTTCGCGCAGTCGGTCGGCGGCGGTGGCGGCAAGGGCGGCTTTGCCGTGGGTGCCTCCGCATCGAAGGCGGACAGCGCCTCGACCGTGGTCGGCGGCAGCGGCGGCGCGGGCGGTGACGGCGGCGAAGTCGCCGTGGCCAATGGCGCGAACGGCGCCGTTATCACGCTGGGCACGCTGTCCTATGCGGTCTTTGCACAATCGGTCGGCGGCGGCGGCGGTCAGGGCGGCTTCTCGGCCGGCGCGGCGCTGAGCCTTGAGGGCGATGCGAATTCGTCGGTCGGCGCGGGCGACGGTGCCGGCGGCGGCATCGGCGGCGTGGTTTCGCTGAGCAATGCCGGCAAGATCGGCACGGCAGGAGACGGCTCCATCGCGGTCTTCGCGCAGTCGGTTGGCGGCGGCGGCGGCGCCGGTGGCTTCGCGGCGGGCGGCGGCCTCACGATCGAGGGCGGCGCGGCGTCCAACTCGGTTGGCGGCGTCGGCGGTGCGGGTGGTGCCGGCGGCGTGGTTTCGCTGGTCAACACCGGTTCGATCCGCACCGAAGGCGCCAATGCCACGGCCGTCTATGCCCAGTCCGTGGGCGGCGGCGGCGGTGCCGGCGGCTTCTCGGTCGGCGCCAGCGCCTCGAAGGCGGATAGCGCCTCGAACGCGGTGGGCGGCAGCGGCGGAGCCGGCGGTGACGGCGGCGAAGTCTCCATCGGCAACGGCGCGGGCGGTTCGATCACCACACTGGGTGACTTCTCCTACGCGGTCTTCGCGCAGTCGGTCGGCGGTGGCGGCGGTTCGGGCGCATTCGCGGCCGGCGGCACGCTCAGCCTTGAAGGCGACGTGGACACCAGCGTCGGCGGCGGTTCGGGCAGCGGCGGCGGTATCGGCGGCAATGTGACGCTGAGCAGCCTCGGCGCGATCCAGACGGCGGGCGAGGGCGCGATTGCGGTCTTCGCGCAGTCCATCGGCGGTGGCGGCGGTGCGGGCGGCTTCGCAGCCGGCGGCGGTCTTTCGGCCGAAGGCGGCGCGACTTCCAACACCGTTGGCGGTTCGGGCGGCGCAGGCGGTTCGGGCGGCACGATCACGCTGGAGAACGGCGGTTCGATCCTGACGCTGGGCAGCAATGCCACGGCACTCTTCGCCCAGTCGGTGGGCGGCGGCGGCGGTGTCGCCGGCTTCTCGACCGGCGGCGCGGCGTCCAAGGCCGGCGCGGTTTCGCAGGCGGTCGGCGGAGACGGCGGCACGGCGGGTGACGGCGGTGACATCACCGTCAGCAACGCGGCCGGCGGCAAGATCGAGACCGATGGCGCGATCTCCTACGGCGTCTTCGCGCAGTCGGTCGGCGGCGGCGGTGGTGCGGGCGGCTTCGCGGCTGGCGGCGCGCTGGCGCTCGGCGATGACGTGGAGAACGGCGTTGGCGGCGGCATCGGCGGGGCAGGCGGCCTTGGCGGCACGATCGCCATCGACAATGCGGGGCAAGTCGTCACGCTGGGCGACGCCTCGATCGCGATCTTCGCGCAGTCGGTCGGCGGTGGCGGTGGTGCCGGTGCCTTCGCGGCAGGCGGCGGCCTCTCGGCGGAGGGCGCTTCGGCCAGTTCGTCGGTCGGAGGAGCCGGCGGCGACGGCGGCGCGGGCGGCAATATCACCGTCGGCAACAGCGGCCTCGTGGCGACGGCCGGCGATCAGGCGGTGGCGATCCTTGCCCAGTCGGTCGGCGGTGGCGGCGGTGTCGGCGGCTTTGCCGTCGGTGGCGCGGGCTCGCAGATGGATGCCGTGTCCGACACGATCGGCGGCAGCGGCGGCGCGGGCGGAATCGGCGGTGACATCACCGTGGACACCAGCGGCGCGGTCTACACCGAAGGCGCCTTCGCTTATGGTATCCAGGCGCAGTCGATCGGCGGCGGCGGCGGTAACGGCGGCTTCGCGGCCGGCGCGACCGTGGCGCTTACCGGCGATGCGCAGTCGACCATCGGCGGCGGTGCCGGCGGTGGCGGCGGCCTTGGCGGCGCGATCACGCTGAGCAACAGCGGCACTATCGAAACGCTGGGCGCCGGGGCCGTTGCGGTCTTCGCCCAGTCCATCGGTGGCGGCGGCGGTGCCGGCGGCTTTGCGGGCGGACTCACCGGATCGGGCGACAGTGCCTTCGGGTCGACCATCGGCGGGGCCGGCGGCGACGCCAGCCAGGGCGGCGATATTACCGTCAGCAACAGCGGCCAGATCCATGCGGCCGGAGCCAATGCGGCAGGCGTCTTCGCGCAGTCCGTCGGCGGCGGCGGCGGCCTTGGCGGCTTCTCGCTGGCGGCAAACGGTGCGGTTTCCAGCCTGTCCAACACGCTTGGCGGTTCGGGCGGAGCCGGCGGTGACGGCGGCGCGATCAGCGTCACCAATGCCGCGGGTGCGACCGTGGTGGTCGATGGCGATCTGTCTTACGGCGTCTTCGCGCAGTCCATCGGCGGCGGCGGCGGTTCCGGCGGCTTCGCGGTCGACGGCACGATCGCGACCGGCGGTGCGGTCAATTCGGCGCTGGGCGCAGGTTCCGGCGGCGGTGGCGGCAATGGCGGCGCGATCACGCTGACCAATGCCGGCAACGTGCTGGCGCAGGGCGCGGGCTCGGTCGCGGTCTTCGGCCAGTCGGTAGGCGGTGGCGGCGGTTCGGGCGGCTTTGCAGGCGGGCTCTCCGTCGGCGCGGGCGGCGCGATCAGCCAGTCCATCGGCGGCGGGGGTGCCGGCGGTGGCAATGGCGGCGACATCGCGGTGACCAACAGCGGTGTGATCCAGACGCTGGAAGCCAACTCGATCGGCGTCTTCGCACAGTCGGTTGGCGGCGGCGGCGGCCTTGGCGGCATGTCCATCTCCGGCTCGCTCAGCACCGGCAGCTCCACCACGACGAGCCTTGGCGGCTCGGGCGGGGCCGGCGGCGATGGCGGCACGATCACGGTCAGCAACAGCGGCGTGATCGATGCCAAGGGCGATCTGTCCTACGGCGTCTTCGCGCAGTCCATCGGCGGCGGCGGCGGTACGGCGGGAATGGTCGTTTCCGGCACGCTCAGCACCGGGCTTGGCGGAATGACGTCCGCACTCGGCGGCAGCGGCGGCGCGGGCGGCAATGGCGGCGACATCACTGTCACCAACACCGGCACGATCTTTGTGGAAGGCGCGGCCTCGGTCGGCATCCTGGCGCAGTCGATCGGCGGCGGCGGCGGTGCGGGCGGCTTCACCGGCTCGCTGGCGGTCACCGGCGGTTCGCTGAACACGCAAGTGGGCGGCACTGGCGGTGCGGGCGGCGACGGCGGCGACGTGACCGTCACCTCCACCGGCAGCATCGTCACCCTCAAGGACGATTCCATCGCGGTACTCGCGCAGTCCATCGCGGGCGGCGGCGGCCAGTCGGCCTATGCCATCGCCGCGCAGGCAGGCGCTTTCGACGGCGTGAACCTGACGCTGGGCGCACAGGGCGAAGGGATCAGCGGCAAGCAGGGCAAGGTCGTCGTCAACCTTTCGGGCGGTGTGCTCCAGACGGCGGGCGCGCTTTCCTACGGCCTTCTGGCCCAGGCCATCGGTGCGGGCGGCGGCAACGTCGCGCTCTCCGTGCCCGATCCGCTGGAAGTGGGTTCCAATGGCCTGACCCTGCAACTGGGCAGCACCGGTGGCGTCGCGGGTGACGGCAATGTCATCGATGTGACCAACGCCAACGAGGTCTATACCAAGGGTGCGGGCGCCATCGGCTTTGCGGCGCAGTCCATCGGCGGCGGCGGCGGCACCGAGGGTGTCACCGGCGACGTGGTGCTGGGCAGCGGCGACGGCATCTGGGCCGCCAATGTCGGCGGCAGCGGAGACTCGGCCGGTTCCGGCGCGGCGGTGACCATCGCCAACAGCGCAACGATCGTCACCGAAGGCGACGGGGCTCTTGGCCTGCTCGCCCAGTCGGTGGGCGGCGGCGGCGGCGTGGGCACGATGGCGCTTGGCCTTGCCGACGGTTCGCTGGCGGGGGCTTCGCTCACTGTCGGCGGCGCGCAGACGACGGCGGGCAACGGTGGGGACATCACCTTCACCAGCTCCACGGGCGCCATCGGCACTTCGGGCAATCTCGCCTCGGCCCTCGTCGTCCAGTCGATTGGCGGCGGCGGCGGTGTCGCCAGCCTGACCTCGATGGAAGGCGGTGCGCTGGGCGACATCACCCTTGCAGCCGGGGCGACCGGCGGCGCGGGCGGTGATGGCGGCAATATCGTGCTCGACCAGAAGGCGGATGTCGTCACCAGCGGCACCGGCGCTAATGCGGTGCTCGTGCAGTCGATCGGCGGCGGCGGCGGTCTGGCCACCCTCGACAATACCGGCGGCACCGGCACGGTCACGAACGTCGATCTCGGCGGCGCGGCCAGCGGTTCGGGCGGCACTATCGACTTCACCCTCGATGGTCGTGTCCAGACCACCGGCGCAGGTGCGGCGGGTGTCGTCGTGCAGAGCATCGGCGGCGGCGGCGGTTACGTAAGCGCCGTGGGTGCGGATGCGGATGGCACGCTGACGCTGGGCGCATCGAACGGCGCGACCGGCAGCGGCGGCGACGTTTCGGTGGCGATCAACCAGACGATCACCACCACCGGCGCAGGATCTACGGCACTCCTGGTGCAGTCCATCGGCGGCGGCGGTGGCGCAGCCAGCGTGGTCGGCGCGGACGGCACGGTCCAGACGCTCGACGTGGTGAATGCCGGTGCGACGAGCGGCCTCCGCATGGCCCGCATGATGCGCGCGGCGCCCACCGGATCGGCCGATGCCGGGACGGTGGACGTCACGGTCGGCGCGGCGATCCGCACCAGCGGCGCCAATGCCAACGGCGTGGTCGTCCAGTCGGTCGGCGGCGGCGGCGGTGCAGTCGGCGCGCAGGCGAGCGTGCTGGGCGGTTCCGGCGCGGGCAATGCGGTGAACCTCACCGTCAATGCCGACGTCGTCACCACCGGCGCGGGTTCGAGCGCGCTGGTCGCGCAGAGCACCGGCGGCCTCGGCGGCGGCGCGATCGCGCTGGACATCGGCAAGGTCGATGTCGTCGGCGGTCTGGGCGGTCATGCCGTCTCGCTGCTGGGCGGTGCGGACAATACCGTGACCAATGCCGGTACGCTCCAGACCATGGACGGGCAGGAAGGCCTGGTGATCTACGCGGAAGGCGGCGACAACACGATCGTCAACGCCGGTACGATCGTCGGTTCGATCGACCTCGGCGCAGGCGTGGGCAGCTTTACCAACGTCGATGGCGGCATCTTCCTGGCCGGTTCGCTGGTCAACGTGGGCGCGGGTACTTTCGTCAACGCGGGTATCCTCAATCCGGGTGGCGGCGGCGTGGTGTCGCAGCTCGCGGTGAGCGGCGGCCTGACCCTGACGGCGCAGAGCGAGTACAACCTTGATCTCGACCTGAAGACCAACACGGCGGACAAGGTGGTCGTCTCGGGCGCTGCCGCGCTGAACGGCCGGGTCACCACCAATCTCCTCAACCTGGGCTATGCCCGCGCGGGGACGAACGACGTGGTCATCCTGGAAGCGGACGGCGGAATCACCGGCCGGGATCTGGTCACGCTGGTTGCCCCCACTTCGGCGGTGGCGACCTTCGGGCTCGACTATTCCTCGGCCAACCGCCAGGTTATCCGCTATGTGATCGACTATGCACCGACCGGGCTGACCCAGCGTCAGGCCATGATCGGCAATCTGCTCGACCGCATCCAGGAAACCCCCACCGACTCCTTCGCGCCCACTGCTGCGGCGATCATCTCGATCCCGACAGTCTCGGCGCTGGGCACCGTCTACGACAGCCTGACCGGCGAGGGCGTGGTGGCGGCGCAGAGCGCGGCGCTTGCCGCGATCGGCAGCAGTCATGACGTGATCGACGGCCAGATCGTCAGCCGGGTCGGCACTTTCGCCCCGGCATGGCGCAAGGAGCCGCTCGGCAACTTGTGGATGGCGGTGCAGGGCGGGCGCCAGCGCCTGGACGGCACCGACGGGGCGCACGATACGCGCACCAGCGGCTATGTCGTGCAGGGCGGCTGGGATTACCGGCCCGACGCGCGCAGCGTGGTCGGCGCCACGTTCGGCTTCGATCCGCAGAGCTTCTCGGTCCCCGATGTGAGCACCTCGGGCAAGGCGAAGGTCTATACCTTCGGCGCCTATGCGGGCTTCCATCCGGGCGCCTGGACGCTCAGCGCGGACCTGCTCTACAGCGCGGCCGATACGGTGACCCTGCGTGACATGTGGCTCCATGCCAGCGGCAACGTGCAGGCGCATGGCGACTTCACCATGCATGCCTGGTCCGGCCGGGCACAGGTGGCGCGCCAGTTCGGCACCGGAAACCTGGTGTTCCAGCCCTTCGGGGCCGTGGAAGTCACCCGGCTCTCGCTGCCGAGCTATGTCGAGAACCAGGCGGAAGGCCAGGAAGACGCGGCGCTCGGCCTCGCCTTCTTCGGCAAGGACTGGACGCGCACCCGCGCCCTGCTGGGTACGAATGTCGCGGGCCGGATCGAACTGCCGCAGGGCAAGGCCCTCGTCACGACGCTGCGCGCGGCCTGGGTGCATGACTTCGACACCGACCGTTCGGTCACCGCGGCCTTCGCCGGGGCGAGCGACTATCGCTTCACCACCACGGGTGCGCAGGCGGTGGGCGACAGCGGGCGGATCGACATGCGATCGACCCTGCAGATGCGCAAGGTCGACCTCCAGTTCAGCGTCGGGGCCAACCTCGGCAAGGGCTACAACGACCTTACCGCCATGGCGGGCGTCCGGTTCCACATGTGATCCCGGTGACCGTTTTTCAGACTTTCCTTCCTTTCGATTTCGGGCGGGCCTTCGCAGGCCCGCCCCACAGAACTGCGCTAACAGGAGAATTGCCTTGAAGACCAAGCTCATGGCCGGCGCGTCCGCGCTGACTCTGATGATGATCGCAACCGATGCCTATGCGTTGCCTGCCGGCGAATGCGGGGTGCCGAATACTTCGGCCGATCCGAACGTCGCCTCCTGCATATCGGACTCGACCGAGTATGAGGACGGCATCACTTACGATCAGTCGAACTTCGGCACGCCCGCCAATATCAAGGTCGATCTCTACGGCACAGTCGTAGTCAACGCGACCAGCGGCAACAACGGCGTGACCGTGATCGGATCGACCGACCATGACGCGCTGATCGGCGCGCGTAACGGCGCGAAAGTCGCGGCGGGGCAGGCCGGCCTCACGACGATGGCCACCGGCACCGGCAATGCCCGGATCGACAACCACGGCACGGTTAATTCCGGCATGATCGGCGCTGCGGCTTCGGCGAACGGCACGGGCACCGCCTCGATCGTCAATGCCGCCGACGGCCGGATCACCGTGACGCAGGCCTCGTCCGGGATTCCCGGCGCGGTGGGTCTTGCCGTTACCGGCACCAACGGAACGGCGAGCAACCTTGGCACGGTGACGGTCAATGCCTCGGGCACGCCCGGCAGCGTCGCCTATGGCATCGGCGGTATGGGCCTTGGCGGCGGCACGCTAACCCTGAGCAATGGCGCCAGCCTTTCGGTGACGAACACGGACGGCGATGCCCTGGGCATCGGTACGCCGTCCAGCGCCGGAAACCTGGTGATCGATAACAGCGGCACGCTCACCGTCACTTCGGGAACCGGCAAGGCGACCGGCCTCGGCGCGCTGGGCAACGGCACTGTCGGCACGACGGCGATCATCAACACCGGCGCGCTTTCGGTCACCTCGCAAAGCGGCGAGGCGGTCGGCATGTCGGCCGCAGACCGTAGCGATGTCGCCATGGCCGCCACGCGGACGAGCGCGGCAAGCACGTTCTCGGTTTCGGGCGCCGATGCTACCGGCTTCGACGTTACCGGCGCCACCGGCGCGGTCAGCGTGACCGGCACCGGCCAGTACGTCCAGGTTCGCGGTGCGGATACCGCGACCGGCGTTTCGGTTGCGGGCGGTACGACCCAGACCGTGGCCTTCGCGCCCGCGACCCTGGGCGGCACCGGCTACTCCGGCGATCTCGACGTTCAGGCGGCGGGCCAGGCTGACGGCGTGGTCCTGAGCGGTGCCACCGACGCGGTTTCGGTGGGCTTCACCGGCGCCAACCTGACTGTCTCCAGCACGGGCGCAGGTGCGAGCGGCATTGCCGTGACCGGCGGCAGCTCGGTCGATATCGCGGTGGTTCCGGGCAGCGGCAACGGCGCCTCGCTCACGGTCAGCGCGGCCGGCGGCGATGCTGTCGGCGTGATTACCTCCGGCCCCAGCGGCGCACAGAGCGTGACCCTGGGCGACAGCTTCGCCGTCACCAGCAATGCCGGTGCAGCCACTGGTATTCGACTGGTGGACGGCACCGACCAGACCGTCACGCTGGCCCAGGGCGCGACCGTGACCGGCGGCACCGATGCCACCGGCATCCGCCTCGATGAGGGCAGCGGCGCTCTTGCCGTGACCAGCCAAGGCGCACTGACCGTGACCGGCGGCATGGGTGAGGTCAACGGCATCCTCCTGCGCGACGGTGCCAGCCAGACGATCGTGCTGGACAAGGCCCTGACCGTTTCGGGCACGGACCGTGTCGACGGCATCGATACCCGGGGCAGCCTTGGCGATCTTGCCATCACCTTGGCCGATACCTTCGAGGTGACGAGCACCGGGGGCGACGCCGTGGGCTTCACCGCCGAGGCTGATGGCGGCGTCACTGTCGATCTCGCCAAGGGCCTGACCGTGCGGGGCAGCACCGGCGCGGGCGGCGGGATGCTCGAAGGCAGCGGCGACCTGTCGCTCGTTTCGGGGCAGGACTTCTCGATCGTGGCCGAAAACGGCCAAGCCGTGGGCGGCTACATGTTCGGCGGCACCTCGCAGCGCGCGCGCTTCGACGGTGATGTCACGATTTCGGGCACCAGCCCGGGCATCGGCTTCGTCCAGAACGGTGCGACCGGCCCGGTCTCGCTTTCGGTTGCAGGCGATTTTGCCGGAACCAATGTCCAGCAGGGTATCGCCCAGATCGCTGGTACGGCCCAGTCCATCGACCTGTCGGGATCCTTCTCGGTGACCTCCGACAGCAGCGACGTTACGGGCATCATGCAGCTTGGTGCGAGCGAAAGCGCCGGCCTTGCCGTGGACGGTGCTTTCGCCGTTTCGGCAGCGGCCGGTTCGGCCACGGGCGTGCAGCTTGTCGGCACCAATGCCTCCGTCTCGCTGGCACAGGGCATGACGGTCTCGGCCGCAGGTGTTGCCGCCACCGGCCTTTCGGCAAACCTTTCCGGTGACGCCGAGATCGCTCTTGGCGGCGCGCTGACGGTCACCAACAGTGCCGTTTCGGGTAGCGCGACCGGCCTGTCCGTCGATGGTGCGGGTGCGCAGAGCCTTGCGGTGAGCGGCCCGGTAACGGTTTCGGCAGACGGCGCCGCATCCGGGTTCGACCTTGCAGGCGGCACCGGGGCTATCGGCCTGACGGCGACGAGTCTGGTCTCGGTGGCGAGCACCAGCGGTACTGCTCTCGGCGTCTCGGTCGACGGCGGCGCCGATCAGGCCGTGACGCTCGGCGGCGCCATGACGGTGACCGGCGCGAGCAGCTCCACGGGCGTAGCTTTCGCCAACGGCACCGGAACCGCGAGCCTGGATCTTGGTTCGGCGCTCTCCGTAACCAGCAGCACCGCCGATGCGACGGGCATTTCCGTGGTGGGCGGCAATGCGCTCCGCATCGCTGCCCTGAGTGACGTTGTCGTCTCGGCTGCAACGGATGCTTCGGGCGTGGAAACCAGCGGCCTTGCCGGTGCGCAGGATGTCGTGCTCGGCAGCGTTTCGACCACTTCGGCGGGCGGCAGCGTTCTTGGTGTGGGTCTTTCGGGCAGCGGCGCGATCGCGCTTAATGCTGGTTCGGTCGCTGCTTCGGGCACGGGAGGCTTCGGCGTTTCGGTCGAAGGAACCGGCGCTGACGGCGCGATCTCGGTCTCGCTGGCCGATGTCCAGACTTCGGGCGACGGTGTGAAGGGCGTGAACCTGGCGCAGAACGGGGCCGGATCGACGGGCGATATCGTCGCCAGCCTAGGCACGGTCACGACGACCGGCGCGGATGCCACGGGCGTGATTGTGCAGGGTTCGCAGTCGGGCGCGGTCTCGCTCACGGTTGGACAGGACGCGGCTCCGGCCATGGCCCGCGCCGCGCTTGTCGCTGCTGCGACGGGCGGTGTCACGACGCAGGGTGACAATGCCGCAGGCGTGACTTTTGCCGTAATCGACGGTGCGGGTACGCTGAACAACCTCGGGACGATCGCGACCGCCGGTGTCAACGCGGCGGGTATTGCGGCCAGTGCGACCGGCACCGGCACGATCACCATCGACAGCGCCGACCTTGCCACTAGCGGTGCGGGTTCGGACGGCATCTCGGTCGTGACCGGCTCGGGTGCCCAGAGCCTGACCGTGAAGACGCTGGCCGTCACTGGTGCCGGATCGCGCGGCGTGGTGGCGACCTCGGGCAGCGGTGCCATCACCCTTGCCGCCACGACCGTATCGGCGGTGAGCGGCGATGCCATGCTGCTGACGTCGGGCAGCGGCACCGTTTCGGCGAGCCTGGGCGGTTCGGTCACTTCGGGAACGGGCGCGGGCCTGGCCATTGTCACCGGCGGCAATGCCGAAGTGGCGCTTGCCAGCGGCGCCAGGCTCCATGGTGCCACGGCCGGCCTAACCTCGGACGCCGCAGGCGGCCAGACCGTCACGCTCGCGGGCACGATCGGGGCGGACAGCGATCTTGCCGTTGCGCTTTCGGGCGGTGCGGCCACGCTGACCAACACGGGCACGATCGAGGGCTACATGACCTTCGACACCGCCGCTACCATGCTGACCAACAGCGCCACTTGGAAAGCCCACGGCGGAGACACCGCTTTCGCGGGCAATGCCGTGCTGGCCAACAGCGGCACGATCAACATCAACCCGGCCGCCACGGCTGCGGCGACGATGCGGATCACCGGTCTCACGACCTTGCGCAATTCGGGCACGATCAGCCTCGTCAACGGCCATACCGGCGACGTGCTCGATCTGGGCGATGCCGCTCTGGTCGGCAGCGGCAATTCGCGTGTGGTGCTGGAAGCCAACCTCGGCGCCAGTGCCGTGGGCGGCAATGCGGCGCAGACTGCGGACCAGCTCAATCTGGGTGCCGCCTCTGGCACGACGACGATCGCCATCAAGGACCTGAGCGGCGCCACGGCTGCGCAGTTCAACTTTGACGGCATCCGTCTGGTCAATGCCGCCTCGGTCGCGAACGGCGCTTTCGTCCTGGAGGGCGGCGCGGTGAACAAGGGCTTCGTCGATTACCAGCTCCTGACCGACGCGGACGGCAACCTCGATCTCGTCGGCGTGCCCAGCACGCAGGCTTTCGAACTCGTCCGCACCGGAGCCGAAGTGCGGCACTACTGGCGTCGTTCGGGCGATGCCTGGTCGGACCAGATGCGCGGCGCCGCCGCGCATGAAGGTGTATCGCTCTGGGGCCAGATGCTGGGCGGCAGCGAGACCAACCGCTCGCGTCCGGTCTACTCGGAAACCGTTCTGGGCACCGCGACCACTTTCGCGCCGAACCTCGACGTGCGCGATACCTGGTGGGGCGGCCAGTTCGGTCTCGACTGGGGCCACGCCGCCGGGAACGGCGACTGGGGCGTGGGCCTGACCGGCGGCTATGTTTCGCAGGAGGGCAAGGTCAAGTCGACCGGCGATCGCATCAAGCTGGATGGCGGCAACATCGGCCTCTACGCCCGTTATCGCAGCGCGGATGGCCTCTTCGCCCATGCACTGGCCAAGCTGGACCGCTATTCGCTCAAGTACGATCTCGGCAACGGCGCCAGCGCGCCCAAGTCGAACGGCACCAGCTACGGCGTCGAGGTCGAGGCGGGTTACCATATCCGCACCGGCATGGCCTTCATCGAACCTTCGGCCAGCGCGTCGTGGACGGACGCCGATCTCGACGGCTTTGCCGCGACCGGCGGGGTCGGCGCTCGGTTCGATCATGTCCAGAGCTTCTACGGCCGCGCGGGTGTGCGTGCGGGCATCGAGGCGCAATCCGGCACTTGGGCGCTTCAGCCTTATGTCGGCGTGAACTGGGAAGGCGAGATGAACGGCCGTCCGGGCGCGACTCTCTCCTCGGGCGATCAGGACCTCTACTTCCGCGATGCATCGGAAGGTGGCCGTGCGCGCTGGGAAGCGGGCATCCAGGGCGCCTTGCAGGGCCTTTCCGCTTTCGCCAAAGTGGAAGGCGTGACCGGCTCGGGCACGAGCGGCATTGCCGGTCGCGCAGGCGTTTCCGTGCGCTTCTAATCTCGCGTATCGCCTCGTCGCATTCATGGGGGCGGCGTACTTCGGTACGCCGCCCCTTTTTTTGGGTCCCTGAGCCTGCGGAGCGCGATTGCTTCTTCGGGCATCCTGCGCAAGATGGGCGGGCACTACCGTTACGGGGCGTGGGACCAGCTTGGAAAAGGGGATGCTGCGAATGAAGCGAACAGGTCTTCCTTGCGGGGTGCGCGGCGTCGATGTCTGAGAGGGAGGCGCGGCAGGCCCTGGCGCAAGGCGACGTGCCCGGCGCCGTCGCTGCGGCGAAAAGACTGATCGAAAGCAGCCCGGAAGGGCCGGAGGGCTACTTCCTGCTCGGCATGGCAGCGGCGGAGGGCGGCCATGTGGCAAAGGCGATACCGCTGATCGAAGCCGCCGGCGCGCGTGGCGGCAAGGCCGATCATCTCGCCCAGCTGGCCCGGTTGCTGGTCCTTGTGCGCCGCGATGACGAAGCGGCCGCCGCTGCGCGCGAGGCCATGGCTCGCAAGCCGTCAGACGCGTTGACGTTCGACACGATCGGCTGCGTGCTGGCGCGGATCGGCGATCACGAAGGATCGCTGGCCCCTTTCGCGGCTGCGGTCGAGGGCGAGCCGGAGAACACCGAATACCGCTACAACCTTGCGGCAGCGAGCGCCTTTACCGGCAGGGTCGAAGAGGCGCGCCGCCATTACGAGACGATCCTCTCGCAGGAGCCGGGTAACGCGCGCGTGCATTACGCGCTGGCCATCCTGTCGCGCCAGACCGCCGATGCCAATCACGTGGCACGGCTGGAAGCAGCCCTGCACGAGGTCGAGCAAACCGGAGAAGCGCCCGGCGACGGACTGCGCATCCGCTATGCCCTGGCCAAGGAACTGGAAGACCTGGGCGATACGGCGGCATCGCTGCGCCATCTCTCTGCCGCCAACCGCGCGCAGAAACAGGTCATCGGCTATGACTTCGCGCAGGACGAGGCTATATTCGATGCGATTGAGGTGCTGTTTGCCGATCCAGGGGAGGCTCTCGCCATGGGCGCGGGGCGCAGCGGGGCGGCGCCGATCTTTGTGGTCGGCATGCCGCGCACCGGCACCACGCTGGTCGACCGTATCCTGTCCTCGCACAGCGAAGTAGAGGCCGCAGGCGAGCTTCAGGCCATGCCGCTGGCGGTCAAGAAGCTTGCGGGAACCTCATCGCGGCGCGTTCTGGACGCCGAAACCGTGCTGGCGAGCGCCGCCATCGATCCGGCCGCGCTGGGCGAGGCCTATCTGGCGCGCGCGAAGGTCCATCGCGGTCAGGGGCGGCCGCGTTTCACCGACAAGCTTCCAGCCAATTTCCTCTATATCGGCCACATCCTGCGCGCCTTGCCCGATGCGCGGGTGGTCTGTCTGCGGCGAGGGCCGCTGGACACGATCTGGAGCAATTACAAGAACCTGTTCGCCAGCCAGTCGGCCTATTACGCCTATTCCTACGATCTCATGGATACGGCGCGCTATTATGCCCGCTTCGACCGGCTGATGGCATTGTGGGAGCAGTTCTGGCCGGGAGCGGTCCTGCAACTGTCCTACGAGGGACTGGTCGCCGATCAGGAAGCGCAGACGCGCAGACTTCTGGCCCATTGCGAGTTGTCGTGGGACCCGGCCTGCCTGTCGTTCCACGAGAACCGGTCGGCCGTGGCGACGCCGAGCGCCGCGCAAGTACGCCGCCCGCTCAACAGGGACGGGGTCGGCAAGTGGCGCTCCTACGAAGAAGCTTTGGCACCCGCGCGGGCCTGGCTGGACGCGCAGGGCATTGCAGTTGAATAGCAGACGCCGCCGCTCTTTTCGAACGGCGGCGCCTTCCTCCCTGTTTTTGACCTGTTTCTAGTCAGTACGTTTCAGATCAGTACTTGATCCGCGCCTCGACGCCGACGGTGCGCGGCGAGATCACGGTCTGGCGGTAATAGCGCACGGCTACACCATCGTTTACACCGATACGCGAACGGTCCTGACCCACCGAGGCGATGGCATACTTGTCGAAGATGTTGTTCGCGAAGAGGCTGACGCTGTACTTGTCGGTCTCGTAAGTCAGGCTGGCGCGGTGGAGGACGTAGCTGGGGATCTTGTCCCCGTAGCCGCGATCCCAGCCGATGCGCGATACCACGTTGCCGCGGTAGGTCGCCGTCCAGTTGGCGCTGACCGTGCCTTCGCTCACGGGAACCGTGTAAGTCGCGCCGAGGCTGCCCGAGTTCTTGGCCGAACCCGGCAGGCGATCGCCGTCGAGAGCATCCAGCTGGGTGAACTTCGGCCGTCCGTCATAGTCGTTCGGCGTGGTGCGGATCGTGATGATGCCCGGCACGTCTTCGGTCAGCTTGGCGTCGGTGTAGGAATAGCTGCCCTGGATCGCCAGTGCCGGCACCGGCTTGAACTGGAACGAGGTTTCGAAGCCCTGCGACTTGGCGGAGCCGCCGTTCACGGTGATTCCGGTCACGCCGTAGTAAGTGGCCGAGTCCACCTGGATACCGTCCCACTTGATGTGGAAGACATCGAAGTTGAACGCCAGTTTGCGATCGAACAACTGCATGCGAATACCGATTTCGGCATTCTTGGTCTTGTCCGGGCCGTATTGGACCTCGTTCGGCAGGGCGCAGGCGTTCTGCTGGTCGGCCGGAACGGGATCGGGGCAGGGGGCAACGCGGTTCGGGCCGCCGATGCGGTAACCCTTGCTGTAAGTGCCGTAGATCATCAGGTCCGGGGTGAAGTTGTACGACGTGTTGAGCTTCCACACCCAGCCGTCCTTCTTGGCCTTGCCGCCCGCCGGATCGACGTCATAGGGGCTCAGCGGATCACCCAGCAGAGGCAGCACCAGCGCGCCCTGGACGTCGGACGTGTACTTGAAGTAGCGGGCGCCGCCGGTGACCTGCCATTCCGGCGTGATCTTCAGCGTACCTTCGCCGAAGATCGCCTTTTCGGTGACCTTGGACTTGGTGTAGCTGACATATTCGAGATCGTCGGGGTTGCCGGTTACGCCGTAGAAGTCCGACAGGCCCGGTGTGTGTTCGGCGTAGTCGTTGTGATACTTCTGCCGGTTGTAGAACCCGCCGAGCACCCAGTTGAACGGGCCTCCATGGCGCGAAACCAGTCGAATCTCCTGGTTGAACTGCTTGCGGCGACCGTCGCTCTCGTTCCAGCTGGAGAAGGCGGGGAACAGTTCGTAGTCATAGTCGAGATCGAGCAGCAGGTCGGTATTGTCGGCCTGCGAGCGGGTGCGCACGTTGGTATAGGCCGTGGTGGAAACCAGATCGACGATATCGGCGATGTTGGCGTCGATTTCCATGCTGGCCAGATGGGCGCGGCGGTTCACCGGCTCTTCGTAACGGCTGGCGTTCTGATACTTGCCCGTGCCCATCACGCCCGCGCTGTTGGACTGGGCGCCGTCGGTCTTGGTGCGCTGGAACGCGTAAGTGAAGATCGCCTTGAGGTCTTCGGTGGTCTGGAGCAGCAACTGGTTGCGCGTGGTGAACGTGCGCTCGAAGTTCATGTCCTTGCGGCGGCGCAGGTTCTGGGCGAATTCCTCGCGGGTCACGCCGTCGGTGCCGCCCGGCTGTGGCAGCGAGACGCCCGGCGTCTGGAGCAGCAGCGGGTAGTCGATGAAGCCCGGGTCGTAGTAGTAACCGGTGGCGGAACGGAATGCCACGTGATCGCGCACCAGCGGAATGTTGATCATGCCGTCGGCCTGGTATCCGAAGTTGTCGGAGTGGCCCTTGGCATAGAGGCGTCCGTGCCCTTCGGCTTCCCAGGCGTCGGTATTGGGGCGATTGGGAATGTAGCGGATGGCGCCGGCCAGCGTACCCAGGCCGTAGAGCGTGCCCTGCGGTCCGAGTAGCGTTTCGACGCGGGCGATGTCCAGCAGCTTGAAGTCGTAGTAGAGCGGAACTTCGCCGAGATAGATGCCGAGCGAGTCATCGTAGTTGAGGCCGCCGGAATCCACATCCGATGCGTTCAGCCCGCGCAGCACGATCGAGCCGGTGGAACCCGGTCCCGTGTCCGAAATGGTGAGGCCGGGCGTGAAATCGGCCAGGTCGCGCACGTCGTCGATGCGCTGGCGATTGAGTTCCTCGGCGCCGATGGCGGAAATGTTGATCGGCGTATCCATGATCGTCGTGGCGCGGCGCGTGCCGGTGACGACGATGGCGTCGCCCGTCTGCTCGGCAACCGCGGAGGCATCCTGCGCCAGTGCCGGCATCGTGCCCAGAGTGCCGGTGAATATCGTCGCGGACAGCAGAACTGCCCTCAATTTCGCGCGATCTGTCATGTTGCTTCCCTGTCCTTGGTCTGAGGCTCCCGCGTCCGGCCTGCCTGCGCCGGATCTTCTGGGAGACAGTTTTTTGTATGACGACCGGCCATCTTCGCGGATGTTGTGCCGGTGCGCCTCTCTCTTGTCCGATCATGCCTGCGGGGTGATCGGGTATCTCGTTCGCTGCGCGCTCAGTTGATCGCCTGGATCGAAGCGTCCCGCCCAGCGCGCTTGCGTTCCCGAACCCGGGCGATCGCGGGCTGGAAGGGGAACAGGAACTGCTCCCGGATCGACAGCCGCCTGAGATCGTCCTGTCCCACCACGCTCGCTTCCCCTTCTCGATAGGTTCCGAACAAGCGGTCGAGGAGGATCAGCGAATTGGCGTAGTTGCAGCGTGTGCTTTCGTAGTCCGTGGAATGGTGCAGGCTGTGGTGCCGGATCGTCGTGAAGATCAGCGAATAGAACTTCGGCGGGTCGGCGCGCAGGTTTGCATGGGCGAATGTGGAGACCGCGCTCAGGATGTTCAATCCGCAGAATACGGCGGCTGGCGGCAGATCGAACAGTGCGAGCAGGCTCAGGCTGATCAGGAACAGTTCGATCGGGTTGCCGACGTAACCTTTCGCGGCATTGAGCTGGGTGATGTGGTGGTGCGGTGCATGGGTCAGCCAGAAGGGCGTGGAATTGTGCATCAGGCGATGCATCCAGTATTGCCCGAATTCGATGACCAGGATCACCATGGCGACTTGCAAGAGGAACGGCAGGTGCATCGCCCATTCGGTGGAGATGCCGAGCGAGGCCTTGGCCGCCTTCAGCGGGTCTTCGGCGAGCTTCATCGAGGCCCAGGAAATCGCCGTTGCGCCCAGGACCACATAGAACAGGTCGGTAAGGAACTCGCGCCGGTTCATGCGCCAGCCTGCGTGGCGTTCGTTGAGCCATTCCAATCCCAGCACGCTGAGTGTGATCAGCGAGGACACGGCGATCAGCGTCCACGGCGCTTCGACCAGCCACTTGGGGAAAGTCCCCAGAACGCGGCGATGGCGACGAGATAGGCGGCAGGGATCAGGTCCCAGAGCCGCTGCGACATGTTCGAGACCGGCTGCGTCCTGGCGCCCGAGAGAACCGTACAGGAGATTGGCAGTTGTTCCATCGAAAACCCCCCTCCAGGCCGGTGGACCGGCCTGTTGCTACAGTTTCTCTCTCCCGGATTTTCATCGCTCTGCCAGGCGACTTGATACACGGTATGGATATTACATTTCGCGTCAAGAGTGTTAATTTACCAAGTTCCGGCATTCGTCGCAATCGCTTGGCAATGCTGGAATTCTGCGGGCTTCGGGATGCCGTTCGGCTTCGAAAATACCCGGAAAGCGGCAGCATTGTGTGCCGAAATGATCATCCGGGCCAAAACCCGATTCGCCGCGGCATGGCTATTCATAGCGATAGGGGTTGCGATCGATCGTGGTCGTTCCGCGCGTCTGGTTGCAGAGGAACACGGTTCCCGTGAAGTAGATGCCCGGCTGCGTGATCTTCTGTGCGTGGGCGAAAGCCTCCCGTAACTGATCGACCGTCATCTCCACGGGGGCTTCGTCGGGTTGCCAGGTCATGCCGTAGGCGTAGTCCTGCCCGTCCTTGCTGATCTCCACATGGCAGCCCATGACATGCGTGACCGGATGGGTGTCGCAGAAGTCGATCAGTCGTTTCATGCTGTCGAACCACGGTTGCCAGAAACTGATGTAGCAACGGCCGCGGTAGAACATGTCACCGGTGTAGAGGATCTGGGTATAGCTGTCGTAATAGGCGAATTCGGACACGACATGGCCGGGCGATCCCCAGATCAGGATCTCGCGTCCGCCCAGATCCAGGGTGATGCGCTCTTCGGGATAGTTGCGCATGCCCCAGAATCCGACCATTTCCTCATGGGTCAGGCCCATGCAGCGCGTATTCGGCCGGTCGGCAAACTGGTTGGTGGCGGCGTAATGATCGGCATGAAGGTGGGTGAAGGCGACCAGCAGTTCCAGACTGGCGGGATCGCGCCCGTTGCGGCGGCACCATTCGTCGATGCACTGGTCGACGACGGCGCGGTAGTCGCAGTCGTTTCGCAGTTGTACATAGCCTTCGTCGAGCAGCAGAACCCGGTCGTTACCGAAGTAGAGCGGCGCGAAGGGCGCTTCGTAGCTATAGGCCTTGTTCTGGCGCAGGATCGCCGTATGCGGGTTGTACCAGTGGACCTGCACCGGCGGGTCGGTATTGTCCATGCAGGACGAGGAGCCGCAGATCCAGCGCTTCGGGAAAGCCCCGGCGGCGGGAAGGTTGCTGCGAAAATCGATCGGCGCCGGACGCGTGGCTGCGGAGGCGACATCGGTTGCCGCCGTGAATGCCGCCCCGGTCAGGGGGACGGCCGCGACAGCGGCATTGTGGGCAAGGAACGTGCGGCGATCCATGGCGAAGTTCCTCAGTATTTGAACACGTATTCGAAGAGGTCAGAACGGGTGGGGCGCGTCGATGTTCGGCACGCCTTCAGGCCAGACTTTGGTCCGCTGGTCGGGGCTGACGCCGTTGAACAGCACGAAATCCGGCCTGATCAGCATCATGTCCTTGCCCTGCACCGCGCGCGCATGGACGATCGCCTCGTCGATCAGGTCGGGCGTCATTTCCAGCACGCGCTCGTAGGGCTTGTAGGTGGCGAAGCGCGGGTAATACTTGCCCGGCACGAACATCATCTCGACATGTCCGCCCAGCAGCCATTTGACCGGCTTGGCGGCGGCGAAGGCCTTGAGGCGCTCCAGCGAGGCCAGGAAATCGCGGTCGTTGCCGATGTTGATCTTGCCGGGGAACAGGAGATCGCCGGTGAAGAGGAAATCGCAGTAGGGATCGTAGAAACTGACGCCGTCCTTGTGCGTGCCGGGCGTGGGTATCACCTCGATCACCCGGTCGCCCAGATCGATGCGGCTCGTGCCCGAGGGCCATGTGCCGCCAAAACCGTAGAACTGCTTCATCACCGCGAGCGGCTTCGGCACGATCGTGGTGCCGGGGCGTCCGGCGAACTGCACCAGCCCCTGGTTCTGCGCGATATCCTCGCCTGAGGTCAGGGCCACGGTGAGCGGTATGGAGGCGCGTCCACGCGCCTGGCACCAGCGTGAGACGATCGCGTCCACGGTTTCGCGCAGCGGGTAGTGGCGGGCATCTGCGGTGGCGCCGGTGTCGATCAGCAGCGCGCCCTTGTTGCCGAACAACAGGTAGGTGAAGGGCGCTTCCCAGTGGACGCAGACGTTCTGGCGCAGGACGAAAGTGTCTTCGTTATACTGCACGATCTGTACGCGCGGGTCGCGGTTCCTGGCGGCGATATTGGAGCCGTAAGTCCAGCGGAAGGCGAGATTCCCGGGCGCGGGACCATCGCAGGCATAGTCATGGATGACCGGCTTTCCGGGATGGAGCGGCACCACGCTGCTGGTGTTGCGCACGCCGGGCGGGTTGTAGCCTGCTGCGATGTTTCCGTTCGGATAATAGGGCCGCGGCGGCGGCTTGACGGCAGGTGTAGGACTGCTTGCTGAATCTTGCGTCACGGCGTTCCCCAACCTGCCCGCTCTATGGTCGATACGGTATCGATAATACGATTCGTTGCAATGGTAATAAAATGATGGGCGTCATCGACAGGGTTTATGAGGTGGCCGCGCCTCTGGACGGATGCCCCGGCGCCCGGTAGGCAGGGAGGCGATGTACCGCATGACGATCGAGATCACGGCCGAAGGGAATGCAGCGTGAGCAGCGACGCCGCCAATCTGGCCCGGCTCAGCATGAGCCTTCCCGCTGACCTGTTCCGCCAGCTCGATACCATGGTGGAAGAGCGCGGATTGCCTTCGCGTTCGCAGCTGATTGCCGAACTGATCCGTCATGCCCTGGCCGAGCACGAGGCGCTGACCCGGCCCGAGGAAATGCTCGCCGGTACGATCACCCTCGTCTATCGCGGCGATCGCGGGCGGGTGCGCCAGCAGCTTGCCCAGAGCCAGGCGGAATATCTCAAGGAAGTCATTTCCTCGCAGCACGTCTTCCTGGAGGATGACCAGTCGCTGGAAGTGCTGCTGGTGCAGGGACCGGCGGCACGGCTCAAGGAACTCTGCGATGCGCTGCGGGCAATCCGGGGCGTCCATCAGCTCGAACTGGTGACCACCACGGCGCTGCTCCCCCCGCTTCACGACAAGGAGCCTGTGAGGAAACCCGCGCGGCGCGCGCGCAAGACGCCTGCGGCAGGCGAAGCCGTCGCCTGAACCTCGCGGCTGCCGGACAGGCATGCCGGATTGCCTCGGCATCTATAGTATTACAGAATCTTCGACACGTAATATTTTGTGATGGACAACGTCCTCGATTGCGGCAATGCTGCATTGCGAAAGGGGACCGAGTCATGATCGTATCGATCCGCAGCATTGCCAGGGCCACGCTGATGGCCGGGTTGCTCGCCACCGCCGCCTGCTCCCAGGGGCCGAGCGAAGCGCCGAAGCGCACGGAATTCAATATCGGATGGTCGATCTATGCGGGCTGGATGCCCTGGCCCTATGCCCAGCAGGCCGGTATCGTGAAGAAGTGGGCCGACAAATACGGCCTCAAGATCAATATCGTCCAGGTCAACGACTACGTCGAATCGGTCAACCAGTACACGGCGGGCAAGCTTGACGGCGTGACCGTGGCGAACATGGACGCGCTGACGATCCCCGCTGCGGGCGGCAAGGATACCAGCGCGATCATCGTCGGCGACTATTCGAACGGCAACGACGGCATCCTGATGAAGGGCGGCGACCTCAAGACGATCAAGGGGCAGTCGGTCAACCTCGTCGAGCTTTCGGTTTCGCATTACCTGCTGGCGCGCGGGCTCAATTCGGTCGGTCTCCAGCTCAAGGACGTGAAGACGGTCAATACCGGGGACGCCGATATCGTCGGCGCCTTCGCCAGCCCGGACGTCAAGGTGGCGGTGGCCTGGAACCCGCAGCTCAATGCCATGAAGGCACAGCCGGGCGCGAAGCTAGCGTTCAGCTCTGCCGACATTCCGGGCGAGATCCTCGACCTGCTCTGCGTCGATACCGCCACGCTCAAGGCCAATCCGAACCTGGGCAAGGCGCTGGCGGGCATCTGGTACGAGACGACGGCGCTGATGGTCCGCCAGGATGCGCAGGGCAAGGCGGCCCGCGCGGCTATGGCCAAGCTGGCAGGCGCGACGCCCGAATCCTTCGACAGCCAGCTCAGCACCACGTTCCTCTATTCCGATCCGAAGGCGGCCGTGGCTGCAACCGATGCGCCGGCTCTCGTCACGACGATGACGCGGGTGCGCGATTTCAGCTTCTCCAAGGGGCTGTTCAAGGGCGCGACTTCGGCAGACGCGGTGGGCATGTCCTTCCCCGGCGGCAAGACGCTGGGCGATGCGCAGCATGTGACGCTGCGTTTCGACGACAGCTTCATGAAGATGGCGGCGGACGGCAAGCTTTGAGGGTTTGTTCGGAAGTGCCCGACCCGGGCATTTTCGAGCGGGCTCCATCGGGTCATCGAGCGGCTCGAAGTGCAATAATCAAAACAGGACCATGACAATGCGCTGGGTGAATCGTCAGGTCGGGCGAGGGGGGCGAGTGCTCCTCGGCGCAGTGCCGATCCTGCTGCTGCTGCTGATCTACATCGTCATGGCGGCCAACCGCCATGCGATGAACCCGGCGGACAAGATCCTGCCGCTTCCCGGCGCCATGGCGCAAAGCATGTCGGCGCTGCTGTTCGTGCCGGACCAGCTTACCGGGCAACTGGTGTTCTGGGCCGACACCCTGGCCAGCCTCCAGCGGCTCGGCATCGGCCTGGGCATTTCCACGCTCATGGCACTGACGGTGGGGCTGGCGTTGGGCGCTTTGCCGCCGGTGCGCGCCACGTTCGGCCCGCTCGTCACCGGCATTGCCGTCATCCCGCCGATCGCGCTCCTGCCGATCCTGTTTATCGCGCTCGGCCTTGGCGAGACCGCCAAAGTCGCGCTGATCGTGGTGGGCATCGCGCCGGTCATGATCCGCGACATCGCCGCCCATGTCGGCGCCTTGCCGCGCGAGCAGATCATCAAGGCACTGACGCTGGGCGCCAACAGCTGGCAGGTGATGATCCGCGTCGCCCTGCCGCAGGCCATGCCGCGCCTGCTCCATGCCATCCGCCTGGCGCTGGGCCCGGCCTGGGTCTTCCTGATCTCGGCCGAGGCGATCGCGTCGGACGTGGGCCTCGGCTATCGCATCTTCCTGGTGCGCCGCTATCTCTCGATGGACGTGATCCTGCCCTATGTCGCCTGGATCGCGCTGCTGGCCATCCTGATGGACCTGGCGCTCACCGCGCTGAGCCGGCGACTGTTCCCCTGGGCCCATGGAGAAAGCCATTGAGCACTTTGCTGAGCTTTCGCGACGTCTGGGTCGAATATGGCGACCGGATTATCATTGAGAAGCTGAACCTCGAAATCGAGGAAGGCTCATTCGTCTCCGTCGTCGGGCCTTCGGGTGCGGGCAAGAGCAGTTTCCTGCGCCTGATCCTGGGGCAGGAGGGGCCGAGCCAGGGCGCGATCCTGATGGACGACGTTCCGCTGAAGCCCGAATGCGGCCCGGATCGGGGCGTCGTTTTCCAGCGCTATTCGGTGTTCCCGCATCTTACCGCGCTGCGCAACACGATCCTGGGCATGGAATGCGAGAAGGCGCCGGTGATGGGCCGCCTGTTCGGCAGCGCCCGCCGCGCCGCCGAGGAAGAGGCTAGGGAGATGCTGACGGCCGTGGGCCTGGGGCACAGTCTCGATCTCTATCCCGCGCAGATGTCGGGCGGCATGCAGCAGCGTCTGGCGATCGCGCAGGCGCTGGTAAAACGGCCGCGCATCCTGCTGCTGGACGAGCCGTTCGGCGCGCTCGACCCCGGCATTCGTGCCGACATGCACAAGCTGATCCGCAGCCTCTGGCGCGAGCGGGCGCTGACCATCGTCATGGTGACGCACGATATCCGCGAGGCCTTTACGCTCGGAACCCGCGTCCTCGCGCTCGACAAGCGCCGTCACGATCCGCACGCGCCGCATCGTTTCGGCGCCACGGTGGTCTACGACCTGCCTATGCGCGAGCGGCCCGAGGAAGAATCCGACGAAAGCGAAATTATTACGATTGACGTAAATAGTAATAACTGAAAAGAGAGTGGGCATGGGCTCCGATTCCACCGGCCTGGCGCGGCTCAGCATGAGCCTCCCGGCAGACCTCTTCAGACAGCTTGACCTGATGGTGGCGGAACGCGGCCTGCCTTCCCGCTCCCAGCTCATTGCCGAACTGATCCGCCACGCGCTGACGGAACACGGATCGCTCATGCACCCGGAGGAGATGTTCGCCGGGACCATAACCCTGGTCTACCGCAGCGAGCGCGGCCGGGTGCGGCACCAGCTTTCGCAGACGCAGGCCGGTTATCTGAAGGAAGTGATCTCCTCGCAGCATGTCGTGCTGGAGGACGACCAGTCCCTTGAAGTTCTTCTCGTGCAGGGTCCCGCAGCAAGACTGAAGGAACTCTGCGACGCCATTCGCCGGGTGCGCGGGGTGCAGCAGCTAGAGCTTGTCACCACCACCGCCCTTTTGCCGCCGCTCTACGACCCGAGCGGCGAAGACATTACCAGCATCGGAGCGCATTCATGACCCAGACCCTGGCCGATCCGCTTGCCGCGCGGGACCATGCGCGGGCCCAGGGCGGCACCGTTGTCGAGAGCATGCCGGTGCTGCCCCCGGTGGCGGACGACCTGCCCGGCGATGTCGCCCCTGCCGATCTCGTGTGGGAAGAGACCATCGCCGCAGGGGGCTATGCCACGCGGCGCCTGTCGCGCGGTTCGCGCCTGCGCCTGATCGACCTTCACGGCGATGCCTGCGCCTCGCTGCTGGTTTTCAATGCCGAGATGCCGACCGAGCGGCTCAATGTGGCCGATACGGTAAAGGTGCAGTGGAACGCCTATCTGGGGGCGGGAAAACTGCTCCTGTCCGACATGGGCCGGGTCCTGTTCAGTATTCTCGCAGACGATGCCGGCACGCATGACACGTTCTGCGGCACATCCAACCCCGCAACCAACGCCGCGAAGTACGGCGAAGGCCGCAATAGCGGTGCCTTCCCCAGCGGCCGCGACAGGTTCCTCCTCGGTGCGGCCAAGCATGGCCTCGGCCGCCGCGACGTCCACCCTTGCGTGAACCTGTTCAAGGGCGCGAAGATCGAGGCGCATGGCACGATCACGCCTGAAGTTGGCCCCTTCGCACCCGGCCGCAGCGTGGTCCTGCGCGCGGAAATGGACGTGATCGTGGTGATCGCCAATGTCCCCCACGTCCTCGATCCGCGCGCGGAATGGAGCGTCACGCCGCTGCGCGCCACGGCCTGGCGGGGACCGGTGACCGCCGAGGACGATCCCGTCCGGGGCGCCACGCCCGAGGGCCTGCGCGCCTTCACCAATGTCGAAGACTACTTCCGCCGCTGATTAGAGGACACGCGATCATGAGCACCGATCCCCACATGTCCGGCCTCACCGGCAATGTCGTCCACGACGTCGTCGTTCCCGCCCGCGCGCCCTGGCTGCACCACGTCAAGGCCGGGCAGACGCTGCGCATCGTCGATCTGGAAGGCAACCAGGCCGTCGACTTCCTGCTCTATTCGGCTGCCGACGATGCTGAGCGCTACAGCGCGCAGGATACCGTTTCGGCACAGGGCAATCTGTTCCTGCGGGCGGGCACCAAGCTGCTGTCCAACGAAGGCAATGCGCTGATGACGATCGCCGCCACCTCGGTCGATTACCATGACACCATCGGCGGCGCCTGCTCGTGCGAATCCAACACCTTGCGCTACGGCCACCATACCAAGGCCGAGCACGCCTGTGTCGAGAACTTCCTGGAGGCCAACCTCCTCGAAGGGCGCGGCAAGCGGGACATCGTTTCCAACATCAACTTCTTCATGAACGTACCGGTCGAGCCGGACGGGTCGCTGGGCATCGTCGACGGAATATCCGCGCCGGGCCTGACTGTTGACCTGCGCGCGGAAATGGACGTCATCGTCGTCGTCTCCAACTGCCCGCAGGTCAACAATCCCTGCAACGGCTTCAATCCCACTCCCGTCCGCATGATCGTCGTCGCATGAGCTTCGATACGGTTCTGATCGCCAACCGAGGCGCGATCGCCACCCGCATCATCCGCACCCTTCGCCGCATGGGCCTGAAGTCCGTTGCGGTCTATTCCGAGGCGGACGAAGGCTCGAACCACGTATCGGAAGCGGACGAGGCCGTGCTGATCGGCCCGGCCAAGGCTTCCGAAAGCTACCTCAACATCGCGGCGATCCTGGATGCGGCGAAGAAGACCGGCGCCGGGGCGATCCATCCCGGCTACGGCTTCCTGGCCGAAAATGTCGAGTTCGCGGAAGCCTGCGCGGCAGCCGGGATCGTCTTCATCGGCCCGACGCCCGAAAATATCCGCACCTTCGGCCTCAAGCACAGCGCCCGCGCACTCGCCGCCGAGCATGGCGTGCCGCTGGCGCCGGGCACCGGCCTGCTGACGGACGAGGAAGAGGCAGTCTCCGCCGCCGCCGGGATCGAATATCCGGTGATCCTCAAGGCGACCGCCGGGGGCGGCGGCATCGGCATGAAGGTCTGCGAGAACGAGGCGGACCTGCGCGAAGGCTTCGCCACCGTCGCGCGCCTTGGCCTCAGCAATTTCGGTGATGCCAGCGTGTTCCTCGAACGCTACGTGCGCCGCGCTCGGCACATCGAGGTGCAGCTGTTCGGAGACGGCGAGGGCCGCGTCATGGCGCTTGGCGAGCGCGATTGCTCGCTCCAGCGCCGCAACCAGAAAGTGGTCGAGGAAGCCCCGGCACCGCTGCTGCCACAGCATGTCCGCGCGGAGCTGATCGCCTCGGCCGTGCGTCTGGGTGAGGCGGCACGCTACCGCTCGGCAGGCACGGTGGAGTATCTTTACGATGCCGACCGCGAGGAGTTCTTCTTCCTGGAGATGAACACTCGCCTCCAGGTCGAGCACGGCGTGACCGAAGAGGTCATGGGCATCGATCTCGTCGAATGGATGGTGCGCGGCGGAGCGGGCGATTTCGCCTTCCTCGACGGCCCGGCCCCCAGCCCCAAGGGCCATTCGGTGCAGATGCGCCTCTATGCCGAGGACCCCTCGCTGGATTATCGCCCGACTTCGGGCCAGCTCACCTGCGTCGAATTCCCCGAGGATATCCGCGTAGAAACCTGGTGCTCGTCCGGCAGCACGGTCAGCGCCTGGTACGATCCGATGCTGGCCAAGCTGATCGTCCATGCTCCGACCCGCGAGGAAGCCGTGGAGGCGGCACAGGCGGCGATCGACCGCAGCCGGATCGACGGCATCGAGACCAATGTGCGCTGGCTGCGCGATGTCGTCCGCTCGCCCGCCTTCACCAGCGGCGAAGTCTCGACCCGCGTGCTCGATGCCATTGCCTATCACCCCAGCGCGGTCCGCGTGGTCAGCGGCGGCACCGCGACGACGGTGCAGGACTGGCCGGGCCGTCAGAAGCTCTGGGGCGTGGGCGTGCCGCCCTCCGGGCCGATGGACGACCAGTCCTTCCGCCTCGGCAACCGCCTGCTGGGCAACCCGGAAGGCACCGAGGGGCTTGAGGTCACCGTCACCGGGCCGACCCTTTCCTTCGTATCGGCCGCGCGTGTCTGCCTGATGGGCGCCGATTTCGGCGCGACCCTGGACGGGGTTCCGGTCTCGCGCGGCGTGCCGATCGATATCGCGGCGGGCCAGACGCTGGCGCTCGGGCGCGCTTCGACCGGCGGGCTTCGCGGTTATATCCTCTTCGCGGGCGGGCTGGACATCGCGCCCTATCTGGGCAGCCGCAGCACGTTCGAACTCGGGCAGTTCGGCGGCCATGCCGCGCGGCGCCTGCTTGCGGGCGATACGCTGCATCTTGCCGGAGCGGCGACGGAGGCGGCCCTGCCCGCCGTGGACCTGCCCGAGATCGGCACCGACTGGACCCTGCGTGTCCTCTACGGCCCGCACGGCGCCCCGGACTTCTTCACCGGAGAGGATGTCGAGACGTTCCTCGGCGCCGAGTGGAAGGTCCACTACAACTCCAACCGCACCGGCGTGCGCCTGATCGGCCCCAAGCCGCGCTGGGCGCGCAGCGACGGCGGCGAGGCGGGGCTGCACCCCTCCAACATCCACGACAATCCCTATGCCATCGGCGCGGTGGACTTCACCGGCGACATGCCGATCATCCTGGGACCGGACGGCCCGTCGCTGGGCGGCTTCGTCTGTCCTTTCGTGGTGATCGCCGCAGACCGCTGGAAGATCGGGCAACTTACGCCGGGCGACCGCCTGCGCTTCGCGCCCGTCACGATCGAGGATGCCATTGCGGCGGAAACCGCGCAGCGTGAACTGGTGGCGAATGGAGCGCCTCCCGCGTCATCTCCCGTGCGTAAGGTGGATACCCTCTCGCCGATCCTTGGTGAGATCCCGGAAGCGCCGGGCCGTCCGCGCACGGTCTATCGCCAGCAGGGCGACCGCAACATCCTCGTCGAATACGGCCCGATCGTGCTCGATATCGAACTGCGCATCCGCGTCCATGCGCTGATGACGGAACTGGAGCGGCTCGATCTGCCGGGCGTGATCGACGTGGTTCCCGGCATCCGCTCGCTTCAGCTCCATTTCGACGGCGCGGCGCTGACCCAGCAGGCGGCCCTCGCGGCGCTGATGGAAGCGGAGGAGCGCCTTGGCGACCTGCAGGACTTCGCGATCCCCTCGCGCATCGTCCATCTGCCGCTGAGCTGGCGGGATCCCGCCACGGTCGAGACGATCGAGAAGTACATGGCCACCGTGCGCGACGATGCGCCCTGGTGTCCCGACAATATCGAGTTCATCCGCCGCATCAATGGCATGCGCGATCAGGCTGCGGTGGAGAACCTGATCTTCGAGGCAAACTACCTCGTCATGGGCCTGGGCGACGTCTATCTCGGCGCCCCCGTGGCCACGCCGGTCGATCCGCGCCACCGGCTGGTGACCACCAAGTACAACCCGGCCCGCACCTGGACCCCGCCCAATGTCGTGGGCATCGGCGGCGCCTATATGTGCATCTACGGCATGGAGGGGCCGGGCGGCTACCAGCTGTTCGGGCGCACGCTGCAGGTCTGGAACACCTATCGCCAGACGGATGCCTTCACCGAAGGCAAGCCCTGGCTGCTGCGCTTCTTCGACCAGATCCGTTTCTACCCGGTCAGCGCCGACGAGCTGGCCGACTGGCGCCGCGAATTCCCGACCGGACGGCGCTCGATCCGCATCGAGCCTTCCGAGTTCCGCCTGGCCGACTACCGCGCTTTCCTGGCCGAGAATGCCGCAGGCATCGCGGAGTTCGAGGAGACACGAAAGGCCGCCTTCGATGCCGAGCGCGAGGAATGGCAGCGGCTGGGCGAGTTCGACCATGTCGCAAAGCTGGAGGAGGCCGACGCGCCTGCGGAGGCTGCGATAGTGCTACCGGAAGGTTCGGACCTGGTGGAAGCACCCTATGGCGGCAGCGTTGCAAGGCTGCTGGTCGCCCCGGGCGACCGTATCGAGGCAGGCGACAAGATCGCGGTAATCGAGGCGATGAAGATGGAATGTCCAGTCGAAAGCCCCGGCAGCGGGACGGTGGAAGCGCTCTATATGCGCGAAGGGCAGTCCTTGCAGCCCGGCGCGCCGATGCTCGCCTTGCGGAGGCACGCATGACCGAACTGAACCGCCAAAGCGCAAGCCGCATCGCCGCTGCCGTCAGGACGGGTGAGACCACGGCCCTGGCCGTGGCCGAGGATGCCCTGGCCCGCATCGAAGCCTACGCGGCCGTCCAGCCGCAGATCTGGATCAGCCGGGCCAGCCGCGAGGAACTGCTGGCTGCCGCTCGCGCCGTGGATGCGCGGGTTGCGGCAGGCGAAGACCTGCCGCTGGCCGGCGTGCCTTTCGCGGTGAAGGACAATATCGACGTCGCCGGTTTCGAAACGACGGCGGCCTGCCCCGCTTTCGCCTACGAGCCCGAAGCCGACGCTGGCGTGATCGAGCGCCTGCTGGCGGCCGGCGCGGTCTGCGTGGGCAAGACCAATCTCGACCAGTTCGCCACCGGCCTCAACGGATCTCGCAGTCCTTATGGCATTCCCCGCAATGCCTCGAACCTTGCCTATGTCAGCGGTGGGTCCAGCTCGGGCTCGTCGATCGCGGTGGCGGCGGGGCTGGTGCCTTTCGCGCTCGGCACCGACACGGCGGGATCGGGCCGGGTGCCTGCCGCCTTCAATCACCTGATCGGCATGAAGCCCACCAAGGGCCGTTGGTCCACGCGCGGTCTCGTCCCTGCCTGCCGCACCATCGACTGCATCACCGTCTTCACCGACGATACTGCCGACGCGCGTCTGGTGGACGCGGTGCTGGCCGGGTTCGACGTGGCCGATCCCTATTCCAAGGCTCTGGCCGACAGCCCCCTCGCGGTGAAGCGCATCGGCGTGCCGCGCCGCGAACAGCGGGTGTTCTTCGGCGATGTCGAATCCGAATATCTCTACGACCGGGCGCTGGAGACGCTGGCGGCGCTGGGCGAGATCGTCGAGATCGACCTCGCCCCGCTGCTCGAAGCCGCGCAACTGCTTTACGGCGGCCCCTGGGTGGCCGAGCGTACCGCCGCGATGGAAGGCATCCTGGCCAGCAACCCGCGCGCCGTCGATCCCACCGTGCGCGCGGTGGTCGAGCCGGGCAAGGACATGAGCGCGGTCGAGCTGTTCAACGGCATCTACCGCATGGCCGATCTGAAGCGCCACGCCGACTTGCTGTGGGGCGAGATCGACATGCTGGCCTTCCCCACGACGGGGTCCACCTACCGCGTGGCCGAGATGCTGGCCGCGCCGGTGGCGCTGAACAGCAACCTCGGGCTCTACACCAATTTCGTGAACCTGCTGGACATGGCCGCGCTGGCGGTTCCGGCAGGCATCCGCGCCAATGCCACGGGCTTCGGGATCACCCTGATCGGCCCCGCCGACACCGACCGCGCCCTGCTGGACGCGGCCGACACTTACCTTGCGGCCGCGGATCTTCCCGCGCCGCCACCACTCGATCTGGAGGGAAAGATGCAGACTGTTAAACTCGCCGTCGTCGGTGCCCACCTCAAGGACATGCCGCTCCACTGGCAGCTGACCAGCCGTGAGGCCGAATTCGTCGGCGCGTTCGAGACGGCGCCGAGCTACAAGCTCTACGCCATCGCTGATAGCGTGCCGCCCAAGCCCGCGCTGGTGCATGACGAAGACGGCGCGGCGATCAAGGTGGAAGTCTACGAGTTGGGCGTGGCCGAATTCGGCAGCTTCACCGTGGACGTTCCCGCACCGCTCGCGATCGGCAACGTGACGCTGGCCGACGGCACCACCGTCAAGGGCTTCGTTTCCGAACCCCGCGCGCTGAACGGGGCCGAGGACATCACGCATCTCGGCGGCTGGCGCGCCTATATCGCCGGCAAGGCCTGATCCGCAGCTTCACCAAGGGGGAAATCCATGCGCAAGTTCGTTGCTATGCTACTAGCCGCAAGTGCCGCCCTGCCTTCGCTCGCGCAAGCGGAGCAGGTGATCCAGGTGCCGGGCTTCGCGGATTTCCTCGCGGTTGACGGCGATACGGTCTGGGCCACCAACAAGGGCCGGGTCGAGCAATGGTCGCGCGGGGGCAAGCTGGCCGAAGTGGCCATGGCGCACCCCTGCGGCGCCATGGCCATCTCCGCCGGTTCGCTCTGGGTGGCCGATTGCGACGAGAAGGCCGTCAAGCGCATCGACGTGAAGACGGCAAAGCTGGTCGCGACGATCCCCACCGGCATCGCCTCCTCGGGCGAACTCAACGTGGTGGCCGGGGACGGTTCGGTCTGGGTCGCCAGCGACAACGGCGCCAAGGATCGCGGGGGCTTGGTCGCCCGCATCGATCCGGCGACGAACAAGGTCGTCGCCTCGGTTCCGGTCGATGCGGGCACCTGGTATCTGACTTACGGCTTCGGCGCGGTCTGGGCGGTGAGCGCGGCGAAGCAGTCGCTCCAGCGCATCGATACCGCCACCAATGCCGTCACTGCCCGGATCCCGCTGGGCAAGGAGCCGGGCTTTCTCGCGGCGGGCGAGGGCGGCGTCTGGGTGCAGGAGCAGGGCGACGGCACCGTCGCGCGCATCGATCCGGCCACCAATGCGCTCTCCGGCCGCATCAAGGTGGGCCAGAACCTGAAGTGGGGCGATATCGATACCGGCGCGGGCAAAGTCTGGCTGCGCACCACCGACGATCAGGTCTTCGCGGTGATCGACCCGCAGGCGATGGCGGTAGAGGCGCGCAAGGGCAAGGCGGCGGGCAGCGGTGCCTTGCGCTGGACGCCGAAGGGCGTCTGGACCTCGGCCCATGACGAGCACACGCTTTCCTGGTGGAGCGGGGCGGACTTGCAGAAGGCGCCCTGAAAGGAAAGGCGCGGGTGGTGAAGCCGCATATCCGCTCGCGCTGCGACGCCGGTCTGTTCTATCACCCTGATTCGATGCCGGACTATCGGCATGGGACAGGGCGCCAATGACAAGAGTACGGAACGAGGCATGAGCGAACGATCGCCGCTGACAGACAGGAAGTTCGCCAGCCGGGTGGACTGGAACCTGATGCGCACGTTCGTCGATATCGTGCGGGCAGGCGGCATCGGCGCGGCGGCGCGCCAGCTCAACAAGCAGCAACCCAGCGTCAGCGCGGCGCTGAAGCGGCTGGAGGATCACGTCGGCGCCACGCTGCTCCACCGCACCGCGGCGGGCGTGGAGATGACGGCGGCGGGCAAGGCGATGATGGCCTTGTGCGAGGATATGCTGGAATCCGCGCGGATGATGCCGCACCAGATCGCCCAGGCGACCAAGCGTGTCGAAGGCGTGGTGCGCATCCAGATCGTCTCGGCCATCGTCTCGGCCGAATTCGACGAGGCGATCACCAGCTTCCACCGTCGCAATCCCGATATCCAGATCGAGATCAGGGTGTCCTCCTGGCGCCAGGTGCTAGACGCGCTGGAATCGGGCGAAGTGGAAGTGGGCATCGGCTACGACAACAGCGTGCGCGGCAATCTGGTGTACGAGCCGCTGTTCGTCGAGCACCAGCAGCTCTACTGCAGCCGCAGCCACCCGCTGTTCGGCTATCGCATCACCCAGCCGAAGGAACTCAAGAGCGAGGCCTTCGTGCTCATGGGCGAGGGTGAGATCGAGATCATCACCCACTTGCGCCGCCGCTACCGGCTGGGCACCCGCGTGGCGGCCCTGGCCGACGACATGAACGAGGTTCGCCGCCTGATCCTCTGCGGCGTGGGTATCGGCTTCCTGCCCACTTCGGTCGTCCAGGCGGATGTCGAGAAGGGGCTGCTCTGGCCGCTGCTCCACGGTGATTTCGAACCGGGCTACGACATCTTCCTGCTCGCCCGGGCCGAGCCGGAGCGCGATACGGCCACGCAGCTGTTCGTGGACGAGGTTTTCCGCCGTATCCGTGCGCAACCCAGAGCATAGGCCAGGGCATAAACCGGATCTATGCCTGCCATCGCGAATTCGCCTCTGTCTCGATGAGGGGCTTCGCTTCAGTCTAGTCTTATAGAGACAGGACAAGGGCGGGCAGGTGATCTTCAGAACCGGTTTCTCCGAAAAGCAGACGGGCCTCGCCGTGGCGATCCGCGCGTTCGGCGCCGCTCTGTTCAGGATTTTGCGCGACGGCATGGAGGCCCGCGCAGGCGCCGTCAGCGGCGCGCGTGATTTCGGCAACCGCCACCGGAGCCGCTGGTGATCCTGGCCGCCATTCGCAAGGTCGAACAGGTGCGCATGGTCCGCCGCTTTCTCGGTATCGCGCTCGGCGCCGCAACTGCGGTTGCCCTGTCGGCCCAACCGGCCTGGGCCGGATCCGGCAACAAGGCACGCCTGGTTTCCTGCGATCAATCCGATTGCCTGCTGGTCTCCGGGTCGCGCGCCGATCCCGGCATGCTCGTTCGCGTGAACGGACATCCGGTGGAGGCGAAAGGCGGGCGCGACTGGAAAGTTCTTCTGCCGGTGCAGGATGTGCGCGCATGGTCGCTGCCGGGCGCGCGTGAAATCACCGTTACCACGACGCAGCCGGGCACAAGTGACCCGGTTACAAATCAAGTAGATCTGCCTATCGGCATGTTAGGGAGTATTACTGAACTAGCATATCTAGTAATACCACAGCGCTAGAGCGGCGCTACGGGCGCGAAAACTGCCCGATATATTGCAAGATCTTCCCAAAAGCGCTATGGCGACGTCAGTCACCGTAGACGTGATCCTGTATCCGCGCTTTGGAGAAGATGATGAAGACTGGCATTCTGGCGCTGGCATCGCTGGCTTTCGCAACCACCCTTTCCACCGGCACCGCCACTGCAGCGCCTGCGGGCAGCAATCCTTTCGCGCGCGACCAGGCGGTCCTCGACCTCAAGGGCCTGGATCTTGCCACGGCGGAAGGGCAGCAGCGCCTTGCCATTCGCATGGACAGCGCGGCCCGTTCGGTCTGCGGCGAAAACATGGCCAGCGTCCATCTCGCCGCCGAACGCAAGGCTCAGGATTGCCGCACCGCCGTTCTTGCAGACATCCGCGACCGGATCGAGAATCGCCGCGCCGATGCTTCCACGGCTGCGGCCACCAAGCTGGCTCTCGCGCGCTGAGAATCGCTTTGGCCGGACTTTGCTCCGGTCAGCCTCACCAGAAGGCCTTCCTGAAGCCTCCCTGCCAGCGGCAGGGAGGCTTCATGCGTTTTGGCGCGAGAATCCCCCAAAAAACCGCGCTGCGCCGGCCTCTTCGACATAGACCGCATCTATGGACTGCATATCGCATTGGCATCTGGCGGGACCCTGCCGCTTTAACGATCCTCCCACCCAAGAACACGGGTGTTCCATCTCATTTCACCGCACCACCCGGTGGGCGGGAAATACCACGAGGGCAGGCGTATGGAAGGCGTTCGCGTAGGTAAACGGATCATAGGCGCGCAGTCGCCGGTGACCATCGGTTGGGATAACATCCCGAAGGTGGAAGGCGGCCCGGTGAAGCAGTTCGTCTTCACCTGGTTCCAGCCGACCGTCCTCTTCGCGCTGATCGCCTTCTGGTACTATGCGCCCAATTCCATCGCCAAGGCATCGACGGCGATCGGCATCGGCATCGGCTTCAAGGTCCTGCTGCTGTGCCTCGAATGGGCTTTCCCCCGCCACGAAAGCTGGCGCCTGACCTGGAAGGAACTCGCCACCGACCTGTTCTACGTCGGCCTGGGCTATACCATCCTGCGCCTGGTGGAGGATTACATCGGCGACGGCGCGATGATCGAGGCGATCCTGCGCCAGTTCGATTGGGACAAGTTCGCCTGGTTCATGGGGATGCCGCTGCTGCTGCAGGCGTTCCTGATCGCCTTCATCTTCGATTTCGGGCAGTACTGGATGCACCGCGGGATGCATAACTGGTACCCGCTCTGGCTGACCCATTCGGTCCACCACTACATCACCCAGCTGAACATCAACAAGGGCGCGGTCGGGAATCCGGTCGAGCTGTTCCTGATCGGCCTGGGCATCGGCGGCTTCTTCGACTTCCTGCCGCGCGCTGCCCTGCTGGCGGGTGCCTTCGGCATGGCGATCGGGACCTATCAGCATATCAACGTGCGCTTCAACACGCCGCGCTGGTGGCGCTTCCTGTTCAACACCACCGAACACCACAGCCTCCACCATTCGCAGGACTTCGAGGCGAGCCGCAGCAATTATTCCAACACCTTCATCTTCATCGACCGCATGTTCGGCACTTGCGTGGATGGCGAAGCCGAACTGCTGGGCATGGAAGGCGGCCGCCGCATGTCGATCGGCGAGCAGATGACCTTCCCCTTCACCGAAGGCTGGAAGACGATGAAGGAGAAATGGGGGAGCAGGCCGCATCTGGACGACGCGACGGCCATCCCCGCTGAATAAAATCGCCGCCCAAGGTCGCATCACAGCCCGCATCCAGAGAAAAACCACATGAACTCACGCTTCATCAATTGGATCTGGCAGGTCAGGGGCAGCCTGGCGCTCGCTCCGGGACAGACCAGCGACGACGTGTTCGACAGGCTTTCGCCGCTGTTTCGCCAGACGGGTACCAGCCACCAGCGGACCGGCGACAGCCTGACCTTTCGCAAGAAGGATCCCGCGGCGCAGGACAAGATGTCGGTGTTCGACGGCGGCGTATTGCAGATCGAGCGGCAGTCCGCAGGTTCGGTGCTGCATTACAACCTGAACAGCCGCGCCTTGCTGCTCTGTTTCCTGGCGCCCTTGCTGTTCCTGGGTTTCGCACAGCTGACCATTCTGGCGGGCAAGTTCGAGAAGCCGCCCGTGGAAACCTCCGACCCGGCCAAGAAGGCCCAGGAAGAGGCGAAGAAGGCCCGGATGGAAGCCGCGAAGATGATCCAGAACCCGATCGACAAGGCCCTTGGCGCACCTGCGCCGGAAAAGCCCAAGAAGGACAAGGCCGCAGAAGAGAAGGGCAAGAAGAAGTCGCCCACTTCCGCTTATGTCTTCGCGGGTATCTTCGCGGCGCTCTATCTGGTGGGCCGGCTGCTGGAGGGCCGGCTGGTGAACTCTCTATTCAGGAAGAAGCTCGCCGGAGTGGGCTGATACCGGGCCTGCGATGCCCCGGACTGCTGTTCTTTTCGTAACGGCAGCCGGGAAAACGGGGGTAATTCCCGATGCAGTAATGCTTTCGTCTGCCGCACTCTTCCCCTGCGGCGACTACATCCTTTGGCGGGGTAGCGCCGAAGGAGAAGACCATGCCAAACAGGGCGAAAGCTGCCGGTCTGATCGCCGCAGTCCTTGCGGTCTTGTCCCTCGGCACGCCTGCGGCGGCGCAGAACAGCGTTGTGATGCAGATGGCGGGCGATACGGTGACGGCGGGCAAGGACCGGGCGGAAAACGGACAGCCTGAAAGCAATCGGCCTGAAAGCAACCCAGGGGCGCCGAAGAAGATGAAGCCCGATCTTCTGGTCGTGCCGATCCCGATGTCCAATCCCACGCTGGGCGCGGGGATCACTTTGGCCAGCGTCCTCTTCTACAACCCCAACGGATCGAGCGAGCCCTGGGTGACCGGCGGGGGCGCTTTCTACACTAGCAACAAGAGCTGGGGCGGCGGCGCGGTTCACAGCATGTCGCTGGCGCAGGACAAGGTCAAAGTCCTGCTGTTCGGCGGCTATGCCGACATCAACATGAAATTCTACGGCATCGGTGCCGCCGCGGGCGATCGCAACGTCTCGGTAAAGATGGACGACAAGGGCATGGTCCTGCTGGGGCAGGCCCAGTACGCAATATTCAGGAACATGTATCTCGGTGTCCGCTACGAATATCTCGACGTCAACCAATCCATCAAGACCGAAAACCCGCTGTTTCCCGACCTCGACTTGCCGGGGAACCTGCTGGACAGCAGGATCTCCGGCATCGGGCCGTCCATCACTTACGACAGCCGGGACAGCCAGTTCGCGCCGCGCAAGGGGGCGAACCTTACGGTGGTAGGCCTGTTCAATACCGGGGCGCTGGGCAGCGACTTCACTTACAACAAGTGGCAGGCTGCCGCGAACGGCTATTTCCCGGTGACCTCCACGGGCACATTGGCCGTTCACGGCAGCCTTTGCGCGGTTTCGAAGAACGGCCCGTTCTACGACATGTGCATGTACGGACAGGCCGGAGACCTGCGCGGCTACGAAATGGGCCGCTACCGCGACCGCGCGATGTGGACCACCCAGATCGAATGGCGGCAGCATCTGGGCGGCAAGTTCGGCGGCGTGTTCTTCGCGGGCATGGGCGGGATCGCGGACGATCTGGGCGAGATCGGGAACGGCAAGTTCCTGCCCGCCGTCGGCATGGGCCTGCGCTACAAGGCTTCGCAAGCGACGGGCACCAATCTCCGCCTCGATTTCGCGATGGGGCGGGATTCGCACGCCGTCTACTTCGGGATCGGCGAAGTGTTTTGAGAGTGAGTTTGAAAAATGCCTGAAGGGCATTTTCTTGCGGCACCGGCCCACGCCCCCACCCACCACCCAACGCTAGTATCCTGCGGGTGGTGGGTGGGGGCGTGGGCCGGTGCCGCCAAATCCGCCTGCGGCGGATTTTTAAAAAAACCCCGCGAAAGAGGTAGCGGCCGTCTCGCAATAGCCGCTCCCGCGCGGGAAGGAGCGGTTATCCTGTCTGCAGTGCGGATTGGCGAGGGAGCGCTGCGTGGACGGGGCTGTTCTGTGAGAGTGGCGGTCGATCGCCTGCTGAAACCGTTGGGGCTTCAGGCTCGGCCCGAGGATCCCGGCCCCTACTGGCCGAGGCGGCGCGCCGAGCGGATCCATCACCCTTTCCTCTTCCTGCTGACGCCGCCCGGCGCGGGCAGCACGGCGGTGGCGCGCCATCTGGCCGATCGCGCCGACGTGGGGGGGCTTCACGCCAGCTTCGAAGGCCAGCGCCTGGTGCGCGGGCTGATGGACCGGGACCAGTGGTTGGACCACAAGTTCGTGGACTACGAGGCCGTGCTGGGCGCCTGGAGCGCGCGTATCGCCGAAGCGGAACGCAGCCGCAGCCATGCCTTCTTCCTGGAGAAGAGCCCGCCCAACCTCGTGCGCTACGAGGCGCTGTTCAGTCACTTCGCGGAGTATCGCGTGGCGGTGACCAACCGCGCGCCGTTGACCTGCATCGATGCGCAGCTCAAGCGCTATGCCCTGCCGGGCTATCGCGGGGTTCCGCGCGACCGGGTGGTGCGCGATCTCGCCCGGATGTGGATCTGGCGCAGCGGGTTGCTGCGCGCCGCCGTCGAGCGCAACGGCCATCCGCTGCTGACTTACGAGGGATTTCGCCGCGATCCCGATGCGATCCTGACCGCCTTCGGCCTGGAACGCAAAAGCGGGGCGCAGGCGCAGGAGGAGCGGCCGGAGAGTGCCCAGGTGCTGATGCTGTCCACCGTGGAGCGGCGCATCGTGGCCGAAACGGTGGCGGAAGTGCCGGAACTCATGACTTTCTTCGGCTATACCGGCGAAGGCGATTGAAAAGGGCGGCGCTAATGCCGCCGCCCCCCGTGCCCCTGTCAGTGCCCCGTCAGTTCGCGCCGCGTGCGTAGTAGTACTGGTAGTAGGCCATTTCCTCGCCCAGCACCGCCGAACTGCGGGTATCCACCTGGGTTAGCAGCAATCCGTAGATATGCGCCCCGGCGCGGTCGAGTTCGCGCAGCGCCGTCTTCAGGACGTTGCGCTGGGTCGTGCGCCAGCGCAGGATCATCAGGGTGACGTCCGCCATGGCCGCCAGCGCGCGGGCTTCAGCCACCGGGATGACGGGCGCGATATCGAGCACGACGAGGTCGTATTCCTGCCGGAAGCGGTCGAGCAGGGTGGCGGTGGCGTCCGAATGGATGATGTCCAGCGGGGTTTCCGCGGTGGAGTTGAGCGGCAGGACATGCGCGCCCGAAGGCTCGTCCAGCACCAGCACGTCCTCCACCCGCGCCTCGCCGCTCAGCACTTCGGCAAGGCCCGGACGGCCGCGCAAGTTCAGGGCGATGGTCGTGCCCATGCGGCGAACGTCGCAGTCGATCAGCAGGGTGCGGCGTCCGGCCATCGCCGCCGAGCGGGCGAGCGCGATGGCGGTGCTGGTCTTGCCTTCGCCGGGGATCGAGGAGGTGACGCCCACCGAGCGGGCGACCTGGCCCTTGTGGCCGATCTTCAGCGCGGTCCAGATGGCGCGCACCGATTCCGCGAAAGGCGAATCGCGGTGGTGGACCAGGAAGTCCGGCACGCCCAGGGCTTCGTCCTTGTGGAAGTCGGGCTCGTCCATGGTAGCGATGTCGGGCAGGCTGCTCACCACTTCGTAGCCGGTCAGCTCTTCCGCCTCGGCGCGGGTGCGGATGCCGCGTTCCCGCCATTCGAGGGCGAGCGCCAGCAGCACGGCGGCGATCACGCCGGCGATGCCGCCGCCCAGCATGTAGACCAGCAGATCCGGCGAGGAAGGCCCTGAAGGCACCTGAGCACGGGCAATGACCTGGGCCTTGCTCTTCTCTGTGCCACGCGTCGCCAGTTCGACGCGGTAGCGGTCGAGGAAGGTCTGGTAGAGCTGGCGCGAGCTTTCGGCCACGCGTTCCAGTTCGTTGAGGCGCACCGAGGCATTGTTGCCTGCCAACAGGCGGCCCTTGGCGCCGCCGATGGCCGCCTGGATCGCGCCGACGCGCTGGCTGTCCACTCGCACGTCGGAACTGACGCCGGAACTGGCGCGCGCCACTTCGCGGCGCAGTGCCTGGCGGGCGCTGCCAAGCTGGGCTTCGGTCCTCATGCGGTCGGGATGGTTGGGCCCGAGCGAAGAGGATTGCTCGGCCAGCTTCACTTCCAGCGTGGAGACTTCGGTGCGCAAGTCGCGAATCACCGGGCTGTTGTTCACCGCCGTGCCGTTTTCGCCCGCATTGGCGCTGGCGCGGCCCTGCGATGCGGCGAGTTCGGCCTTGGCCGAGGCCAGCTCGGTATTGAGCGTGGAGAGTTCCTGCTGGGCGATCGTGCTGTCGTTGCTGACCGCCACCAGATCGGCGCTGGCGCGGTAGGAGGCGACGGCGGCCTCGGCCTTGATCACGTCGCCGCGAAGCTGGTCGAGGCGGCTGCGCAGCATGTTGATGTCCTGGCTGCGCGCGCTCTGCTCGCCCTGGACCTGTCCGCTGACATAGGCATCGGCCACGGCATTGGCGACTCTGGCGGAGACTTGCGGATCGCGCGAGCGGTAGCCGAGGTTGATCGCATAGGACAGGCCCTGTCTGCCGACCGTGAGGTTGGAGCGCAGGATATTGGCAGCGGCGGGCACGGTCAGCGGGCCGGTGGCATTCGGCGCGGCGGCGGCCAGGAATGCCGGATCGGTATTGAGCCTGGCATTGCGCACGGCGGCAGCGGCCACTTCGGGCGAGAGCAGCACTTGCACTTCGGTATCCACCGCCGGGGAATCGATGATGGTGTCCTTGTTGGTCTGGGCGGTGCGGACAAGCTGCTGGTCGCCCCGATCCAGCGCCAGCACGACGCTGGCATCGTATTTCTTGACCGCCATCAGGTAAGCCAGCGCGGTAAGCGCCAGCACGGCCAGGATCGCCAGCAGCATGGGCCACTTGTGCCGCCAGGCCAGGGTCGCCAGCCAGGACAGGTCGATGAGCTTGCCCCCGTCCGCTCCACCGGAGCCATGGGATGCGGCGGATGCGGCCGGGTCGGTCAGACCCAGCCTGCGCGCTGCGGAGGGATCCAGCTTGTTGGAAGCTACGTGCAAGTCGCCTACCTCTCGGGAATCGAGGAAATTCGCGGACTTATTCTGCGAGCCTTCACCCCATGAAATCCATCAGAAACAGGTAGTAATTCGAAATCTCAGCCACCACTACCTCGGGCGAGCGGCGCGGGACGGAGGCCTGCCGATGTGCCCGCGCGGCGGGCCTGTCGGAACCGGTGCTGGGCGGGACGCTCGATGAAGCGATGGGTCAGGGCGGCGGCGGGCAGGCTGAGCAGGACCACCGCCGCGATCCAGCCGGTCTGCTCGGCCCAATAGGGCAGGCCGAGGCGCGACACGCCGTGCATCCACAGGTTGGTGACCACGATCAGCGAAACCCAGTGCATCAGGTAGAGCGAAAAGGAAATTTCACCCAGGTATTGGAGCGAAGGGCGGGCCAGGAACGCCGCGATCTTGCCGCGATCCGGCCATGCGGCGGCGACGGCCAGTGCCGCGAAGGGTATGGCGAGGACGTCGTGGAGATTGGTGGCCAGGGCCAGCGCGAAGCCCGCCGCGCCCGTGGCCATCAGGACATCGCAGGCCCTGCCCGAAAGCCGCGCCCACAGGGACCGGTCGAGGCAGATCGCCAAGCCAACGACGAAGGCGGCAAGGCAGCGGAGCGGCGCCAGTCCATAGGCGATCTGAAGCGTTCGGCCCTCGATCAGGATAAAGGCGTAGAAGCCCACCGAGAGTCCCAGCAGCAGCCAGGTCCCGCCGCGACGGGCAGCCACGGCGAGCAGGGCTGGAAAAAGCAGGTAGGCGCCCATTTCCGCGCTCAGGGACCAGCTGACCGGATTGAGAAACCGGAAGCCGGGCAGGCCCAGCGAATGGACGAGCGCGGCTTCCTGCAGAACCCAGCCCAGCCCGGCCGGAGACCACATGGGGTCGAGCGCATCGCCTCGCCGCAGAGCATTGAGCGCTCCGGCGGCGGCGATCGTCAGCAGCAGCGCAGTGCAGAACAAGTGGAGCGGATAGATCCTTGCCGCCCGCGCGCGCCAGAAACGCAGGATCTGCGCCCGGTCCAGGGGCTTGCCGTCCGGCGCGGCGGCGTAAGTGATGACGAAGCCGCTGAGGATGAAGAAGACGTCGACCAGGAGATACCACCGCTCCATGGCCGGCGGATGCGGCAGGCGGGGCTGGAGGTAGAGCGCGCCCTCGCGCAAGTGATAGACGACCACCATGGCGGCGGCGATGCCCCGGATCGCGGCGTGGGAAGCAATGTGCCTGCCTTTGTCCTGGGTTTCGTCTGTGGCCATCGCGCCGCCCCCGTGGCTGGGACGGCCAGGATCGCCGGCCTGCGGCGGCCGTGCAATCGCGCCTATCGGGTGCGATTTTGCGCCTCCCGAAAAACCGGGAGGCGCAGAGTTTGTTTGAAAAATGCCTGAAGGGCATTTTTAGCGGCACCGGCCCACGCCCCCACCCGACCTCCCATCAGGATACACTAGTGGGAGGTCGGGTGGGGGCGTGGGCCGGTGCCGCAAGCCTTCGACGGATGTCGAAGGCGTACTCAACAAAGACTCGGGCCGGTGCCGCAAAATCCGCCTGTGGCGGATTTTTAGACAACCCTCAGATCGAGAGGCGCTGGTCTACCGTGACTTTCGATCCGGCATAGCTGCTGGAGCTGTTCAGCACCTGGCCCGGCTTGGCGATCAGGCGGCGGATATGCAGGTTGACCACGCCTTCCTCGGAACGGAACAGCGGCACGGAAGGGTCGCCCGATGCGATCAGCACGTCGATGGTGATCGTGCGCGCGCCGCTCTTGGTGCCCTTGCCGAGTATGCCGACGAAGCGGTTGGTGCCCAGTTCGACGAGGCCGTGGCTCTGGTTGGTCCAGGCCTTGATGCCCTGGCGGCAGCCGGACAGGTAGACGTTGTCCACCCGCACATTGCCCTTGATGTCCAGGCAGGCGTCGCTGGCATTCATGACACGGCCGTTGGAGATCGTGCCGGAATAGCCGCCTTCGGTGGAGATGCCGTCGACGTTCTGGTAATAGCTGCCGGAATCCATGAACAGATTCTGGAAGTCGAAGTTCTTGATTTCAAAGGTGCCGACGTCGTCCGCGTCCTTGCCCTTGAGGGCGATGGCGGCCCAGGCGTCGTCGCTGTTGATGGCGGGATGGGCCTTGCTGCCGATCCAGACGAGGTCGCGGAACACGGCCTTGCCGATGCCGTTGCTGACGTTCACGAGGCCCAGGCCCAGCGTGGCGTCTGCCCGCGCATCGGTGTCCGACACGCGCTGGACCTGGAGGTTGGGCACATTGGTGCCGCGCATCAGCGGGCCGTAGCGCTGCGACTTGACGTCCTGCACCACGAATCCGCTGGCATCCTTGCCGTTGATCAGGATCTTGCCATCCACCACGCAGAGCTTCGTCACCGAAGGGGTGGTGGCAGTCAGACGGATCGTCGTTCCGGTCTTGCAGGCGGCGCTGACCTGGGGGGTGGCGATCGACGGCATCTTGAAGGTGGTGGCGGCGGTCGTGGCGGTGGCCATCGTCGCAGGTGCGGCGACCACGCTTGAAAGCGACGCAACCGGCGTCCCCGTGGACGGCCCCATCGCCAGAAGGGGAACAGCAAAACCCAGTGCTCGGAACATGTTTTTTCCCAAAGACTTAAGCGAAGATTCGCTCGATATTTTCGATACCATGACGAATAGTCTCATCCGTATGGCTTAGTTCTTTTGGGCTACTTGCCGAAGCGAACTGGAAGCACAACTGGGGGAAGGGGCGAAATTTCCTCAAATAGGGCGGAGCCTTGCGGGATTTGCGACGGGCCGTTTGGCGGCGCGTCCCTGCAGGTTGGCATGGACCGTGAAACCGCAGAGCAGGCCGTAGAACAGCAGGCCCTCGATCATCCAGAACGGCATCGTCGCCATGTTCAGCAGAAAGAAGCCGAGATGGGCCATGACCAGCGTGAAGCGTGCGGGCGTTCGCGCGGTCGCGGCCATGACGAACATCCAGATCCACAGCAGCAGCATCGCCGCCACGCCCAGCACGCCCAGCTCGTAGAGCGTGGAAACGAGCGTGTTGTGGGCGTAATAGCGATAGCGGCCCTCCCAGGCGTTGGCGCCGAAGCCCAGCATGTGCTGGCGCGGCGTGCCCGCGTCCCAGGCGGTGATGTACTGGCTCCAGAGCAGCAGGCGGCCGGACAGGATCTGCGTGTCGGCGCGGCTGAAATCGGCGGGCGCCTTGCTGAGGATCTCGGGATTTTCCCAGACCGTCTTGATCGCGTCGAAGCGGTCGCCCGCCACCATCGGCACCACCGGCACTGCCGAAAGCACCAGCAGCACGCCCAGCAGGCCCGCGATGGGCCGCTGGTTCGCGCGCACGCTGCCGGTAATGGAGGCGATCAGCAGGCCCAGCATCAGCGGACCGGCGGTGATCACGGCGGTACGGTAATTGGCGGCCAGGATCCCGCCGAGACAGACGGTGGCGATGGCCAGCTTGTAGAGCGCCCGCAGCCGGGGGTTGAGAATGGCGGTCAGCAGGCCGGTCAGGAGAATGATCGAGAAGGCGGCCTCGTGGTTGTAGCCGCCGATGTAGGAGGCCGATCCGTCGCTTTCGGTGGCCTTTGCGATGCCGAGCAGGAGGCTGAAGCCCTGGAGCGCGAGCGGGAGCACGAACGTGATCAGCATCCGCAGCAGCACTTTGCCCGCGCCGTCGGCCATGAAGGCGTCATAGGCGGTCAGCGCGATGATGGCGAGATAGGCGTATTTCACCAGGCTCTCGATCGAGCCGGAGACTTCGCCGTTGAGCACGGCGCTCATGGCGATGACCAGCAGCAGCGGCACGATCGGCGCAAGGATCAGCGGCACGGCGCGGCTGCGCAGCAGCAGAAGACTGCCGACGCCGACCAGCAGGACCGAGGCCAGCGCATTCCAGCTCAGCCCGAGCGGAGAGGACGAGAAGGCGAAGCGCGGCATGGCCGACATGGCAAGGCGCAGCGCGAAGGCGATGACCAGGAAGCGCGCCGAAGCCCCCATGCGCATGCAGAGCACGACCACGAGCACGCAGTAGAGCATCATCGTGGGCAGCAGCAGGAAGATCGGGATGGGCGGGCTGCCCGAGGTCAGTGCCAGCATCGCGTGCTCCGGGCGGCTAGGGGGCGGGGCATCGTCTCGAACATTGGCCTAGGCCGCCGGGTTGAGCGCATGGCGCAGTCTGCGGCGGCCCTTGAGCGCGCGATAGGCGGCGGCGGTGCGTTTCGCCACTTCGTCCCAGTCCAGCAGCGTGTCGGGTAGGGGCGGGGCGGAGTCTTCGCCCGGTTCCTCGTGCCCGGCAAGGCGGGCGGCCAGGGCGGAGACGTCTCCCACCGGGAAGTACCGGCTGGCGGGCAGGCCGAGGTCGCGGTTGGGCTGGATGTCGCTGAGCAGGACCGGGCAGCCGCAGGCGAGCGCCTCCAGCGCGGCGATCGGCAGGCCTTCGTGAAAGGACGGCAGCACGAAAAGCGAGGCCTGCCGCAGCAGCACGCCCAGGCGCGGGCGGGGCACCATGCCCAGGAAGCGGATCCGCGGCTCGGCCATGGCCAAGAGGTCCTGCGCGTAGCGGTCGTCCGCGCGGCCCGCCCCGGCGATCACCAGCGTCCGGTTGTCGCCGCTGCGGCGGAAGGCTTCGACAAGGTAGTGGATGCCCTTTTCCGGCACCAGCCGCGCCACGCAGAGGATGTAGTTGCCGGCAACGAGATCGAGCTGCGCCAGAACGTCCTCGTCGCTCTGCGGGGACGGCGGCATGATGCTGACCCCATTGGGGATGAATTCTACCCGGTCCGCCCGCGAAGGATAGCGCCCGCGCATGCGATCGGCGAGCGAGGGCGATACGCAGACGACCCGGTCTGCCGATTGCACGCCGAGCCGCTCGCCCAGCTTGAGCATGAGGCGCGCGCCGCGCCCCCATTTTTCGCGGTCGTAGTCGGCGCCGTGATGGGTCAGCAGCACGCGCAGGCCAAGCAGCCGGGCGAGCGGTGCGAAGAGGGCCGGGCCGACCGCGTGGATATGCACCGCGTCGGCCCCGTGAAGCCGGGCATGGAGGATGCCGATCAGGGTCGAGACCAGAGCCTCGCTGGTGCGGCCGGTCGGGGAATAGAGCGGCTTGAGCGCGACATGGCGGAAGCTCGTCATCGCCGGATCGACGTAGGGCGCGCGGCAGCAGACCTCGATCTCGATGTCGGGTTCGATCGCGGCGATGCGCGGCAGCAGTTCCTCGCAATGGGTCTCCACCCCGCCCATGACGCCGGGAATGCCGCGCAGGCCGGTGACGCAGACTTTCACGAGACTTGCGCCTGGGCGGGCATCCGGGCGGCCATCCGTACGGGCGGCACGGCGTCCATCAGGGCGGCGCGGAACCGCTCGACCGCGCTTTCGACCGAGAAGGCGGCGGCGCGCTGCCGGGCGGCGGCGGAGAAGGCCTCGCGTCTAGGACCGGTCAGTTCGGCCATGCAGCGGGCCATTGCCGCATCGTCATCCATGGCGACCAGCGCGCCGCCCTGCCCGAACGCCGCGCCATTACCCTCGAGATGGACTTCCAGGATCTCGGCCGGGCCGGAAGGGCAATCGGTGGCGACCACGGGCAGGCCGACGGCCATGGCTTCCATCATGGCATTGGGAAATCCCTCGGCATGGGAGGTGAGCAGGTAGCAGCCCGCCCGCGCCAGCACGGCGTAGGGATTGGCGATGAAACCGGCGAAGTGGACGCGTTCCGCCAGGCCCAGCGATGCTGCCAGGGCGGTCAGATCCTCGCGCAGAGGCCCTTCGCCCAGGACGATCAGGTTGCCGCCAGTGCCTGTTTTGCTGCCCAACCTGGCCAGCGCGCGGATGGCCATGGCGGTGTTCTTGTTGTCGACCAGCCGCCCCATCGTCACGAAATCGGCGGTGGTGACGGGGATGGCCGGTTGCTGCTGCGCCAGCACATGGATGCGGTCCATGTCCACCGGGTTGTAGATCACCGAGATGCGATCGGGCGCAATGTCGAAGTCGCTTTCCAGCGTGCGCGCCACGCCTTCGGAGACGGCGATGATGTGCCGCGCCGAAGGGTAGGTTCCCCGGATGAGCAGGCGGCTGAGGAAGCCGAGGCGGCCGGTCCTGAGATGGGCGGTGGTGTTCACGCGCTCGCTGATAACCGCGCCTTTTCCGGTGCGGCGCATGGCGACGATCGCGGCCACGTTGGCGCGGGAGAGAAAGGAGAGCGTCACGTCCGGGCGCAGGCGCCGTACCAGCTTGCGGGTCTGGGTTATGCTGCGCAGCAGGCCGCCGCGCGTGTTCAGGCGTTCGACCCGGACCCCTGCGGGCAGGTGGTAGGCCTCTTCCGCCTCGTTATCGAGCAGGGCCACGGTGATCGCGAACTCTTCGGGGCGGCGGCTGAACTGGTCCACCAGCGTCGTGAACACGCGCTCCGCGCCGCCGCCTGCGAGCGAATTGATGATGAAGAGTGCGTGAAGCGGCGGTGGGGAACGCATGCGACCTCTCGGGGGAGCCTTGAGCGGGTGCAGCGTAACCAGCGCGGGGGCGCGGGGCGATTCAACAAAAGGGCCAGTTCGTGGCCCATCGGGGGTATGGGGCGGAGCCTCTTTCGTCGGCACCGGCCCTTGAAAATCCTGCGATTTATAATCCTGAGATTTCGAGATGCCCCGGCCCTTCGCCTGGAGTGCGAAGGGCCGGGGACCGGCGCGTGTCCCTTTTTACGGCCGGTAAGGTACGTCGGTGGGCAGGATCACCCCGTTGGCCTTGGCATAGGCATCCCAGTCGGCCGCGAGTTCGCGCAGCTTTTCGGGGCTGCGTGCCGAAAGGTCCTGGGTCTCCCCGGGGTCGCGGGCGATATCGAAGAGGCGCCACTGGCCGTCGCCGATGTCGGTGATCTTCCAGTCGCCCTTGCGCAGTGCGCGGCTGCCGAACAGTTCGGTGCCGAGCGGTTCGTCGGCGGCATGGACGAAGGCGGCCTTGCCTTCCAGCCAGGGGCGGGCGCTCTTGCCGGTGATCGGCAGGACGGTGCGCCCCTGGAACGTGGTGCCGCCGCTCGGCACACCGGCATAGTCGAGCAGGGTGGGCGCAATGTCGGCCACGCTGACATAGGCATTGCCGACCCCGCCGGGATGGGCGAGACCCCTCCCGCTCACGAAGGCAACGGTGCGGGTTCCGCCTTCCGAGGCATAGGCCTTGGTCAGCCAGGACGGTGCCGTGCCCGCCTGTGCCCATTCGGTGCCGTAAGTGATGTAGGAATTGGATTTGCCGCGATTGGCGAAGCTGTTGTCGGCCTCTGCCACCCGGCTGCCGAGCATCTTCGCGCCCGTGGTCCGGTAGTCGAGCCCTTCGGCGCCGTTGTCGGCCAGGAACACGATCACGGTATTGTCCAGTTCGCCGCTGGCGCGCAGCGCCTCGATCACGCGGCCGACGTTGCGGTCCATGCGCTCGACCATGGCGGCATAGATCTCCATGTCGCGCGCGGCCTCGCGCTTGTCCGAGGCCGAGAGCGAATCCCAGCCGCCGCGCGGCGCGCGCACGCTGTGGGCGGCCGTGCCCTTGGCCAGCACGCCGAGCTGCTCCTGCCGGGCGAGGCGGCGGCGGCGGATCTCGTCGAAACCGGCATCGTACTTGCCGCCCTGCCGGGCCACGTCTTCCTCGGGCGCCTGAAGCGGCCAGTGCGGGGCGGTGAAGGCCAGATAGGCGAAGAACGGCTTGCCCGCGCCTTCCTGGCGGCTCTGCCGGAGTTCCGAAATCAGGTTGGTGGCATAAGTGTCGGAGGAATAGAAATCCTTGTCGAGCGCGGGCAGCACCTGCCCGTCGCGCGTATAGGTCGCGCCCCCGCCGGGCTTTGCGCCGGGCTCTGCCGACTGGTCGCGGCCATAGTGGTTCGCGCCGCCCTGGAGCAGGGCGAAGCTGTGCTGGAAGCCGCGCGCATGGGGGTCGAGGTCCGGCGTCAGGCCCAGGTGCCACTTGCCGGAGAGCAGCGTGCGATAGCCGCCAGCCTGGAGGCGTTCGGCCAGGCTGGCGACGTCGCGGCTGAGATAGCCTTCATAGCCGGGCTTGCCCTTCTGGTTGGGCGCGGTCAGTTCCGCCATGCTGCCAAGGCCCGCGCGGTGGTTGTCGGTGCCGGACAGCAGCATGGAGCGCGTCGGCGAACAGGTGGGCGCGGTGTGGAAGCCGGTCAGGCGCAGGCCGTCCAGTGCCAGCTTGTCGAGATTGGGCGTGGCGATCTCGCTGCCGAAGGCGCCCAGATCCGAGAAGCCGAGATCGTCGGCGATGATGACGAGGAAATTGGGGCGGGCCTGCGCGGCCGTGCCGGCCGGAACCGGCGCCTTCGCGGCGACGGGCGCGGCGGTGGAAGCGAGAAGGGCCGCGCCGAGGGCGGCGGCGAAGGCAAGAGGCTTGGATTTCATCAAGAGGTCCTTGGTAGAAAAAGCCCGCACCGCGCCCCGTCTGTCGATGCTGGGGAGCGCGGCGCGGGAAGTGAACGGCCCGTGCAGGGTGTGAGGGATCAGGCCGGTTCGTAACGGGTGGCTTTTTCCTTGCGGGTGGTGCGGCTCTGGCGGCCGTCGATCGCTACCGGCACCGATCCCGCGATCGTCGCGCGGCGCAGGGTGCGGCGCTGGAGGCCGAAATCGGCGACGGCGCGGTGCTGGGTGGCCTGGTTGTCCCAGAACGCCACGTCACCCGGCTGCCAGCGCCAGCGCACGACGTTTTCGGGACGGGTGATGTGTTCCTGAAGGATCGAGAAGATGCGTGCCGAATCCGTCTGGTTCAGCCCGACGATGCGCTTGACGAAATGGCCCAGCAGCAGCCCGCGCTGGCCCGAGACCGGGTGGACGCGCACCAGCGGGTGCTCGGTCTCGTAGACGGTCGAGGCGAAGATGTTCTTGTGGTAGAGCGTGCGCTCCTTCGTGGCATCGTCGTTCCTGGGCGCATTGCCGAGGACTTGCGCATAGTCATAGTCGTTGGAATGGACCGCCCAGAGGCCGTTGACGAGCTGGCGCAGGCTCTCCGGCAGCCCTTCGTAGGCCGTTTCGGTATTGGCCCAGACGGTGTCTCCGCCCGCTTCGGGAATGGTGATCGCGCGCAGGATCGACCCTGCCGGATAGGCATCGGTGAACGTCACGTCGGTATGCCAGCTGGAAGCGGCATAGCCTTCCTTGCTGTCGAGTTCGAGCAGGTAGCGCGAGCCTTCGGCTACCGGCACCGTGGGATGCGCCACCGGATCGCCGAACAGCGAGGCGAACTCCTCGTGGCGCTGGTCGGTCAGTTCGTGCTGGCCGCGGAAGAACACCACCTTGTGGCGGACGAGCGCGTCCTTGATGGCCTGCACGGTATCGGCACCGAGTTCGCCGGAGAGCGTGACGCCCCGGATCTCGGCGCCGATGGTGCCGGTGATCGGCGCCACGTCGAGCGGGGAGGCGGGATCCTTGGCATTGGCGTAAGTGGCAATCGAAGTCATGGCATTCACTCCTTCTTCTTGAATGGGATGGATTATTCGGCCCCGGTCACTCGGCAGGCACCAGAGCTGCGGCGTGGACCTCGTCGCGCGCCTTGAGCTGGCGGCGGATCTCGGCGTGGCGGCCCGCGTCGAGCGGAAACCCGGCGACGAGTGCGGCGGCCAGCGTGTGGGCAAGGGCCGGGCCGAGCGCGAAGACCAGCAGCAGGGCGTTCAGCGCCTCGGGCGTGTTCGTGGCCGCCTTGGGGTCGAAACCGAAGGCCGTCACCAGCGGCAGGGCGATCCCGAAAGCCAAAGCGCCGCCGAGCTTCATCGAGACGCTGAACACCGAGTAGAACAGCCCCACGCGGTCCTCGCCGGTTTCGGCGCGGTGGAGATCGGCGACGTCGGCCACCATCGAGCGCAGCATGAGGTTGCCCGATCCTTGCGACAGGCCCTGGGCGACGGCGAGGGCCATCATCAAGCCGAAACGGTCGGGGGTGAGGAAGACGAGGCCGAAGTTGATGGCGGCCTGTGTCAGCTCCGCAGCCACGGCGGCGCGGCTCTTGCCGAGGTGCAGGCCGATGCGGCGCCAGATCGGCCCGGCCAGCACGCCGAACGAATACTGGAGCAGGAAGAACCCGGCCGCCCATTCGGGGCGCTGGAAATAGATGGTGACGATGAACAGCAGCAGTGCCGTGCGCACGCCCTGACCGGCAGTGACGGCGGCGTCCGCAGCGAGCACGCGCAGCAGCAAGGGGTTGCCGAAGACCGCCTTCAGCGTCCGGCCGAGTGCGAAAGGCTCGGCGCCGGTGGGGGCGCTGGAGTCGGGAACGGCGGTCAGGGTGAGCAGCAGGCCGGGAACCGCGGTGACCAGCACCAGCGTGCCGAACAGGGTAAGGCGCAGCGGGCCGTCGTCCGGGCGTAGCTGGTCGGCCAGCGCGGGCAGCAGCAGCGTCAGCACCAGCGCCCCGGAAGAGAGCAGGGTGAACTGCGAGGCGATCCGCGTGCGCTGGTCGTAATCGCCGCTGATCTCGCCGGACCAGGCCATCAGCGTGGTCTGGGTGATCGAGGCGCCGGTATAGTAGCAGATCACGCCGATCCCGACCCAGGCGAGGGTGGCGCCCTGGGGCGGGAAGAACAGCATGGCGCTGCCGATGATGAACAGCACCCCGCCGCCCGCGATCCAGGGGCGCCGACGACCGAAGCGGCTGACGGTGCGGTCGCTGAGCGAGCCGATCACCGGGTCGAGCAACGAGTTGACGACCTGGCCGATCAGGTAGACCAGTCCCAGCCCGGCCAGCGGAATGGCGTAGTGGCGCGAGAGGATCGCGGGCACGAAGGCCATGATCGGCTGGGCGGCGGCGTAGATCGGCACCGACATGGCGGTGAAGCGCAGGAGGCGCCAGCCGCCGAGCTGTTCCGGTCGTGCCCGGTGTTCCGGTCTCGAATGCCGCCTCGGGAAAGTCTGGTATGCCATGGCAGGCGCCTCCTGGTTGGGAGCGGTGGTTGTCAGAGCTTGGTGCGCAAGGTCGCGCCGAAGGTGCGCGGTTCGCCCACCTGGGCAGTGACCGCGCCGGTGTTCGCGGCGCTGAGGCTGACGAAGTAGTCCTTGTCGAACAGGTTCTTGGCCCAGATCGAGAAGTCCCAGAGGCCGTCCTCGGTCCTCAGCCCGATGCGGCCGTTGGCGATGCCGAAGCCGGGGATCTGCGCCCAGGCCGAGTTCGAGGCCGATGTGTTGAAGTTCGTGCGGTAGGCGTAGTCGGCATGGGCGTAGATACCCACTTCCTTGCCGCCGAGTTCGCCCAGCACGGTGTTGAAGTCCGCGCCGATGGTCCAGGCCCACTTGGGCACGCCGGGCAGCCGCGCGCCCGAGAGATCCTGGATCGCGCCCAGGTTCTGGTATTCGAAGGCCTGCGGGGCATTCCTGTAAGTGACGTAAGTGGCGTCCGTGTAAGTCGCCGAGGCATTGAAGGCGAGGCTGTCGGTCGGGGCGATGTTGAATTCGCCCTCGATCCCGCGCGAGCGGACCTTGGGGATGTTCGAGATGTACTGGCGGCCGACCACGGCGCCTGCCGGAAGATCGGTGATGGTGGTCTGGTAGTCGCTGATCTCGGTCCAGAATCCGGCCGCGTTGAAAGTGGCGCGGCGATCGAGGAACTGGGATTTCACGCCCAGTTCGAAGGCGTCGACCTTTTCCGGCTTCACGTCGGGATCGATCCCGGCGGGCAGGACGGAAAGGTTGAGCCCGCCCGACTTGTTGCCGCGCGAATAGGACCCGTAGACGTTGACGTCCGGGGCGACCTTCCAGTTCAGCGTCACCAGCCCGGAAAGGCTGTCGTCGGTGAAGCTGGTTGCATAGCTGGTGACCGGGTTGAACTGGGTGCGGATGGCGTTGATCGCCGTCTGCTGCGCGGCGGTGAAGCCGGAGATGTCCGCACCGTCCACCCAGTATTGCGAGAAGGCGCCGGACTTCTTCTCATGGGTGAAGCGCAGCCCGGTGGTGAGGGTCAGGGCATCGGTGATGTGCCAGTCGGTCTGGCCGAAGACGGCGAATGTCTTGGTCTCGGGCGTCGAGGTGGAGTTGGATTCGAACCCGTCCAGTGCGGCATTGGCGATCGTCTGGTTGGCATTCGGCAGGTTCCACAAGGCCGCCGCCGGGCCGTAACGCGAAGCGCCGTAGCCGCGCACGATCTGCCAGAAGTAATAGGCGCCGATCACATAGTCGAAGCTGCCGCCGCTCTTCGAGGCCAGGCGGAGTTCCTGGCTGAACTGGCGCTGGCGGTTGGCCTGCTGTGCCTTGGTGACGATCGGCAGCGAGGTGCTGTCGCCGTCGTTGGCGGGGTTCCAGTCCCACCAGCGATAGGCGGTGATCGAGGTCAGCGTCGGCCCGCCGAGGTTCCAGTTGACCTCGCCCGATACGCCGTATCCGGCCATTTCCGACTGGTAGTGGCTGTCCGCTTCGCCCACGCGGTCGAAGGCGTTGAAGCTGGGGAGGGTATAGCCGGGGAAGCGCGCGGCGCGTTGGGCCCAGTTGTTGGCGATGGTCGTGCCGTCCGCATAGGTCGTATGCAGGCCGGCGAAGACGTTGAGGACGTGATTTTGCTTCTGCTTGGCGTAGTCGCCGATGATGCGGACCTCGAAGTCCGGGTCGGGCGTGAAGAGAAGCTGTCCGCGGATGGACTTGTTCAGGTAGTCCTGCGCGCGGGTATTGGTGGTCTTGTTCCAGAGGAACCCGTCGTTCTCGCTGATCGCGCCGGACAGGCGCACGGCCAGCAGGTCCTTGAATATCCCGGCCGAACCCGAGGCGCGAACCTGGTAGAAGCCGTAGTTGCCGATGCTGGCCTCGGCCGAAAGCTCAGGGTCGAAGCTGGGCTTGCGCGAGGTGACGTTGATCACGCCCGAAGTGGTGTTCTTGCCGAACAGCGTGCCCTGCGGGCCGCGCAGCACTTCGATGCCCTGCAGATCGACAAGGTCGAACTGGGCAAGGCCGACGCGGCCGTAGTAGACGTTGTCGATGTAGAAGCCGACGCCGTTTTCCAGCCCATCGTTGGTGAGCGAGATGTTCGAGCCCAGGCCGCGAATGTTGATGTTGGTGTTGCGCGGGTTGTAGGTGATCACCTGAAGGCTGGGGACCTGCTGCTGGATCGAGCCCAGCGTATAGTCGCCGCGCCGTTCCAGGGTGGCGGCGCTGATCACGCTGATGGCGACCGGCACGTCCTGCACGTTCTCGTCGCGGCGGCGCGAGGCGGTGACGACGATGGCCTCTCCGCTGCCGCTATCGGCGATGGCGCTATCGATAGCGGCGCTATTGGGCGCTGCGTTCTCCTCGGCGGCGAGTGCCGGTGCGGTTACGGCCAAGGAAACGGCCAGTGCGAGCGGACTGGCGGTGGTGAAACTGCGAAACATTCAAGTCTATCCCTGTTGCAACTGCGCGCCGGTTTCGTGCCGGGGGTTTCGTTCCGGGCGTCTGATTTCTTTGGATTTTGAAGGGCGCACGGCAGCGACCGGGGCCTGTCGGGCAGGCCCGGATGACGCCGGAACGAGGCGCGTCACGGCCTTGCCGGAAACAGTATGTTCCGGCGCATGGCGTATGGGCGCAGGTCTCTTCGAAGCCGCCGTTGGTCGGTCGGCTATTCGAAAATCCTGCTGTTCAGCCGTGGAGGCGCGTCAGGCGCGCGGGGTCATGGTCTGCATCGTATCACCTCATCGTTGGCGTGAGGGGAACACGATGCCTGGCGCTGTCGCCTGAGCATCGCGCGCTTTAGCGGTTGGTAACGCGGAGCAAGCTGCTTCCCGATCAAATGCCGCGGACCAGGGAACCTTGGATCTGCATGGGCGGCCTGGTCATCCGATCCCGTGCGGTGTGCTTGTCTAGCTATTTGGTTGAGAAAGCATCGTCAAGCGCAAGGTTTTCTATTGCGGCCAATGGCAGGGATTTCGGGGTAAGCGGTGGTACTGTAAAAAGTGCCATTAAAACATGAAGATAGGCTAATACATGGTCAAGGCGGCGGGCTCCTTGAAGTCGGGGCTGGCCGCGAAAGGGCAGGGATTGTAACGGGATGGCATGACTCTTCCTCCTCCCGCGCCGACCGCTCCTACCGCGAAATTTCTCGCTGACCGCACAGCCCTCGTCACCGGCGCGGGCGGCGGATTCGGCCGGGAAATCGCCCTCGGGCTGGCGCGGGCGGGGGCGAGCGTGGTGCTTCACGGCAGGCGGGCAGACGCACTGGAGGCGGTGCGGCGCGATATCCTGGCCGAAGGCGGCGCGGCGCAAGTGGCGGTCTTCGATCTGGCCGACGAAGCGGCGGCGGGGAAAGTGCTGCAGGCGCTGGGACGGATCGATGTCCTGGTGAACAATGCCGGACTTCGCAACCGCCGGAGCATGGACCTGCTCGACCGCGAGGCGGTGCGGACGATGCTGGAGATCAACCTTGTCGCGCCCTTCGACCTTGCGCGCCAGCTCGCGCCCGGCATGGCGGCGGGCGGGCGGATCGTGAACGTCACGTCGATCGCCGGGCAGATCGCCCGCTCCGGCGATGCCGCCTATACCATGGCCAAGGGCGGGCTCGACGCGATGACGCGCGCGCTGGCGGCAGAACTCGGCCCGCGCGGAATCACCGTCAACGCCGTGGCGCCCGGCTACTTCGCGACCGAGGCCAATGCGGCGATGGTCGCGGATCCGGCCGTGGCGGAGCACCTTGCCCGCCGAACCTCGCTGGGACGCTGGGGGCGACCGGAAGAGATCGTCGGGCCGGTGCTATTCCTGGCCTCGGATGCAGCAAGTTATGTGACGGGGCAGGTCATCGGCGTGGACGGCGGCTATCTCGCCCATTTCTGAACGCACGAAAGCGGCGATTCAGGCCCGCCGGTTGAGTTGAGCTTCACGCGGCGGCTGAAATCCATTGTCGGGCAGGGGGCTGACAGTGCGTCATGCCGCGTCCAGTAACCGTAGCCTGTATGGTTTATCGAAAAATGCTTGGTTTAGTGTGGTATCAGCCCGCATCGCGGCAGGCGTCCAGGCGGGGATCAGGCGCTTTCCAAGGTTGAGCAAAGCGCAATCACATTCCGTAAATGCGCGGAGAATGAACCCGCCAAATGACGGAAACCCGTGAATGGTTGCACGTTATGCAACACCGCATTTCTTTTCCTCATTTGCGCAAATCCCGATTCTCGACCACATAGGACGGGCCTTTCAGGCATCCTCTCCCAAAAACTTTTCAAAGGCTGGTCTTCGGACCGGCCTTTTTTTTGTGCTCCCGACGCGCATCGGGTCTTGCATTCGGACGTCTCCTGCCGCGAAGGCGTGGCGGCACCGATCGGCGTCTGGGAGAATTCGAATGCGCGGCAGGTATCTTGCAGGTCTCATCACTCTTGCCCTGGCGAGCGCAGGCCTGGGGGCGGCGTCGGCAGACGCGCCGAAATGGTCGCTGGCGATCCACGGCGGCGCGGGCGTGATCGAGCGGGGTTCGCTCAGCCTCGAACAGGAAAAGGCTTATCGCGAGGGTCTGGACGAGGCCCTGCGCGCAGGCGCCGGGGTGCTCGACAAGGGCGGGACCTCGCTCGATGCCGCTACCGCGGCCATCCATGTGCTGGAGGACAATCCGCTGTTCAATGCGGGGCGCGGCGCCGTTTTCACGGCCGAGGGGCGCAACGAACTCGATGCGGCGATCATGGACGGCCGGACCCTCAAGGCGGGCGCGGTTGCCGGGATCACCCGCACCCGTCACCCGGTGGATGCCGCGCGCGCGGTGATGGATCATAGCCCGCATGTCATGCTCGCAGGGGAAGGTGCGGATCGCTTCTCGCGAGAGCAGGGGCTGGAACAGGTCGATCCCTCATGGTTCCGCACGGAGAAGCGCTGGCAGCAATTGCTGGAATGGCGCAAGAATCACCAGGCGCGGCTCGATCCCACCCATCGCTATGGCACGGTCGGCGCGGTGGCGCTGGATGCCTCGGGCAATCTGGCCGCCGCCACATCGACCGGCGGCATGACCGGCAAGCGCTGGGGCCGCATCGGCGATTCGCCGGTGATCGGCGCAGGTACTTACGCCCGGAACGGGCAGTGCGCGGTTTCCGCGACCGGCTCGGGCGAATACTTCATCCGCGAAAGCGCAGCGCGGCAAGTCTGCGACCGGGTGGCCTACCTGCACCGGCCCCTTGCCGCCGCCGCGCAGGAGACGATCGATTCGGTCGGCGCCATCGGCGGAGACGGCGGCCTGATCGCGATGGGTCCGGAAGGCATGCCCGCCTTCGCGCTCAATTCCCCGGGCATGTACCGGGGGCAGGTTGCTGCCGGTAGCGCGCCGCAGACTGCAATCTATGCGGACGAAGCGCTTCCGGCGAAGAAGTGAGGGACGGGTCTAGGGCGTAAACTCATAAATGACACCATCGAGGCGCCCGAATGGCGAACAGCTCGGGCCGAAGTGGCCGCGGGGCGGGCTGGTTGCCCGTCCAAGGTCGCTTCGGTTCTAGATGGAAGCCATTCGGGCGTCCCTGCGGGATTTGACCAAAATGGCCCAGCGCTGCGTCGGCAGGACTTGAAATATCGACATATTCCTTCGCCCTGCCTTCTTGCGCTGAGCCATTTTGCCTCAAACCTCGATGGTGTCATTTATGAGTTTACGCCCTAGTCCGTCACCGCAGTCCCCCGAGGATCACCGGCGCGATTTGCCGGTTGGCCACTTCGCGCAATACGAAGCTGCTGCGGATGCGCGATACGTGGGGGAGGACCGACAGTTCCTTGCGGTAGATCATGTCGTAATCCTCCAGTGAATGCACGTTGAGGATCATGAGGAAGTCGGTATCGCCCGAGATGAATGCGCAGAAACGCATCGACGGGCTCTGTAGAACGGCAGTCTCGAAATCCTGAAGCACGTTCTCGGCCTGGGACACGAGTTCGATCGACACCACCACCAATGTGCCGAAGCCCAGCGCGGCGGCGTTGAGATTGGCGGAGTAATTGGTGATGTGCCCGGATTCCTCCAGGATCTTGCGCCTGCGCGCCACGGCGGTGCTGGAGAGATGGACTTTCTCCCCCAGCCATACGTCGGAAGCGCGCCCGTCGCTGACCAGGGCGCGCATGAGGCGAAAATCGGTCTCGTCCAGTTGATGCAAGGCGGGGCGGCTCCCATGGAGATGATGCGCAGTCATCTGGCCGGTTCGGATATCCATGGCAGTTCGCGTCCCCTGTTGTTTATGTGAAGGAGTATGACCGCGATCTTTCTGAATTCAAACCGGATGCGAACGTTTTTGTTGTTTTATTCCATCGTTTCGTCGAACCAGCCGGTCTCTCCGCCGATCGGCATGCCTGCAGGGACTGCCGGACGGGGCCTGCCGGACTTGTCGATCTCCGCCTGAAGGCGCTTCGGGTCGGTCAAGGTCGCGGCGACGGCGCGTTCCCACAGGGCGCGGGACGATTCGCCTCCGGCTTTCGCATATGTGCGGGAAAGCGCGATGAGATAGCCGTCGAGTTCGGCGGCGACGTCTGCCGGGGTTTCGGCGTCGTGGGCGGAGGCGGCGATCGAGAGGATCGTGCGGTGGGCGATGCGGCGCCCGGCGGCGCTGTCATGCGCGGCGATCACCGGCTGAAGTTTGGCAAGCAGGGTTTCGACGCCGGGCTGGGCGCTGTCGTAGCCGTGCTGGATCTGAAGCCGGGCCAAGCGCGCGGGGGCCAGCAGGCTGTCCAGCGTGACTTGCGCCGCCACTTCGGCCGCTACCAGCGGATCGAACACCGCCGATCCCGCGCTGCGCAGGAATTCGCGCTGCGCCTCGGCATCGGGCCGGGCGCTGGTGCCGCTGGACAGCATCATCGAGAGCGCGGCGGGGACCGTCAGTTCCCGTTCGGAGAGGGTTCCCACCAGGGCATCGATTGCGGCGAGCTGCTCGGCGGCAGGTACGGGGCTTGGCGCGGGGCGCCCGTCGCCCGCCACGGCATAGTCGTAGCGCACGCCGCCCACGATCTTGCCGGTGGCGTCCACCGAATAGCGGTGGAACAGCCAGATCGGCACGAACTTGCGGCGCAAGTTGGACAGCGGCTCGCCCGAATGCAGCACGTGCGGGCCGAAAGTATCGAGCGCGATGCGGCGGACCTGCATGGTATGGGCAAGGTCCTCGGGCTTGTCCTGCCCTTCGGTCCACATGTTGACGCCGGGAACGGCGAGGTCCGCTGCGCGGCCGTCGATATCGGTGCCGAAGATGAAACCGGCGGCATGGGCGGCGACGGCCTTGTCGGCGGCCGCCTTATCGGGATCGACGCCGGGCGCGGGCTGGCCGTAGAGCCAGTCCACGGTGAACTTGTCCCAGGCGCCGATGCCGGCGGCATAGGCGTCGCCGAGGTCCAGCTTCCCATTCGCGATGGCGACTTTCGGCCCCGGATAGTCCATCACCGAGGCGCGGTCCTGAAGACTGGCCGAGAAGTTGTGGACGAAGCCGATGGCATGGCCCACTTCATGCGCGCCGAGCTGGCGGATGCGGGCGAGCGAGACGCGGACCGGATCGTTGGCGGTGCCGGTATCGTCCCCGGCGGTTCCCACCAGGGCTTCGAAGATCGAGATGTCCTGCCGGACGCGCAAGGCGCCGAGCACGACGTTGCCCTTGACGATCTCTCCGGTGCGCGGATCGATCACGCCGCCGCCGTAGGACCAGCTGCGGTTCTGGCGGTCCGCCCAGTTGACCACGTTATAGCGCACGTCCTGCGGATCGACGCCTGCGGGAAGGATCTCGGCCCGGAACGCACCGATGAAGCCGGCGGCGTCGAAGGCATCGGCCCACCACTGCACGCCTTCGGCCAGCGCGGTGCGGATCGGCTCCGGTGCGGCGCTGTCGATATAGAAGACGATGGGCTTCTTCACCGGCGAGCGCGCAGCTGTGGGGTCGGTCTTTTCGAGGCGGAAATGGTTGGCGTATTCGGTCAGCACGGGTGAGCCGAGCGGGGTGCCGAAATCGTAGACCTGGGTGGCGTGGGCGCCGGAGCGGATGTCGAAGCGGCGCGGCACGAAGCCCGGCTCGGGCAGGGCCACCAGCGAGGAATGAACGGTGAAGCTGACCATGCGCGGGTCCGGCGCGATCGTCTCCACTTCGCGGCCCGGCGTGTCGGACACGAAGGTCTGCACGGCCTCGAACTCGATATTGCGGGGGAAGACCTTGACCGCGGCGGTATCGACCGCGCTCAGCTTGTCGGAAATGCGAAAGCCTTTCGCGGCGGCACCGAGGGCGCCGGCAAGGTCCATGGCGTCGCTGGTGAGAAGGGGCGTCAGGTCCACGGTGGCACCCGCTCCTGAAGCGTTTTCCACGATATCGAGCATGGCGACGGTGCTGAAGGGAAAGCTGGCGCGGGCGCCCTGGAGCACGGCGGCGTCGCCGCTGGCCGTATAGCGCGGGTTTTCGAAGAGCACGGCCACTTTGGCGCCCATGCGCCTGAAGGCCAGCACGCGGGTTTCGCCCTGCATGCCGCGATCGATGCGGATATCGGCGGAGCCCAGCCCGGTCTTGATCGCCTGGGTGAACAGGTAGCGGCCGGAAATGCCCTCGGAGTCGGCAGCGGGAAGGGTGAGCAGGACCTTGCCCTTGTCGCCGTCCACCGAGACTGGAAGCAGGGCACCGTCGGGTGAACTCTTCACCGGGTTGGGCGCGGCCATGGCCTGCACGGCGGGCAGGACGGCAAGGCTGGCCGTCGCTGTGAACAGGACGTGCTTCAACGAGGTGACGATAGACATGATTGCTTCCCTCATGACCCGGCCGGCGTTCTTCCGGCTTCGTTCCGGCGCCGCGTGCTTGTTGCGCCGCAGCATCGAGGTGACCCTAACAGAAATGCCCGCGCCGGTTCCCCGTTCTTATCGGGTCTGAGGAGGGTGTCGGGTTTGAAATCCTGCTCGAAAATCGGAAATCGCGTGAAATTCCATAAGAGAGCTGCATTTGCGGGTCGGCTTCCACCAAACCATGGCGATTGCTGCACTGCATTTCACGAATCACCCGGTTTCCGCTCGCCCGGAACGAACGCGTTTTGCAGGGCGCGTGTAAATATCCGTCGCGTTTGCCGTCCTCATTGATGGAATCTGTCAAAAACGTGCTGCAATCGAGCAATGTTTCGTGGGATTGCACAGGCCCTTCTCGCTAAGATCGACCCGTCCCGGCGAAGCGCCACAAAGGTGCAGCCGGGATGGATGGGACCACCGGAAACGCGTGGTCAGGGGAAAACGGGTTGCATGACAACGGACGGCACCGCGCATCGCGGCGCTTCGTCCGGCACGCCTGGGACTGCCTTTCTCATCCTCGCGGGACGGGACACCTGTTGGTGAAAAATAAGGTTCAGATCCCGGAGGATTACCCATGCACATGAGGTCGACCCAGACGCCGCCCCCGCCGCACCGCCAGCCCGGGAAGCGCGCGCTGCTCCTGGCAACGGCGGCCGTACCCCTCCTGATCGCGGCGCCTGCCATGGCCCAGGAAGCGGTGCCGGAAGCCGTCGAGAGCGAAGCACCCATGACCGAAGTGGTCGTTACCGGATCGCGCATCGTTCGCGACGGCTACAGCGCGCCCACGCCGGTGGCGGTGCTGGGCGAGGCGGATATCGCCGCGCAGGCGCCCGCGAACATTTCGGACTTCGTGAACCAGCTTCCCGCCATCGCGGGCAGCGGCACTTCGGGCACCCAGTCCGGCGGCCTTTCGAACGCCGCGGCAGGCATCAACTCGATCGGTCTGCGCGGCCTGGGCGTAGGGCGCACCCTGGTGCTGGTGGACGGCCAGCGCTCCGTCGCCTCCTCGGTCGGCGGCACGGTGGACATCAACACGATCCCGCAGGACCTTGTGAAGCGGGTCGAAGTGATCACCGGCGGCGCCTCGGCGGCCTATGGTTCGGACGCGGTGGGCGGTGTCGTCAACTTCATCCTCGACACCGGCTACAAGGGCTTCAAGTTCTCCGCCGATACCGGGCTTTCGACGTACGGTGACGGTTTCAACTACCGCCTTTCGGGCACGGCGGGCTTTTCGCTGCTGGACGACCGGCTGCACTTGCTCACCAACGTCTCGTGGTTCCATCAGGACCGCGAGGAAGGGATCGACCGCGACTGGAACGACAGCGGTTACTTCATGATCAACAACCCGGCCTATAACGGCACCAACGGCGAGCCGCAGCGCCTGGTGCTGGGCGGGGTCGGGCCTTCGGGCTATACCGCAGGTGGTCTGGTCAGCAGCGGCCCGCTGCGCGGCACCTACTTCCTGGGCGCGGGCCAGACCGCGCAGCTCAACTACGGCACAGTGTCCAGCCCGTGGATGATCGGGGGCGACTGGCAGACGACATTGGCGGGCCATGTCGGCACCAATACGCTGGTTCCGCTCGACGAACGGCTGAGCGTGTTCCAGCGCGCCTCGTTCGAGATCACCCCCAGCGTCGAGATCTTCGGGCAGTTTTCCTACAACCGCTCGATCAGCGCGAGTTCCTATCAGCAGACGCCCAGCACCGGCGTGACCATCGCCGCGGACAACGCCTACCTGCTCAGCCAGTATCCCACCGTCGCCGCGCAGATGGCGGCGCAGGGCCTGTCCTCGATCACAATCGGCACTTCCAACGCCGGTTTTCCGATCCCCGGCAGCGACAACAAGCGCGAGGTCTATCGCTTCGTCGGCGGGGCCAAGGGCAATCTGGGCCTGTTCGGCAATTCGATGGCCTGGGACGCCTACTATCAGAAGGGCGTGACCAAGACCCGCGAGGCGCTGACCAATTCCTGGATCAACGCGCGCATGGCGCTGGCGCAGGACGCGGTCTTCGCGGCCGACGGCAGCATCGTCTGCCGCTCCACCCTGAGCAATCCCGGCAACGGCTGCGTGCCTATCGACCGGCTCGGCACCGACGGCCCTTCCCAGGAAGCGCTGAACTACATCTTCAACGACGGCAATCAGCCGCTGCGCCGCCAGACCATCAAGCAGGACGTTGCCGCCGCGACGATCAGCGGCGAACTGTTCGACCTTCCGGCGGGGCCGCTGTCGATGGCGACCGGCGTGGAATGGCGGCGGGAGCAGATCAACGGTTCGGTCGATCCGATGTACAATTCGGGCTGGCTCTACGGCAACTACCGCGTCAACCGGGGCAAGTATGACGTCTACGAGGGCTTCCTCGAACTCGATATCCCGATCGTGGACGGCGTGAACGTCAATGCCGCCGCGCGCGGCACGCATTACTCGACATCGGGCTGGGTGGGCACCTGGAAGGTCGGCGCCAACTGGCAGGTCGTCGACGACTTCCGCCTGCGCGGCAATATCAGCCACGACATCCGCGCACCCAACCTGGAGGAACTCTTCGCAGCAGGCACGGCGCGCACCAATACCGTCATCATCCCGGCAGGCGCCAATGCGCCGGTCACCGGATCGCAGCAGTTCGTGCAGAACGCCTTCGGCAACCCGGACCTCATGCCCGAAAAGGCCAATAGCTGGACCCTGGGCGGCGTCTTCACGCCTTCGTTCCTGCCCGGCTTCAGTGCCTCGGTCGATTACTACCAGATCAAGATCAAGGACGCGATCGGCTCCATCACCGCGCAGCAGACGGTCGATCTCTGCTACGACCAGGGCGTTGCCGCCTATTGCCCCAACATCAAGTTCGTGAACGGGGCGCTCAGCACGATCGACCTCACCCCGATCAACTTCTCCACCCAGAAGACCAGCGGGCTCGACTTCGAGGCGAGCTATGCCTTCCCGATCGGGCCGGGCCAGTTCCGCATCCACGGCCAGGCGACGCACTATATCGAGAACGTGATCGACGACGGCATCAGCTTCCCGATCGACTATGCCGGGGTGCTTTCCAGCGGCACTTACGCCTCGCCCGACTGGGTCTACCGCGTCAGCGCCTTCTACGAGCTGGACGACGTGACCTTCAACCTCGTCGGTCGCGGTTTCACCGACGGCGTCTACAGCAACGAGTGGATCGAGTGTAACGGCAACTGCCCTGCCAGCACCGCGCAGAACCGCACGATCAATGACAACAACATCGACGGCGCGCTCTACTTCGACGGTTCGGTGGACTTCAAGTTCCCGGCCCTGAACGGGACCGGCCACCTGACTTTCATCGTCAACAACCTGCTCGACAAGGATCCGGTGCTTGTCGGCAACGGTCCCGACGGCAACAACGTGCCTGCCTATGCCCAGACCAACCGCAGCCGTTACGACGTGATCGGCCGCACCTTCCGCGTGTCGGCCAAAGTGGAATTCTAAGGTCGCGAGAGGAGAAGAGAAAATGCGCCTGTTTACCCGCACCATTATGACCGCCGCCCTTGCCGGTGCCGCGCTCGTCCAGCCTCTCGCGGTCACTGCCGCCCATGCGGAGGCTTCGCCGGAACTGAAGAAGGAAGTCGCCGCCGAAGTGGAGGCGCAGCGCAAGCAGATCCAGGTCATGGTGGACCAGATCTTCAGCTTCGCGGAGCCCGGCTTCCAGGAAGTGAGGACCAGCGAATACCTGACCGGCATTCTCCAGAAAAACGGCTTCACCGTGACCAAGGGCGTTGCCGGCATTCCCACCGCCTTCACCGCCACCTGGGGCAAGGGCGGGCCGAAGATCGCGCTGGGCAGCGATATCGACGACGTGCTGGGCGTGTCGCAAGTGCCGGGCCTGCCTTATGTGAAACCCATGGTGGACGGCGCGCCGGGCCACGGAGAAGGGCACAATTCCGGCATGCCGCTGATGGTCGCCGCCGCCATCGCCACCAAGAAGGTGATGGAAAAGCACGGCATCGAGGGACGGCTCATGCTCTGGCCGGGGGTTGCCGAGGAACTGCTGGCGACCAAGGCCTATTACGTGCGGGCGGGCATGTTCAAGGACGTCGATGCCTCGATCTTCACCCATGTCAGTTCGGACTTCGGCACCGCCTATGGCGAGCTGGGCATGAACGGCATGGTCTCGGTGGAGTACAGCTTCAAGGGCAAGACCGCGCACTCGGCAGGCATGCCCTGGGACGGACGCAGCGCGCTCGATGCGGTGGAGATCATGGACGTCGCCTGGAACTTCCGCCGCGAACATCTGCCGCTCACCCAGCGATCGCACATGATCATCACCAATGGCGGCGGGCAGCCGAACGTGGTGCCGGACAAGGCCTCGGTCTGGTATTTCTTCCGCGAGCGCACATTCGCGGACATCCGCAAGCTTTACGAGACCGGCAACGACATCGCCAAAGCCGCCGCGCTCGCCACCGGCACCACCGTGACGCAGAAGACGCTGGGCTATGCCGCGCCCAACTTCGGCAACAAGCCGCTGGCCGAGGCGGCTTACGTCAATATCAAGGCCGTCGGCATGCCGCAGTGGAGCGCCGCCGACCAGGCCTTCGCCAAGGCCGCGCAGACGCTGAACGAGCGAAAGGTGGAACCGCTCAAGAGCGAGGTTTCCGAGCTTTCGACCCCGGAGAACCGCAAGCCCTCCATGGGCGGCGGCTCGGACGATATCGGCGACGTCATGTGGGCGGTGCCGACGATTACCATCCGCTTCCCCTCCAACATCCCCAACATGATCGGCCACAACGCCACGTCGGCTTTCGCCATGGCCACGCCGATCGCGCACAAGGGCGTGGAAGCGGGGGCCAAGGCCGTGGCCATGACCGTGCTGGACCTGATGACGACGCCGAAGATCATCGCCGATGCCAAGGCCTATTACACCGACGTCCAGCTCAAGACCGACACTTACGCGCCGGTCCTGACCGATGCCGATGTCCCGGCGATCTGGCTCAACGAGCGCAACATGCAGCTCTATCGCCCGCTGATGGAGAAGTACTACTACAATCCGGCGAAGTACCCGAGCTACCTCGACCAGTTGGGCATCAAGTACCCCACCCTGGCCGCGCCGAAGGAGTGACGGCCATGAGGGGGAAAACCGCAAGCCTTGCCCTTGCCGCAGCACTGGCCGGAACCGCTCTGGGAGCGGCTCCGGCAAGCGCCGCCGCCGACCCGGCGGTGAAGCAGGAAGTCGCCGCCGCCGTGGAGGCGCAGCGCAAGCAGATCCAGGTCATGGTCGACCAGATCTACAGCTTCGCCGAGCCGGGCTTCCAGGAGCAGAAGACCAGTGAATACCTGATCGGCATCCTCGAAAAGAACGGCTTCACCGTTCAGCGCGGCATTGCCGGTGTGCCCACCGCCTTCACCGCCAGCTGGGGCAAGGGCGGGCCGAAGATCGCGCTGGGCAGCGATATCGACGGCTTGCTGGGCATTTCGCAAGTGCCGGGCGTGGCCGAGGTGAAACCGGTCGTGGAAGGGGCGCCGGGGCACGGCGAGGGCCACAACTCGGGCATGCCGCTGATGGTGGCCGCTGCCATCGCCGCCAAGCAGGTGATGCAGAAGCATGGGATCGAGGGGCAGCTGATGCTCTGGCCGGGCGTGGCCGAGGAACTGCTCGGCACCAAGGCCTATTACGTGCGCGCGGGCATGTTCAAGGACGTGGACGTCTCGATCTTCGCCCATGTCGGCACGGGTTTCGGCACCGGCTGGGGCGATCTCGGGCTCAACGGCATGATCTCGGTCCAGTACGACTTCACCGGCAAGACCGCGCATTCGGCAGCCATGCCGTGGGACGGGCGCAGCGCGCTGGACGGGGTGGAGCTGATGGACGTCATGTGGAACTTCCGGCGGGAGCATCTGCCGCTGACCCAGCGCTCGCACAACGTCATCGTCGAAGGCGGCGGCCAGCCCAATGTCGTGCCGGCCCATGCCTCCGACTGGTATTATTTCCGCGAGCGCGATTTCGCCGCGCTGCGGGGGCTCTACGAGACCGGCAATACGATTTCCGAGGCCGCGGCCCTGGCGACCGGCACGAAAGTCACGCGCAAGGTGCTGGGCTTCGCGGCGCCCAACTATGCCAACCGTCCCTTGGCAGAGGCGCTCCAGGCCAATATCGAGACGGTCGGCGTGCCACAGTGGTCGGCGGCCGATCAGGGCTTCGCCAGGGCGGTGCAGACCCGCAACGGATTGAAGCAGGAGCCGCTGCCGGACAAGGTCACGCCGCTTTCCACGCCGGAAACGCGAACCGGCCCGGGGCTAGGCGCTTCGGACGATATCGGCGATGTCATGTGGACGGTGCCGACCGTTACGATCAGCTATCCGGCCAATATTCCCAACGTGATCTTTCACCATTCCACGGCGGCCATGGCGATGGCGACCCCGATCGCTCACAAGGGCACCGTGGTGGGTGCGAAGGCCGTGGCGATGACCATTCTCGACATCGCGACGACGCCGCAACTGGTCACCGAGGCGAAGACCTGGTTCACCAATGTCCAACTCAAGGGCCAGAAATACGATCCGCTGATCGCCGCCACGGACATGCCCGCGATCGATCGCAATGCGCGGGTGATGAAGCAGTTCCGCCCGGAAATGCAGGGCACTTACTACGATCCCGCGAAATACGATTCCTATCTCCAGCAGCTGGGGATCGACTACGCGAAATATGCTGGAGACTCCGGCGCGGGCAAATAGGCTCCGCCGACCGGCCGGGGTGCTCCACCCGATAACCTGCCCCGGCCGGGCCTTTCCTCCAGACGCGAAAAGGGCGCCTGCTTTCGAAGCAGGCGCCCTTCTCATTGTCGTCAGACGCGGGATACCGTCAGAAACGGAAGCCGACCGTTCCCATCACGTTGCGCGGGGCGCCCACGAAGCAGTCGCCGCGGGCGAGGCAGGAGGCGTAGTAGCGCTTGTCGAGCAGGTTGGTGGCATTGATCGAGAAGCGCCACTTGTCCCAGGTGATCTCGGCCAGGGCGTCCACGGTGGTGTAGTCCGGGGTGATGATCGTCCAGGCCGGGCCGACCGAGCGACGCTTGCCGGTGTAGACCACGCCGCCGCCGAGGCGCAGCTGCGCACCGTCGCCGACGCCGAAGGTCTTGGTCGTCCAGGCCGAGGCGATGTGGCGCGGCATGTAGTCGAGGCTCTCGGAAGCCTTGCTCTTGTTGTAGCCGTAGTTGACCAGCAGCTCGAAGTTGCCCGGCAGGGTGTGGCTGGCCTCGACTTCGACGCCCTTGGTGGTCAGCTCGCCCGACTGCGTGGTCGCGTTGTTGGCAAGGTAGAGCACGCGGTTGCGCTCCTTGATGCGGAACGCGGTGACAGTAACCAGCGTCCGAGCCTCGGGCTGCCACTTGAAGCCCGCTTCGAACTGGGTGCCGGTCTGCGGCTTGTAGGCGCCGCCCGACGTGCCGTCCTCGTTCTGGATCGAACCGGCTACCGGCAGGAAGCTTTCGGTGTAGCTGAAGAACGGCGAGACGCCCGCGCCCAGTTCACCGATGATACCGGCACGGAACGTGGTGGCGTGGTCGGTCGAACCGGCCGAGGAGGTCACGCGGTCGCGGCGTCCGCCCAGCACCACCGAGACGCGGTCGAAGAAGCGGATCTGGTCCTGCACGTAGAAGCCGAGCTGCTTCTGGCTCTCCGGTACGAAGGCGCCGGTCGGTTCGTAGGACGAAATCGCATCGTAGTCGATGTCGTAGAGGTCGACCAGTTCGCCCGCACCGTAAGTCGTCTGCTTGGAAACCTTGTTCCAGCTGTAGTCCACGCCGACCAGCAGCTTGTGCTCGATCTGGGCGCCGGTGTTGAAAGTGAACTGGGCGTTGTTGTCGGTCGAGAACACGTTCATCCGGGCGCGCGAGGCGCTGGAGGACATGCCGATGGTCCGGCCGTACGTGCCGTAATCCGCATAGGGCAGGAATGGGTCGGTCGGGTTGGTATAGGCGTCCACGCCGTGGTAATTGTAGTCGAGGTCGCTGTCGATGTAGCGCGCCTTCAGGCTGATGCGCACGTTTTCCGAGAAATTGTGCGTGATCGCACCGCCGCCCTGCAGCGAGCGGCCCGAATACTTGTCCCAGCCCGGCTTGCCGACGAAAGTGTAGGGATCGAGCCTGCCTTCGGGATAGGCGGTGTTGGGGCGGAAAGTGCCGACGATGGGCAGGAACTGCGAGGTCGAACCGGCGTCGTCCTCCTGGTAGAGGCCGTTCAGCACGATATCGGTGTCGGGCGTAGGCTGCCAGCGGATCGAGGGCGCGAACATCACGCGGTCGTCGGCGACATGGTCCACGTAGGTATCGGCATCGCGGGCATGGCCGACGAGGCGAACGGCGACGTTGTCTGCCAGCGCCACGTTGACGTCACCGAAGACTTCCTTGCGATCGTAACTGCCGTAAGTGGCGCTGACTTCGCCGCGGGTTTCGAAGCCGGGGGTCTTGCTGACGAGGTTGACGAGACCGCCGATCGAACCCTGGCCGAACAGCACTGAAGCCGGGCCGCGCACGATTTCCACGCGCTCGAAGTTGTACGGGTCCGAAGTGATCGAGGCGTAGTAGCTGAAGATGTCGCGCATGCCGTCGCGGAACTGCAGCGCATCGATGCCGCGGATGTTGAAGCCGTCGACGCGGGTGTCACGGCCGTAGGGGTTGGCGAGCACACCGGCGGCGTACTTCACGGTGTCGCTGATGTTGATCGCGCCCTGCGACAGATACTGGTCCGCCGTGATCGTGGTGACGGGCTGCGGAACCTCGATCGGCGGGGTGTCGGTCTTGGTGCTGGCGCGCCAGCCGGTGACGAGAATGTCGCCTTCCGAGCTGCCCTGGTCGGTGTCGGCTTCTTCCGCGAAAGCGGCGGTCGGAAGGCCCGCGAAGCATACGATCGCTGCGCTGCTCAGCGCGAGCTTGTTCATCCGGTTCATCAGAATTCCCCATGCGCGGCCATGCACCGCATCTGGCGGCGCGCCTACGCGATAATGCGATACATTCGCAACATGCTAACAAGATTTAAGGGTTGCGTTGCAAATGAGACACACAATCAAGTGGCGCGTCAGCTTTCATCAGGGGCTGGAAATCGCGGAAATGCATTGCGTTCTTGGTGTTTGGTCAATCCTGCACACAACCGTCCGCGCATCCCCTCCCAGCGCGCCCGATACGGAAAATCACCGGGCAGTAATCATGCTATTGCGAGTCTATCGCAATTTAAATAGGGGCGCCGCGAAACAATCGTGCGGCAGTTCTGCTGCGGCATTCCGATAACTTCACATATCCGCTTCAGGGGGAACAATGGGAAATAGCCGTCTTTCCGCGTCAACGCGCGCTGCCCGTACGCTTGCGTCCCTTGCAGCGGGCTGCGCCCTGCCACATCTCGCCATGGCGCAGCCTGCGGCCGAGCCCGAGGAGCAGTCCGGGAACATCATGGTGACCGGGGAGCGGCCGGACAGCGATCCCACCATCACCGAAGGGCGCGATTCCTATGCCCCCGCCGCGACCAATGTCGGCAAGGCGGCGCAGTCGCTTCGCGAGATCCCCCAGTCGGTCACCGTGATGACCCGCGCCCGGATCGAGGACCAGAACCTGCTCAGCGTCGAGGACGTGATGCAGCAGATGACCGGCGTGACCGTGGACCGCGCCTGGCTTTCCTCCACCTATACCTCGCGCGGCCTGACCATCACCAACATGCGGCTGGACGGCGGCGCCAGCGCCCAGACTTCGTCCACCACGGGCGATCTCGACACTGCGATCTTCGATTCGATCGCGCTCGTTCGCGGCGCGGACGGCCTGTTCGGTGCCGGAGAGGCGGGCGGTGTCATCAACTTCAACCGCAAGCGCGCGCTGGCCGATCCGCAGGCACGGGCATCGATGACCTTCGGAAGCTGGAACCGCGCCCGCGTGGATGCGGACGTGACCGGCGCGCTCACCAGTGACGGCAACCTGCGTGCCCGCGCCGTGGGCGTCTACGACATCGGCGAATCGTTCCAGGACTTCAAGAGCGACGACCGCTGGCTGGCCCATGGGTCGATCGAGTACAATCCGGCGCCGGGCACGCTGCTGCTGGCCGGGTATACCCACCAGACCGACAAGCACGAAGGCTTCGTCGTCAGCATCCCGCGCTATCGCAACGGCGAGGATATCGGCTTCCCGCGCAGCGCCAACATGGGCGCGCCGTGGAGCACGATCGATCGCGATATCGATATCGCCTATGGCCGCATCGAGCAGGCGATCGGCAATGCCTGGACCGTCAGGCTCAATGCCAACTACACCCGCTCGAACGACCGTACCAATGCCGCCGAGATGGAAAATGCCGTCGATCCCGTGAACGGCGCGGGTACCGACTGGTGGTACTACCAGGCGGGCTCGAAGGTTCGCGAACTGACGCTCGACCTCAACACCACCGGCAGTTTCGAGGCGTTCGGCCAGAAGCACGATGTCGTCCTCGGCGTGGACTATACCCGCAACCGGACGGACAACCGCAGCCTATGGACCTACTACGGGGTCGGGGACGTTTTCGATCCCGTCTCTCCGCCCGAAATCGCCTATCCGCCGGTCTGGGGCTATCAGGGCCGCACCGATATCAAGCGTCTCGGCTTCTACGGCTCGCTGCGGATCCGCCCGGTCGCCCCGCTCTCGCTCATCGGCGGTGGCCGTCTGGTGGTCAAGGACCGCGCAGAGGCCAGCAATATCGCCACCGGCGCGGTCACTTCGCTGATCGACCAGAAGACCAAGTTCGTGCCTTATGTGGCGACGGTGCTCGATGTGTCGCAGGGGGTCAGCCTCTACGCCAGCTATGCCGAGATCTACCAGTCCCAGGCGAACTACATGTCGGCCCCGCGGCCCGGCACGCCGCTGGCCCCGGTGACCGGGACCAATTACGAGGCCGGCATCAAGGGCGAACTGGCCGGGGGCAGGCTGACCGGCTCGCTTGCCGTCTACCGCGTGCGCAAGAAGGGCGCCTTTGCCACCGATCCCAGCAATCCCCCGGCGGGATCGACCGACAACTGCTGCTACATCCGCGACGGATCGCTGCGCAGCCAGGGCTTCGAGGCGGAAGTCAACGGAGAGATCCTGCCCGGCTGGCAGGTCTCGGTCGGCTACACCTACAACGACAACGAGAACCGCCGCGAGAACGACGCGAGCTTCGCGGAAATCACGCCGAAGCACCTGCTCAAGGTTTTCACCGACTACAAGTTCCGCGAAGGCGCGCTCAAGGGCTTCAGCATGGGCGGCGGCGTGACCGCGCAGAGCAGCAATTTCCGCTCCGGCTGGGTCCAGGAACTCAATCCCGCGACCGGGCTCTACGACGGGCCGTTCTACCAGTACCAGTTCAAGGTGCCTGGCTATGCGATCTGGTCGCTGCGCGCGGAATATGAGGTCAGCGATCAGTTCTCGATCAGTGCCAACGTCAACAACCTGTTCGACAAGAAGTATTACATGACTATCGGCACGCCCGGATACGGCAACTTCTACGGCGATCCTCGCAATTTCCTCGTTTCGCTGCGCGGAAAGTTCTGAGGGAGGGGAGTCTGTCTGAAAATCCGCCATAGGCGGATTTTAGCGGCACCGGCCCACGCCCCCACCCTACCACCCAACGATAGTACCCTAGCGGGTGGTAGGGTGGGGGCGTGGGCCGGTGCCGCAAGCTCGTCACGGACGTGACGAGCGCACTCAACGAAGACTCCGCGAAAATTCGCTGAAAGCGGATTTTCAGACAAACGCAGGTTTGAAAACGGAGGCGGAGCCCACTGCTGCGCGGGCATGGGCGCGCATGATCTCTTCGGCCTCGTCTGGCAGGCCCGCGCGGATCGCATCGAGCACGGCATGGTGCTGCCGGTGCGCGGCGAGCAGGTGGCGATATTCGCCCTCGGCATCCTGCCAGTCGAGCGCAAGCGCGGCGGCGGAGGCGAAAGGCAGGTGGTTGTTGCGGGCCAGCGCGGTCTCGATGGCCGGGTTGCCCGAGCCGCGTATCAGCAGGTCGTGGAACTGCATGTTGTAGTCGTGGAAGGCCTCGAGGTCCTCGTTGACCAGATGGCCTTTCGCGAAAATGGCGTCGCCGCGTTCCAGGCAGCGCGCGAAGGCGATTTCCTCGGCGGGGCTGAGCGGGCGTGCGGCAATGGTCCGTGCCGCCAAGCCTTCCAGCACCCCGCGCACCTCGATGGCACCGCCGATCTGGATCTGGCTGGGGGCCCGCGCCGCATAGCCGCGTGCGCCCAGCCTGACCACAAGGCCTTCAAGCTCCAGCGCCCGAAGCGCGGTACGCACCGGCATGCGCGATACGCCCAGCGCCTCTGCCGTGGCGATCTCCGCGATCCTTTCGCCGTCGCGCAGTTCGCCCGAGGCTATCATGCGCCGCAGCGAAACGAGAACATGCTGGCCGGGCTTCATCTTGGCTGTCATGGCGCGGGACTTAGCCCGAGGGCGCTACCAAGTCCAAGTGCCTTCAGGCCGTCGGTTCCAGCATGGGTGCCTCCTTCGCCGCCTTTTCCGCAGCGATGGCGCGGTCGATCATCATTCTTGAGCGGACGCCCCCGGCATCGATGTTCAGCTTCAGCAACCGGCGTTCGGGGTGGCGCAGCAGGTTTTCCTGCTGCCGTTCCAGCATTTCCAGATCTTCGGAGAAGATGCGGTGCTGCCCGGCGCGGATGCTGTCCGTCACCGCCTCGTCGGTCACGGCGAAGCGGCGCGCCATGCCCCAGAAATAGTGGTGCGAGGTGGGGGTTTCCGGGGTGATGAAATCGACGACGATGCTTGATGCCTTCACGTCGTCCGCAGCGTCGTAGCCGCCCTTGCCCTGCAGCGCGACGCCGACTTCGATCATGACGTGGCTGGGCAGCGAGAACCGGCAGATCTGCCAGCGGTCGACGATCCCGTCATCGGGCAGGCCCGCGCTGCGCAGGGCCATTTGCCAGAACGGCGGGGCGCCGACCCCGTCCATGAAGCGGCTGGTGACGATCTCGTCGCTGCCACTGCGCGTCTTCACGGGCGCTTCGTCGATCTCCTTCTGTCCGATGCTGCTGGCATGGACGTAGGTTTCGTGGGTCAGGTCCATGAGGTTGTCGATCATCAGGCGGTAGTCGCAGGCGATGTGGAACAGCCCGCCGCCATAGGCCCATTCGTCGCTTTCCGCCCATTCCAGGTGATGCAGCTGGTCGGGCGAGGCGAGTTCGGCATCGCCGGGCCAGACCCAGACGAAGCCATAGCGCTCGATCACCGGGAAGGCGCGGATCGGCGGGAAGTCCTTCACGCGCTGGCCGGGCATCTCGATGGCGCGGCCCGAGCAGCCCATCGCCAGCCCATGGTAACCGCAGACGAGCTTGCCTTCGCGCAGGAAGCCGAGCGAGAGCGGCGCGCCGCGGTGCGGGCAGAAGTCCTCGAGCGCCGCGACTACGCCGTCCTCGCCGCGAAAGAACACCATGGATTCGCCGCAGATCTTGCGGCCGAGCGGCTTGCCCTCGATCTCGTCGGGCGTGCAGGCGACGTACCAGGCATTGCTGGGCCAGGGGGCCGGATCGACGCCGGAAAAACCAGCGGAGTCGGGCGTGCGCGCAGGGGCGGGAATCATTTCGCATCCTTTCCATCATGGCGCATCGGAGCGCTCTATTGGATCCAATAGAGCAAAATTGGATCCAATTCGTCAAGCGCCAATCGACATGAGGGCGAGTTTCCCTCTCAGGCCTCCACTATTTCGACCCAAGATCCGGCCGAACGGCCTCGCGCGAGCGGCGGCAGGCCGGCAAGGATGCCGATGCGGTCGATATAGTCGGCGATGGCGGCGCCTTTCGGTTCCTCCGGGATGACCGGGCGGCCCGGCGGGGCGAACCAGATCGGCAGGAAGCCGGTCTCTATCCGTCCTCCCGGATGGATGCGGCAGCGCCCGATCAGGCCGTTCACCGCCTCGGGATGGAAGGGGGCGAGTGGATAGGCCGGGTCGGGTTCGAAGCCGAACATCGTCTTGCGGCGCTCTGCCCATTCGGCACGGGCGGGATGGTCCTGCGCCGGGGTCAGTGCATGGGTTACCACGCAGCCGTTGCCCAGGCCGTGGAAGATGGGCCGACCACGATGAAACTCGATGCCCCGCGTGATATGGGCGTGGTGGCCGACGACCACGTCCGCGCCGGCCTCGATCGCGGCATGGGCAAGGGGGCGCTCGTAAGGGGCAAGGGCGGCGGGGCGATGGGTGATCCCCTTGTGAAGCGCCACCACGAGGATATCCGCCTCCTGCCGCGCCGCTGCGATGTCCGCCTGCATCTGCGCGACAGAGGCCGGATCTGCCTCCACGAGATCTGCCTGCGGGCGCGAAGGGCCGCCGTCCGCCGCCCGCACACGGACATAGGCGCTGCCCGCGCGGCTCTCCGCGGCCCAGCTGATTTCCGGGCCGACGCAATTGTAGCTGAGCAGCGCGATCCGCCGCCCATCGCGTGCGACAATGGCAGGTCTGCGGGCGCGGGAAAGGTCCGCGTCGGCCCCGGCATGGGCGATGCCGAGGCGGTCCAGTTCGGCATTGGTATCGGCGATCCCGATGGCGCCGCAGTCGGCGATGTGGTTGCCCGCCATCGACAGCATGCCGATATTGGCGCGGGCGAGAGCGGCCAGATGCGCGGGTTCGGCGCCGGGCGCAGGCACGTCGCCCTCCAGTTCTTCGCCGCGTAAGGTATGCGGGACTTCGAGATGGCCGATGACGAGGTCGGCGCCGCGGGTCACTTCGGCAATGCCGGAGAGCCAGTGGTCGGGGTCGGGCACGTCGAGGATGATGTCGCCCAGGAACAGGATATCGATCGGGCGGCTCATGCCAGGGCCCCCTCCTTGCGCAGCGCGGCGATGGCCGGCGCGTCGTAGCCCAGTTCGGCCAGCACGTCCTCGCCGTCGGCACCCAGAACCGGCACGCGGCGGCGCTGCGGCGGATCGGCGGCGAAGCCTGGGCCCATCGTGGCCAGGGGGCGGTCGTAGCCGGGCAGGTCCACTTCCGCCACGCTGCCGCGCTCCACGATGTGCGGATGCCGGACGATCTGTCCGACATCGCGGATCATCGCGGCGGGAACTTTCGCGGCGGTCAGGCGGGCTTCCAGCTCTTCGGCGCGCCAGCGGGAAAGCGCCTGCTCCAGCCAGCCCCGCACGAAATCGTAATTGGCCACCCGCGCGGCGTGGTCGGCCATGCGCGGGTCCGCCAGCATGGCTTCCTCGCCCAGTACGTGCAGCATCGCCTCGACCTGGGCCTGGTTATTGGCGCCGAGCGCGATCCATCCCTCGGCGGTGGGATAGAATTCGGACGTCGGCACCATGCGAAAGCCGCGGTTGCCCGTGCCCTCCGGCGTCCGCCCGGTATAGCTGTGGACCGATACCGTCTGGTTGGCCAGCTTGAGCGCGGCGTCGAGCATGGCGACGTCCACATGCTCGCCTTCGCCGCAGGCATCGCGGCGGCGCAAGGCGGCCAGGGCGGCGATCACGGCGATATAGCCGGTGAAGCTGTCGATGATCGGCAGCCCGATCTTGCGCGGTTCCCCGTCCACGCTGCCGAGCGCGGCGATGCCGGAAATGGCCTGGGCGATGTGGTCGTAGGCGCCCCACTGCGCCAGCGGGCCGCTCTGGCCGAAGCCGGTGATCGAGATCACGATCAGGCGCGGGTTGCGGCGGCGCAGTTCCTCTATCGGAAAGCCCAGCCGCGTCAGGACGCCGGGACGGTAGTTCTCCACCAGGAAATCGGCCTGCTCGACCAGCTTCCACAAGGCCGTGCGGGCGCCTCGGGTCTTGAGGTCCAGCGCGATCGAGCGCTTGCCCGCGTTGATCGAGGCGAAGGGCACGCTGAGCAGCGGCTCCCCCGCATGCTCGGTATAATGCCGAAAGCCGTCCCCGACATGCGGCGGCTCCACTTTCACGACATCGGCGCCCAGCTGGACCAGGGCATTGGTGCAAGTGGGGCCGGATATGGCGTGGGTGAGATCGACCACTTTGATTCCGCCTAGCGCGTTCATCGATCGGCTCCCTGGCGGCTGGAGAAGACCCCGGCCGCTTCCAGCGCGGCGACGTCGAAGCCGAGCTCCGCGAGGATCGTATCATTGTCCGCGCCGGGCAGAGGCGCGGGGCGATGGGCGACCGGCGGGTTGGCGGAAAGGTGAAAGGGCGTGCCGATCTGCGCGACCGATCCGGCCGAAGTCGGCAGGCGCACATGCATGCCGCGCGCTTCGGCATGGGGATGGTTCAGCGCCTCTCCGGCGGTGAGCACGGGCATCGCCTGGGTATCGGCGGCTTCCAGCAGGCCGAGCCAGTGCGCGCGTGGGTGGGAGGCGAAAAGGGCGGCAAGATCCTCGCGCATGGCCGGGTGAGCGGCGATGTCGAATTGCCGGGCGGCATAGTCCGGCCGTCCCACCGCCTCGCAGAAGCGCGCCCAGTAGCGGGGTTCCATGTCGGTGGTGCAGAGCCAGGCGCCGTCGCCGCAGCGCCACAGGCCGCCCTTTGGATGCCAGGCACCGTCCGGGAAACCGATCGCGGCCGGGTCCTCGGCGCGGCCCAGTGCGACCATCAGCAGAGGCATGGCGGCATCGGTCATGGCCACGTCGACATGCTGGCCCCTGCCGCTTGCACTCCGGGCCTGGAGCGCGGCGAGCACCGCGATGGAGGCATGGGCGCCTGCCAGCACGTCCGCGACCTGGGCGCCGGGCAGGGTCGGTTCCGGCGTGCCGCCCAGTCGGGACAGCGCCCCGGACAGCGCCAGGGCGGCGGGATCGTGCCCGGCCCGACCGGCCAGCGGCCCGGTCTGCCCGGTGAAGGATACCGAGCAATAGATCAGGCGCGGGTTGATCGCGGAAAGGGCGTCGTAGCCCAGACCCATCGCCGCCATCACGCCGGGCCGGTAGTCTTCCAGCAGCACGTCGGCCCGCTCCACCAGCGCGTGCAGGACCGGCGCGGCCTCGGGATGGCCTGGGTTGAGCAGCAGGGAGCGCTTGTTGCGGTTGTAGGTCGGCCGGGCGCGGCGCAGGATTTCCGCGTCCTCGTTCTCCCCCGTGCCGAACATCGCTGCCGCCTTGGCGAGTTCGCGGGGATGTTCGATACGAATCACCTCGGCGCCCATGTCCCCGGCCAGCCAGCCGAAGTAGGCGCCCGGCAGGAAGCGCGAGAAGTCGAGCACGGTCAGCCCGTCCAGCGCCGTCATGCCGCGCACGCCCGCCGCGCCCCGGCCTTCTGCGCGCAGGGGCCTTCGATGAAAGTGGCGATGCGTGTCTCCAGATCCGCCATGTCGGCCCGGTCGAGCGCATAGTTGTCCACGCCCAGTTCCAGCACCGGGATGCCCGCCGCCGTCAATGCGCGCAGGACGAAGGGGTCGGCGTCGGCAAGCGCGACGGCGCCGTCGATACCGTGGGTCCGGGCTTCATGGACGTGCCAGGGCGCGGCCCAGCCCGGCATGCGCAGTTCGTCCCCCATCGTCAGGAAACGTGCCGCCAGCGCGCGCAGCGGATCGCGGCGCTCCGTTCCCTCCGCCTCGAACTTGCGAATATAGCCGTCCGCCGCCAGTGCGAGGTACATCGACCAGACGAAGACCGCGCCGTGGCTGTCCTCCCATTTCTGGTAGAATGCCGTGTTGCTCCAGAGGCCGCGCCCCACCCACATGAGGCGCACTTTCTCCTCGGCCACCGCGCCCAGGCCCTGCCGCGCGCGTTCCGCGACTTCCTCGAAGAGCGCCTTGGCGGCGTCGCGCGCCCATTCGGTGCCGCGATGCCACTGCGGCACCATCGTGGCGGGCATGGAATCGACGAGGCCGATGGGCGCGGGGACGGTACGGGCGATCAGGTCGCGGGTCTTGCGGTAGTATTCCTCCTGCTCGTTGACGAGGTTCATGACCTCGACGAACCGGTCCCGGTCGAAGCGATGGCCGGTCTGGGCCTCGACTTGCGCAATCACCTCGCGCAGTTCGGCCGCGAGCAGATCGAGCCGCTCGGGTTCCAGCACTTCGTCCCAGCGGTCGGGGAGGGCTTCCCACCAGCGGGTTTCGATGTCCCGGCGCGGATCCACGGTGCGCTCGTAGAGATAGGGCGCGGCGCCGCTTTCCAGCGCCCATGCCGCGAAGATGCCGGGGGTGGCATCGCTGGAGGCGACGGCCTGCACGAAATCCGGGCGGGGCAATCCGCCCCACGGCGCCTGCGCGGCATCCTTGTCGAGCGCGGCGGCGAGGCCTTGCGCGCTGTAGGCTTCGGCATCCACCGGATAGTGCCGCGCGCGCAGGAGATCGCGGTAGCGCCCGCTTTGCTGCTTGGCCGCGACGATCGAGGCCCACCACTGGTTGACCACGAAAGGCACGCCCAGCGCGCGCAGCACTTCCTGCGGGGCATTGGCGTTGACCACGGCGAAGGGGGCTCCGGCCTGGACCTGCTCCTGCACCGAGGCGAACCATTCGCGCTGGTAATCGCCCGAGGATGCGGAAGCCTGAAGGACCTTGCGGCTGCGTTGGCGGTTGCTCTGGCCACTGGCCGCGGACGGGGGATTGGCAACGGCAGATCGCGGCGGGGATGCCTCTTCCCCGCGCAGGGCCGGCACTAGCTTGCCGGTATCGTCCAGCCCGCTCTTGAGCGCGAGCACCTTCACTCCGGTGCCATCGAGCGCGCGGTGGAGCGGGGCGAGAGTCCAGGGCGCGGCCTCGTCTCCGTCGAGCGTGAGGTGGAACACGCGTTCCGCCTCGCGGGCCTGAACGGCGCTGCGAGCCTCCTCCGCCAGAACGGCGCCTTCGGCGGCGGCAGCGGGAACGGCATGGGCGGGGTTGGCCCACGCGGTCATGGACCGGGGTGTGGCAAGGGCGGCGCGGGCGATGCCCCAATCCTGAACTTCGCCGACGATCCGCAGCCCCTCTGCTTCGATCGCGGCGTAATGAAGGTCGGTTTCGTGCGGGGAACCGGCCACGATAACCGGCGTCTCGGTCGCTTCGGGCAGCGCGGCGCTGTCCGCGATCGCGGCGCTCAGCAGCGGCGCCAGTTCGTCCGGGGGGAGGATCGCGGCGGCGCCGAGGCATTGCAGCATCCGGGTGCCGGACAGGCGCGGCCTGAGGGCGTCGAGTTCGCGCAGCAGGGCGTGTACCCGGTCGGCGGCCTCGGCCTCGCGGGCGAGATCGTCGTCGGTAAAGGCATGGCCGCCTGCTTCCACCAGCCACGCGCGCAATTGTTCGAGGCGGATCTCGTTGTATCGGCGGCTTGTGGGCCGGTCGATATGGAGCAGATCCAGCAGCGTGATCTTGCAGGGCGCGGGCTGGCCCGGCGCCTCTTCCTGAAGGCGTGCGTTTTCGCGCAAGGCGGAAAAGACCTGGGCCTGCTCGGCATCGGCGCGGGTGAACAGCACCGGGTCGAGCATGGCGGGGTCGAGCAACTGTTCCATCAGGTGATGGGCGCGGCGACGATCGCCGGACGGGCCGAGCAGGGCATCGGCTCGCGGTGTCGGCAGGCCCGTCAGCGGTGCCATGCGCACCGGCGCGAAGCCTGCGGCGCGCAGCAGCGGCAGCGGGGCATCGCTGCCGATCACCCGCAGGACGCGGCGGCCTTCCGCGCGCAGGCGGGTGGCCACGCCCTTCGCATCGCGATAGGCGGCGGCGATGTGGTCGAGAGCAGCGGAGGCGCAGGCAGGGGGCATCTCAGATCACTCCGGCGGCGCGCAGATCGGCGATCTTCTCCGCCGAATAGCCGAGATGGCCGGCAAGGATCGTCTCGGCATGCTCGCCCACCCGCACCGGCAGCACGTCGTCGAAACCTGTGCGCGCGCCGGAAAAGACGATGGGGATGCCCGCCGTGCGCAAGTCGATATGGGTATCGTAGTCGGGATGATGCACTTCCATCGTCTCCGCGCGCGCGACCACGCGCGGATCGACCAGGGCATCCTCCGGGTGGCGCACCGGTGCCACGGGCACGCCCTCGGCTTCGAGCAGGGCGACGACTTCGGCCTTGGACAAAGTGCGCGACCAGGCGTTGATCATCGCTTCCAGCACCGCGGCGTTGGCGACGCGCGAATCCCGGTTGGCAAAGCGCGGGTCGGCCGAGAGCTGCGGTTGTCCCATCGCGCGGAACAGGCCTTGCGCCAGCTTCTCGTGAACCGCGACCACGGCGACATAGCCGTCGGCGCACTCGAACACGCCGAAGGGGGAGAGGCGCTGCACGGTCAGGCCGGTGCGGGCCTGCATCCCCGCCGCCGCCATGGCGGACCAGTTCTCGATCGCAACGAAGCTGGTGAGCGCGCCCAGCATCGACACGTCGATGTGCTGACCGCTGCCGGTGCGATGGCGTTGCTCCAGTGCCGAAAGGATGCCGATCACCGCGAAGACCGGGGCCAGCATGTCGGCTATGGGGATGCCGATGCGGACGGGCGGTTCGTCATGTCCGCCGCTGGCGAACATAGCGCCGGACAGGGCCTGGATGATGATGTCCATGGCCTTGCCGTCCGCCGCCGTCGCGCCGAATCCGCTGAGCGAGCAATAGATCACGCCGGGGTTTTCGGCGCGCGCCACTTCGTAGCCTATGCCCAGGCGGTCGGCCGTTCCCGCGGTGAAGTTCTCGACGACGATATCGGCCGAGCGGACGAGATCGCGGAACACCTCCTGAGAGCCGGGTTTCTTGAAATCGAGCGCGACGCCGTACTTGCCGCGCGCGCGGGTGAGGTGGGACACGGAAACGTCGTCCTCGTGCCGGCGCTCCACGCCGATACCGTCGCGGCCGACGTAGGGGCTGTTTTCCCGCGCCAGGTCGCCGCCGCGCGGGTCCTCGATCTTGATCACCTCGGCGCCCAGTCCGGCAAGCAGGAGAGTGGCATAGGGGCCGGCCAGGGCGCGGGTCAGGTCGATCACGCGCAGGCCCTCGAGCGGACGTTCGGTATTGGTCATGGGCGGTTCTCCGTCGGCGCGCATTGCTGGGCGGTGCCGGTGGTGATGAGGTGCTGGGCGGCCCGGAACACGGGCACGCCGTCGATGCCGACCTCGGACAGGCGCTGGGCCTGGCCGAAGGCGTCGGCGTTGTAGAGACGGTCGAAACGGGCCTGCTCGATCGCGGGCAGGGGAGAGAAGTCGACCCCGTCGGTCTTGCCGAAAGCGATGCCCCCGGCTTCGGCCTTGAGCAGTTCGCGGTTCAGCGCGGCTTCCCAGTTCTTGCGCGAGGCGATCAGCAGGCGCTGGAGATCGGCGGGCAGGCGGCGCCAGGCCTGGTCGGAAACCGCGCGTGCCGGATAGGCGCCGCGGCTGAAGCGGATCGCGGTGAAATGCTTGGCCACTTCCGAGAAGTGCAGGCTCTTGATGGTGTCCGCCGGGGCGACGACGCCGTCGATCACGCCTTTAGCCAAGGCGGAATAGACCTCGCTCATCGGCATGTTGACGGGGTCGGCGCCCAGTTGCTTGAGCACGTCCACGGCATCGCTCTGGGCGCGCAGGCGCAGGCCGCGGAAATCCTCGAGATGGCGGATGGGCCGCGTGCGGGTGAGCACGCCGGGGAAGTTTCCGCCCTGTACGGCCAGGACGTGAAGGCCGTGCAGTTCCTTGTCGAAGCCGGGGAAGCGCGCGGAGAGGCAGTCGTAGACGGCGATCTGCTCGGCGATGTCGCGCACGCCGCCGTAGAAGCCCGACTGCACCCGCAGGAGGTGCGCGCCGCCCTTCGCGTAGATCGGCGTGATCAGCCCGATATCGGCCACCCCGTGGCGGATTTCCTCCATGCTCATGTCGCTGGAGAGAAGTGCGCCCGACCAGTAGGGACGGAAGGCGATGCGGCCGCCGCTGGCCTTTTCGACGTCGGCCATCCATTCCTGGTCGGCGCGGCTGAAGGGATGGCTCGGCGGATAGGGGCTGGCGTAAGTGAGGGTATGTTCGGCGGGCTTGGGGGCGGGGCCGCAGGCAGACAGGGTGGCCGAGAGGGCCAGGGCCGCTGCCGCCATCAGCAGTTTCATGCGCATCGGATCAGCCTCCCGTCACGCTGGGCAGCCACAGGGTCAGCGCGGGGACCGCGATGATCAGGGCGAGGTGGAGGAAGTCCGCGAGCAGGAAGGGGATGATGCCCCGGAAGATCGCGGAAAGCGGGATGTCCTTGGCGATGCCCTGGATGACGTATACGTTCAGCCCGAGCGGTGGGTGAACGAAGCCGATTTCCATGGTGCGGGTCAGGAAGATGCCGAACCAGATCGCGCTGTAGCCCAGTTCCTGTGCGATCGGCAGGAAGATCGGCGTGGTCAGCAGCATCAGTGCCAGGCCGTCCAGGAACGAGCCGAGCAGCAGGAGCAGCAGGGCCATGGCGATGATTGCAAGCACCGGGCTGGCATGCATGTCGCGCACCCAGGCGGACATGACGTCGGCGATGCCGGTGACGCTGATGAAGGTGGCGAAAAGAATGGCGCCGATGATGACGACGTAGATCATGCCGGAGGTGCGCAGCGTCGATGCCACGGCGCCGCCGATCGCCTCGCGGTTGAAGGCGCCGCGCAGGCCGCAGAGGCCCAGCGCCGCGACCACGCCGACGGAGGCCGCCTCGGTCGGCGTGAACCAGCCGATCATCAGCCCGCCGATGACGAAGACCACTAGCGCGATCACGTCGATGATGCGGCCGATGCCGAGCAGCCGGTCGCGCCAGCCCACCCGTTCGGACTTGGGGCCGAGCAGGGGGTTGAGGTGGCACAGCACGCTGATGGTGACCATGTAGAACAGGGCCTGGGTCAGGCCCGGAATGATCGAGGCGGCGAAGAGCTTGCCGATCGACTGTTCGGCGATGATGCCGAACACGATCAGGGCACCCGACGGCGGCACCAGCGAACCGAGCGTACCGCCCGCCGCCAGCGCGCCTGCCGCGAAGCCGGGCTGGTACTTGGCGCGGCGCATCTCCGGCAGGGCTGCCGCACCCACGGTGGCGACAGTCGCGAGGCTGGAGCCGCTGATGGCCCCGAAGCCCGCGCATCCGGCGATGGATGCCAGCGCCAGACCGCCGCGGCGGTGACCCACGAAGCGCGCGGCGACGTCGAAGAAGTCCCGACTTGCCCCTGCCGCGAAGCACAAGTGCGCCATGAGCAGGAACAGCGGCAGGACGCCCAGTTCATACTTCATCACCGTTTCGAAGGCGACCACGCCGCCCTTGATCACCGCCGCCTCGGGCGAGATCAGCACGGCAAGGCCGAGCAGGCCGACGCCGGCAAGCCCGACACCGATGGGCACGCCTGCCGCCAGCAGGGCCAGCAGCGCGGCGATGCCGAAAAGTCCGACGAGTTCCGGGCTCATTGCGCGCTCCGGCGAAGGGCGTTGCGCGAGAACAGCAGGGCGACGAAGAGCAGCGCGGCGATCTGCAGCAGGCGCAGCGGGGTGATGGGAATGTGCAGGAGTTCGGTCCTTTCGTGGCCGTTCCAGAGATCGGCCACCAGGCAGAGGCAGCCCGCCGCCAGGACCAGGAACAGCAGCGCGGAAGCCGCCGCAGCCATGCGCGCCAGCCGCTGGACGACGGGGGCGCTCAGCCGCTCGGTCAGGATGTGGACGGCGGCGTGCGAGCCTTTCAGCGTGGCGAAGATCATGGCCGAAGAGGCGATGAGGACGATGCAGGTCTGGACCACTTCTATGGAGCCCAGCAGGGTGAAGCCGGTATGGCGCCCGATCACGGCGATGGTGTCGGTGGCCATGGCCAGGAACAGGCCCGCCCCGCCGATGAAATAGGCGATGCGGGTGGCGCCGGTTTCGGCACCGGATGGCAGGCCTTCGCCATGGGGCGCCGGGTCCGCTCCGCTTGCCGGAGGCGATTCGCCGCCCGGATCCAGGTCGTTCTGCATCTTCCTCTCCTGAAGGCCGTCTTATTGACAGCCCCATGCTTCAACCGTCTAATAACGTGATTGGCTTGATGGTAGAGAAATTAAACTATCTGCCAACTACACTAAACATGAATGAGGCAGGGACGGAACGGTGAAGCGCGGCGGTAGCAAGCGGGAAGAGGTGGAAGCAGCGGATTCGGGCATAAAGCTCGGCCGACTCGACGAGTTCATCGGGTTTCGCCTGCGGCGCATCCAGAATCAGCTTTCGCGCGATTTCGCGGCGGCAACGGCGGACCGCAACATGCGTTCGGGCCTGTTTTCCTCGCTCTCCATCGTGGCGGCGAATCCCGGGATATCCCAGAACGAACTCTCGAAAGCGGTGGGTCTCGACAAGTCGATCACGGTACAGATCGTCGACGAGCTGGAGAAGCGCGAACTGGCGGTACGAGAGCGTTCGCCCACCGATCGGCGCCGCCATGCCCTGTTCGTGACCGAGGCGGGCCAGACCTACCTGGATGAACTTTTCGCGATTCTGGCAGAGACCGAGGATGCCGTGCTGCATCAGCTGACCCGGGCCGAACTGGCGCTTCTGCGCGAGTTGCTGGACCGGATGTACCTGGCCTACGACGAGCCCGGAATATCGCTATAAACAAAAACAATACCGTCAATTCGAAAGATAGTTGACAATCTCTACGATTGAGTCGCAAAGTAGCGTTGTCGATGGCGCCATGGAGTGCCTGCGGACGGCGACAACGCCGCTGCGACGCGTGGAGAGGTCGTATCGTGTCCCTTGCGGGGCACCCTGCTGTTGCTCCCTTCGCGTCGGCGAGATCGCCGAAACGATAAATGCCCGGCATCGCCGGGTTGGGAGGTCAATTGATGTCGCGCATTACCTTGCGTCACCCCGTTTCCCGCCTTGCCATGGCGGTCTTTGCGTTGGCGGCGGCGCCCGTCCCGGCCCTGGCCCAGGACGCGGAGCAGGCCCCGCCGGCAGCATCCGAACCCCCTGCCGACGAGAGCGCATCGCCGACCATCCAGGAGATCATCGTCACCGGCACCAGCATTCGCGGCGCCGCGCCGGTAGGCTCTCCGCTCGTTGCCGTGGGCCGGGCGGAAATCGACCAATCGGCGGCGACCACGACGATCAAGGTGCTTCAGGAAACGCCGCAGATCACCAATTACGGCGTCTCCGACACCAGCCGCAGCGGTGCGGGCGGCGCGGGGAACGTGGTCTACGGCAACTCGATCAACTTGCGCGGCATCGGCCCTTACGCCACGCTGACGCTCATCAACGGGCGCCGCGCGGTGCCGCAGGGCACGACCGGCGCGACGATCGATCCTTCCACGATCCCGACTCTGGCGCTGGAACGCGTGGAAGTGATCGCGGACGGCGCTTCGGCGGTATACGGTTCCGATGCCGTCGCGGGCGTCGCCAACCTGATCCTGCGCCGCAATTACGAGGGCGCGCAGATCGAAGTGCAGCACGGCGTTGCCGATCACTATTTCGAAAGCCAGATCGGCATGATCGCCGGCCACAAGTGGTCGACGGGCCAGGTCACCGCCTCGTTCCAGCATACCTACCGCAGCAACCTGAGCGGCAGGGACCGCGATTTCTACGGTGCGGATCTGACCTCGCGCGGGGGCGCGGACTACCGCGTGACGCAGTGCGCGCCGGGCAATATCGTCACGGGCGGGCGAAGCTATGCCATTCCGCAAGGCGGGGCGACGCCGGGCAATCTCGTGCCGGGCACCGTCAACAAGTGCGATAACCTGAAAGCCATCGATCTGGTGCCGCAGCAGGAGATCAACGCGGGCACGATCAACTTCGACCAGGACATCACGGACGGCATCCGCTTCTATGCCGATGTCTACGCCTCCCGCCGCGATGCCGTGCGGCGCGGGCAGGTGGCGGCGCAGAACCTTGTCGTCCCGCGCAGCAATGCCTTCTTCGTCGCGCCGGCCGGCACCAATCCCCTGACCGAGACGGTGCAGTATTCCTTCGTCAACGACTACGGCCCCTATTCGACGTCGGACATCACCTCCCAGACCATCCAGGGCACGGCGGGCTTCAATGCCGACCTGTTCGGCGACTGGCAGCTCGACGTCTACGGCAGTTACGGGTGGAACAAGGACCGGGTCTTCACCCAGGGCAGCCAGACCGATTCCGCCGCGCTTGCCGCCGCCCTGGGGAGCAGCAATCCGGCCACCGCCTTCAACCCCTCGGCACTTCGGTGAACGACCCGGACGTGATCGCGGGCATCATGAACAATGTCAGCACCACCCAGGGCATCAGCCGCATGAAGGCGGCCGAGGCGAAAGTGGACGGCACTCTGATTTCGCTGCCCGGTGGCGACGTGAAGCTGGCTGTGGGCGTCGAATACTACAAGCTGAACTTGCGCACCGGCCAGCTGCGCGGACGGCGGGAAGCGCAGACGGGCACCGACATCCGCCTTTCGCGCAACGTGAAGTCCGCCTATGCCGAAGTGCTGGTGCCGATCTTCGGCCCCGGCAATGCGATCCCCGGCTTCCACAGCCTGCAACTCGACGTGGCCGGGCGTATCGACAAGTATAGCGACGTCGGCACCACCAAGAATCCCAAGATCGGCGTGAACTGGGAGCCGGTGGCCGATCTCAAGCTGCACGGCAGCTACGGCGAATCCTTCCGCGCGCCGCTGCTGACCCAGCTCGTCAGCGCGGGCGGTTCCCAGCTCTATATCCAGAACTACTACGATCCCACGGTGGGGACGACGGTGCAGGGCGTCGCGCTTTCAGGCGGCAATCTCGATCTCAAGCCGGAAACGGCGCGCACCTGGTCGTTCGGCGGCGAATATTCCCCCGCCTTCCTGCCCCGCGCGCAGCTCAGCCTGAACTATTTCGACGTGGTCTACAAAGGACAGATCAACGGCTATCTGTCGAACCTGAACGTGCTGCGGCAGGAAGATCTCTATAGCTCGATCATCACGCGTGGCCTGCCTGCCAAGGAACGTACGGCGGCGCTGATCGCTTCGGGCCTGACGGTGAACGGCGGCACGCCCGCCAATGCTTTGGCCGCCGACGTCTTCATCGACGGCCGCCCGAGCAACCTGGGCACAACGATCACCAGAGGTCTCGACTTCGGCCTTGCCGTGCCGTTCGAGACGGCCGATGCCGGGGAATTCCGCTTCTCGCTGCGGGGCACGCACTTCTTCACCTACAAGGTCGGCATCACCCCCGACAGCCCGATCATCGATCAGGCGAACAATATCGACTATCCGCTGAAGTGGCGCGCGCGCGGAATCGTCGGCTGGTCGAAGGGCGGGTTCGACGGCAGCCTCGTCGTTGCCTGGCAGAACGGCTACAACAATACTTACGTGGCCCCGGTCGAGCACATCAAGTCCTACACCACCGTGGACCTGCGCCTGGCCTACGATCTGGAAGGAACCGGCATTCCTGGAACCGAGGGGGTCAGGATCGGCCTCGACGTGCAGAACCTGTTCGACCGCGATCCGCCCTTCGTCGACCTTGCGCCCACCTCGAACGGCGGCGGCGGCGGGTTCGATCCGCAGACCACCAATGCGATCGGCCGCATGATCTCGGTTTCCCTGAGCAAGACGTTCTGATGCGCGCGGCGGCTTGCATCATGGCGCTCGCCATCTCGGCACCGGCGCTCGCGGGGGTCGACAAAGTGGACGGCCCGGTCCCGGTCACCGCCGAAAGCCAGGTCTAGAACACCGCATGGGTTCCCGGCGCATTGCCGACGGTCGATCTGGCGGCGAAAGGCTACGTGGAGGAGGAATACTTCCTCCACGGAACCGCCGACGCCTATCGGCGCGATGCCTCGGGCGCGCTTGCGGTGCTGGCCGGCGACGTACCTTATGGCACCCGCATCATCGTGCGTAGGCCAAAGGATGCGGCGAAGTTCAGCGGCGTGGTTCATTTTGAGCCGATCCATCCCTCGCAAGGCGGGACGTCCCACTGGGTAGCGATGTCGGGCTACATGTTGGCGCATGGCGACATCTATGTCGCGGTCGGGCTGGGAGACGATGCGCCGTCTCGCGCGATCTCGGCCAGGGGGCCGGTGCCGACCGCGCAGAGCCAGGTGCTCCAGTGGTTCGAGCCGCAGCGCTACGGCGCGATCCGGTGGCCTCAGGAAGACGGCATCCGCTATCAGGTCATGGCGGACATCGGCGCCCTGCTGCGCAGCGACAGGCCGGAAAATCCACTGCGCGGCCTCAGGGTGCGGCGCATGCTGGTCGGCGGCTGGTCGTTCACCGGCAGCGTGCAGCGCACTTTCATCAACGAAGGCTTTCACGACCGCGCGCGCCTGCCGAACGGGAAGCCGGTGTTCGACGGATATCTGATCGGCATTTCCTCGCGCTGGAACGGCGGTGGCTACATTCCGCTCAACAGCGAGGAAGCGCAGACCCGCAACGACGATCCGCGCCGCACGCTGAAACCGATCGACGTGCCAGTGATCGAATTCATGTCCGAGTTCGAGGTCGGCACCGGCCCCGGACCGCAGACACCGGACAGCGATGCCGCAGTGGGCGCACACCGGATCTACCAGCTTGGCGCCGTGGTCCACAGCGCCAGCATGATCGACGGCAATCCGCCGCGAGAAAAGCGCCCGAACTTCGTCCAGCTGGCTGCCAAAGGCTATCCGCTGGCGGGCGTGAAGGGAGAGGATGCGCTTAACAGCTGTCCCCTGCCGATCAGCGACGTTCCCCACGGCGCGCTGGCGCGTGCCGCGCTGGACAACTTGCGCCGCTGGGCCGAGCGAGGCACCGCGCCGCCGCATGCGCCCCTGCTGGCCTGGGACGGCGACAGGATCCGCCGCGATGCCACCGGCAATCCGGTCGGCGGCCTGCCGGTGGCCGAGTTCAAGGTGCCGCTGGCCTCCTATGGCCCCTACAAGGGCACCGACCTTCCGGCCTGTACGCCTGCCAAGGGGCGGCCGATCTTCGTGCGCACCAATCTCGACCGTGCCGCGCTGAAGGCGCGCTACGGCACGATCGGCTCGTTCACGAAGCGCTACGATGCCGAGGTCGACGCCATGGTTGCCGGGCGCTGGCTCCTGCCGGAGGACGGGGCGGTGCTGAAGGCCAAGGCGCGCCGCGATGCAGAGGCGCAATTCGCACCGAACTGATCCTTCTGCCGCCGGACTTTCTCCGATCCAAGGGTACGCCTCCCATGATGAAGCCGCTTTCCGCCACTCTCCTTCCGGCCTCTCTTCTGGCCGCCTCCCTGACCAGCGCGACGGCCCATGCCGGAGCCGCCGCGCCGAGCAGTTTCGGTCATTACCAGCCTGCCGCCAGCTATGACGGCATGGTGTCCGCCTCGCGCTATGTCGAGATGCGCGACGGGGTGGAACTGGCGATCCGTGTCGATCGTCCGGCCCGGGACGGGAAGCCGGTGGAAGGCCGCTTCCCGGTGATCTGGCACCACACCCTGTCGATCTCGCAGCAGACCGCAGACGGCGCCGGGGAACGGGTGAGCGACTATCGCCGCATCCAGGAACTGACGCGCTACGGCTATGTCGTGGTGCAGGTGGCGCGGCGCGGCAACGGCCAGTCCACCGGCGTCCGCCGGGGCTATCACGATCGCAACGAGGCGCAGGACGCTTTCGACATGACGCAGTGGCTGGCGTCACAGCCGTGGTCGGACGGAAAGGTCGGCGTCTACGGTTGCTCCAACACCGGCGATGCGGCGATGCATGTCATGACGATGCGCCCACCCGCACTGAAGGCGGTCTTCGCGGGATGCTTTTCCTGGGTCAAGTACGATGCCTTCCGGCGCGGCGGCATCTTCGCGCAGTGGGGAACGGGGCCGACCCGCACGGTGGAGGACGACATGAAAGTCTCCCCGGTCGATGGGGACGAAAGCAAGGTGATCCTGCGCCGCGCCGCCGAGGAGCACCAGCTTTCCACGCCGCTCTACGATATGTGGAAGCAGCTTCCCTATCGCGACAGCTGGTCGGCGCTGGTAGCCAGCCGGTTCTGGGCGGAAGGCAGCGCCTCCAGCTATGCCGACCAGATACGCCTGGGCGGTGTGCCGCTCTACATCCAGGGCGGCTGGAACGACGAACTGCGCGACCAGGCCTTCATCGCCCATGCCAATATCCCCGGATCGCGCGTGGTCATCGGGCCGTGGAAGCATTGCAACAGCGATGGATTCGCGCTGCTGGAAGAGATGCACCGCTTCTACGACCGCTACCTGAAGGGCATCGATACCGGGGTGCAGAACGATGCGCCGATCCACTACTTCACGGTCAACGCGGCGCCCGGAACGGAGTGGCGCGCGACCGCCGACTGGCCGCTGAAGAAGACGCGGATGCGCACGCTGTACCTCGACGGCGCCCGGCTTGCCGACAAGGCAGGGCGCGGCAAGCCTCTGACCTTTACCGCGAACTACGATGTCAAATGCCCCGATGCAGGTTCCGGTTCGCAAGTGCAGCCCTGCCATGTCGCGGGGAACGGGGTCAGCATGGCCGGCGCGGTGCTGGCGGCCGATACTGAAGTAACCGGCAATGCCCTTGCCGACTTGTGGATTTCCGCCGACCAGCCGGACGCCAATGTCTTCGCCTACCTGGAAGACGTCAGCCCCGACGGCACGGTTCATGTGGTGACGGAAGGGCGCCTCAAGGCTTCCCTGCGCAAGGAGGCGCAGGCGCCTTGGGCCATGCCTGCCGGCGTGCCGTGGCACCGTGCCTACAAGGAGGACGCGCAGCCGCTGAAGGCGGAGGAGGCGGTGCGGCTGCACTTCGACATGATGCCGACGTCCTGGGTGTTCAGGAAAGGTCACCGGATGCAGATCACCGTGACCGGATCGGACCACCGCGAACGGGCGCGGGACATGGCCACGCCGCCGCGCATCACCGTCTATTTCGACCGGGCACATGCCTCTTCGGTGGCCCTGCCGGTGATCCCCGCGAGCGGAAGCTGAAGTGCCGCTGTCGGCGCTGCTTGCGGCGCTTTCGCTGGCAGCAGGAGGCGGTAGCGGGGCAGCTCTCTGCGACGGTGTGGCAGGGATCGCCGTACCGGACCTTCGCATCGTCAAGGCCACGCCGGTGGCGGCAGGAAGCGGCTTTGCCGCTCCCGATGCCCGCGCGGGTAAAGTCGAGGTCGGCTTTTGCCGGATCGAAGGCGTCATCGAAAAGGAGATCGGCTTCGAGCTATGGCTGCCGCTGGAAAAGGAATGGAACGGGCACCTGCTGACCGGCGGTGTCGGCGGGCAGGCGGGTAGCTTCAACTACCGCGAACTGGCGCGCGGCGTCTCGCGCGGGTACGCGGGCGCCAGCACCGACACCGGGCACAAGGCGAGCGATCCGCACTGGCTTCTGGGCGATCCGCAGCGCGCGGTGAACTATGCCGAGCGGGCCAACCACCTGCTGGCGGTCAAGGCCAAGGCGGCGATCGCCGGGTTCTATGGCAGGCCGGTAAGGCGGGCGATCTTCTCCGGCTGCTCGGGCGGCGGCCGTCAGGCGATGACCGAGGCGCAGCGCTATCCGGGGGACTATGACGGCATTCTCGCCGGTGCGCCCGGCGTCAACACGCCGCAGATGAGCGCCCGGCGCATGTGGGAGATGATCCTGCACCGCCGCCATGCCGGGCTCATGTCCGCCGCCGACTGGACGCTGGTAGCCCGCAGCGGGACGGCGAAATGCGATGGCGACGACGGCGTGCAGGACGGCCTCGTCGCCAATCCCGCCGCCTGCCGCTTCGATGTGGGCGAACTGCTCTGCAAGCCCGGATCCACGAGGCCGTGTCTGAGCGCTCCGCAAGTGGATCTGGCACGGCGGATCTATGCGCCGCTCCACGACGAGCACGGGAAGCCCATCGATACCGGCATTCTCCCGGGCGTGCCGGTCAGCGCCACGCCGCTGCCGGAGCCTTTCACACCCGGCCCGCCCTATCTTGCCGTCTCGCTGTTCGGGGACGGCGTCCACCGCGATCCGAACTGGAACGCCGCCGATTTCCGCATTGCCGATGATCTTCCCGCGATCGACCGGGTCATGAACCTCCACGCCGACGATCCCGATCTTTCCGCATTCCGCGCCCGTGGCGGCAAGTTGCTGCTCTATCAGGGCTGGGCCGACCCCCTGGTGCTGGCACAATCGACCACGCGCTATTTCGAGGCGGTCCGGGCGCGGATGGGCGAGGTCTCCCGCTTCCTGCGCCTCTACATGGTGCCCGGCATGGATCACTGCGTCGGCGGTGCCGGTCCCGACCTGTTCGGCGCGACCGGGGGCGAGGGGCTGGACCGGGCGCCCGGGCATGACATGCTGTCCGCTCTGGAACACTGGCTGGACACGGGCACAGCGCCGGGCTCCATCCTTTCGGTAAGGCGCGAGAACGGCAAGGTCACGGCGACGCGCCCGCTTTGCCCCTATCCGCAGGCGGCCCACTACCGCGGCACCGGCGATCCGCGCCAGGCGGCCAGCTTCATCTGTCGCTTGCCTGTCGGCAAATAATGCTATAGCAAATAGCGAAATTTTGGGAGACTCCATGTCATGAAGTTCGAGCGCATCAATCCGCTGACCGGCGATGTCGCGTCCAGCGCGGATGCCATGACGGCCGCGCAAATGCCCGCGATCGCGGCCCTGGCCGGTGCCGCCCAGCCCGCCTGGGCCGCTCAGGGACCGAACGCGCGCCGCGCGGTCCTGCTGCGTGCGGCAGAGGCGCTGGAATCGCGCAAGGACGCCTTCGTGGAAGCCATGATGGGCGAGATCGGCGCCACTGCGGGCTGGGCCATGTTCAACCTCAATCTCGCGGCAGGCATCGTGCGCGAGGCGGCTTCGCTGACCACGCAGATCGCGGGCGAGGTGATCCCCTCGGACAAGCCCGGTTGCCTGGCCATGTCGATCCGCGAGCCGGTGGGCGTGATCCTGGGCATCGCGCCGTGGAACGCGCCGATCATCCTGGGCGTGCGCGCGATCGCCGTGCCGCTGGCCTGCGGCAATGCCGTCATCCTCAAGGCCAGCGAGCAGTGCCCGCGCACCCATGCGCTGATCATCGAGGCTTTCGCCGAGGCGGGCTTCCCCGAAGGCGTCGTCAATGTCGTCACCAATGCTCCGGCGGATGCCGCGGATGTGGTCGGCGCGCTGATCGATGCGCCCGAAGTGAAGCGCATCAATTTCACCGGCTCGACGGCGGTGGGCAAGATCATCGCCACGCGTGCGGCCGGTCACCTGAAGCCCTGCCTGCTGGAACTGGGCGGCAAGGCGCCCTTCGTGGTGCTGGAGGATGCGGATCTCGACGAAGCGGTGAAGGCCGCGGCGTTCGGGGCGTTCATGAACCAGGGCCAGATCTGCATGTCGACCGAGCGGATCATCGTGGTCGAGGCGGTCGCCGATGCCTTTGCCGAGAAATTCGCCGCCAAGGTCGCCTCGATGGCGACCGGCGATCCGCGCGAGGGCAAGACGCCGCTGGGCGCCGTCGTAGATCGCAAGACGGTGGACCACGTCAACGCGCTGATCGAGGATGCCCTGGCGAAAGGCGCGCAACTGCTGACCGGCGGCATGGGTGAGAGCGTGCTGATGCCCGCCACTGTCGTGGCAGGCGTGACCTCCGCGATGAACCTCTACCGCGACGAGAGCTTCGGCCCGGTCGTGGCGCTGATCCGTGCGCGCGACGAGGACCATGCCGTGGAGATCGCCAACGACAGCGAATACGGCCTCTCCGCCGCCGTCTTCACGCGCGACACGGCGCGCGGGCTGGGGGTTGCGCGGCGGATCAGGTCCGGCATCTGCCACGTCAACGGCCCGACCGTCCATGACGAGGCGCAGATGCCGTTCGGCGGCGTGGGCGCTTCGGGCTATGGCCGTTTCGGCGGCAGGCAGGGCATCGACAGCTTCACCGAGACGCGCTGGATCACGATGGAGACGCAGCCCGGCCATTTCCCGATCTGAGTTTTTGTCAGATGCGCTCGTCACAACCGTGACGAGCCTGCGGCACGGGTAGAGTCTTTGTTTAGTACGCCTTCGACATCCGTCGAAGGCTTGCGGCACCGGCCCACGCCCCCACCCGACCTCCCATCCAGGATATACTGTTGTGGGAGGTCGGGTGGGGGCGCCTAGGAGAGTTGGGGGCCGGTGCCGCCAAAATGCCCCCAATGGGGCATTTTTCGAAAATCAACGCCAGATGGCGTTGAGCGCGGGCAGGAGATGATCGCGGTGCTCGGCCGGGATGCGGTCGAGCAGCTCGGTTTCGAATTGCTCGATCAGCGTTCCGAGCTGCGCGATCTTGGCATCCCCGGCGGCGGTGGGGACGATCGCCATCGACTTGCCGTCCAGCGGCTCCCGGCGCACCCAGCCTGCCGATTCCAGGCGGTTCAGCAGCGGCACCATGTTGGCGCGCTGGATGTCCAGCGTCCTGCCGATCTGGCTGCTGGTCAGGTCGGCGCGGTCGCGCACCAGCAGGAGAACCGCAGCTTCGGTGATCCTGAAGCCGTGTTCTGCCAGAATGTCGCCGAGTTCGCCCATCACGGCATTGGCGGCACGCCTGAGGGCATATCCGGGGAGTTGGGCAAGGAGATCGGTCACGGGTCCCTCATCGAATAATGCTATTGACCATAGCAATCTGTTTGTTATGAATCACAGCAATCTAACAAAGAGGATAGCCATGCAAGAGCGCACCGAACACGACACCGTTTCCTACACCGTCGAAAACCGCATCGCCTGGGTCTCGTTCAACCGGCCCGAGAAGCGCAACTGCATGAGCCCCAGCCTCAACCGCCGCATGCAGGAAGTGCTCGACGAGCTGGAATTCCGCGACGACGTGGGCGTGCTGGTGCTCACCGGCGAGGGCACGGCTTTCTCCGCAGGCATGGATCTCAAGGAATATTTCCGCGAGAACGAGGAAAAGGGCCTTGGCCATGTCCGCAAGGCGCAGCGCGAGGCCTATGGCTGGTGGGAGCGCCTGCGCTGGTATGAAAAGCCCACGATCGCGATGGTCAACGGCTGGTGCTTCGGCGGCGCTTACGGCCCGCTGTTCGGATGCGATCTGGCGATCGCGGCGGAAGATGCGCAGTTCGGCCTGTCCGAGATCAACTGGGGCATTCTCCCCGGCGGCGGCGCCAGCAAGATCATCGTCGAACTGACCGGCTTCCGCAATGCCATGTATCACGCGATGATGGGCGAGAACGTCGACGGCCGGAAAGCCGCCGAATGGGGGCTCGTCAACGAAGCGGTTCCGGCGGAAAAGCTGAAGGAACGCGTGACCGAAGTGGCCACCGTGCTCCTGGGCAAGAACCCCGTGGCGCTGCGCGGCACCAAGTGGGCGATACGCCGGGTGCGCGAGATGACGTTCGACAATTCGATGGACTATCTGGTCCGCACGCAGGAAGCCGCCAACTTTTTCGATGCCGAAGGCCGCAAGGAAGCGACCCGGCAGTTCATCGACGACAAGACCTTCAAGCCCGGTCTTGGTGCCTACGACCTCGAGAAATCGCGCTAACAGGCGAAGACGGGGAGAGAACGATGACTGAAAGAACCCTGTCCCGGGAGGCCGTCGCGCGCCTGCTGCGTCCGCGCTCCGTCGCGGTGGTGGGCGCCAGCGACAAGCCGGGCGCGCTCGGCGCCTCGGTGCTGGGCAATCTCGATCGCAACGGCTTCGCAGGGGAGATCTATCCGATCAACCCCAAGCGGGATGCGATCGGCGGGCGGGCCTGCCTGCCCTCGGTGGAGGCGCTGCCCGAAGGGGTGGACGTGGCCGTGCTGGCGATCCCGCAGGCAGGCGTGCTCGACGCGGTGCGTGGGCTGGCCGCGCGCAAGGCGGGCGGCGCGATCATCTTCTCCGCCGGATTTGCCGAAGGCGGCGAAGAGGGCAAGGCCCAGCAGGCCGAGATCGCCCGGATCGCCGCCGAGCACGGCATGGTCATCGAGGGGCCGAACTGCCTGGGCCTGGTCAATCACGTCGACGGCGTGCCGCTCACGTTCGTCGAAACGCAGACCATGGCTCCGGCCGGTCGGCCCGGCGTGGCGGTGGTCTCGCAGTCGGGCGCGATGGCGGCGGTGCTCTGCACCACGTTCCAGGCGCGCGATCTGGCGATCAGCTACTCGGTCTCCACCGGCAACGAGGCGGCAAGCGGTGTCGAGGATTATGTCGACTGGCTGGTCGAGGACGGGAACACCCGCGTCATCGCGATGATCGTCGAGCAGTTCCGCCGCCCGGCGCGCTTCCTGGCGGCGGCGCGGCGTGCGCGCGATGCGGGCAAGACGGTGGTGCTGCTCCATCCCGGCAAATCCAGCGCCGCGCGCGAATCCGCCGCGACCCATACCGGCGCCATGGCCGGAGACTACAAGCTGATGCGCCGCAAGGTGGAACGGGCAGGCGTGATCTTCGCCGAAACCCTGGAGGAACTGGGCGACGTTTCCGAAATCCTGCTGCGCGCGCCCGCGCTGGCCCATCCCGAACTTGCGGTATTGGGCGAATCCGGGGCGTTCAAGGCGCTGACGCTGGATCTGGCGGAAGAACTGGGCATTGCGCTCGCACGGCTGGACGATGCCGATTCTCCAGCTCTGCGTGCCGCCCTGCCGCCTTTCGTTCCGGTCAGCAATCCGCTGGACATTACCGCCCAGGGCCTGAGCCAGCCGGAAATCTACACGCAGACCCTGGCCGCGCTGCTGGATGATCCGCGTGTCGGCGGCGTGGTCGCGGGAATCATCCAGACCGATCCCGTGACCTGTGCGATCAAGATCCCCGCGATCCTGGCGGCCCTGGACGGGCGGACCATCGACAAGCCGCTGGTCTATGCGGGGCTGGACGAAGGCGCGCCTGTTCCGCCCGAACATGTCGAAGCGCTGCGGGCACGGGGCATACCGTGCTTTCCCAGCACCGAGCGCGCCTTTCGCGCCCTGGCCCGGCTGGCGGGCCTTGCGGCGCGGGATCTCACCGAGGCTCCCGTCGCCGCGACTCCGGTGCCGGGGCTCGATGCTCACGCGGGCGTCGTGGCCGAGTACCAGGCCAAGGACCTGCTACGCCCGCTGGGCTTCGCGTTTCCGGCAGGTCGCTTCGCCGGGAGCGGGGAAGAGGCGGTCGCTGCTGCCGATGCCCTGGGCTATCCGGTGGCGATGAAGGCGCAGGCTGCGGCGCTGGGGCACAAGAGCGATGCGGGCGGGGTCATCCTGAACCTGGCCGATGCCGCCTCGGTCCGCGAGGCATGGGCGCGCATTCACGCCAATGTCGCAGCCTACGACGCCGCGCTCGTGCTTGACGGTGTGCTGATCGAGAAGATGGGGCAGCGCGGTCTGGAAATGATCGTGGGGGGGCGCAACGATCCCGAGTGGGGGCCGGTCATGCTGGCCGGGTTCGGCGGGGTGACGGCGGAAATCCTTCAGGACGTCCGCCTTTTCACGCCCGACATGTCGCTGGAACAGATCGAGGCGGAACTGATGCAGCTGAGAAGCGCGCCGCTTCTGGCCGGATATCGCGGCGCGCCCGCGCTTGACGTGGCGGCGCTGGCGCGGCTGGTGGCGCAAGTGGGCGCCCTGCTGGTGGCGGAGCCCTCGCTGGCGGATATCGACCTCAACCCGGTGATCCTGCATCCGCAGGGCGAAGGCGCGGTGGCGCTCGATGCCCTGATGGTGGTGCAGGCCTGACGGAAACGGCCGCGCCTCCAGACAGAGGCGCGGCTGCATCCGGGTTCAGGCCGGGGCGGCAGGGCGCTCGCGAAGGAGCAGCAGCGCCCCGGCAGCGATCAGGGATCCCGATCCCATAAGCACCGCAACGAGGGAAAGATCGAACCCGGCGGTGAACAGGAAGCCCGCGACGATCGGGCCAAGCGCGGCGCCGCCGCGACCTATGCCGATCACGAAGCCCGTCCCGCCCGCACGCACGGAAGTCGGGAAGACCTTGGCGAACAGCGCATAGAGCCCGACCACGCCCGCATTGGTACAGAACCCGGCGGCGCCCGCGATCAGCGCAAGGCCGCCCAGCGTCTCCTGTCCCTGCCCGAACAGGGCAACCAGAACGGTCGAGGCGACCATGGCCACGATCACCAGCTTGCGCACGGCAATCCGGTAAGTCAGCAGGCTGAGGAGGGTAGCGCCCGCCAGGCCGCCGACATTGGCCCAGACCAGCACGTCGCCCGCCTTCGCGGCGGCATGGCCCATGTCGACGACGATCTTGGGGATCCATTTCAGGATGAAATAGAAGGTCATGATGTGGCAGAAGTAGGCCAGCGTCAGCAGCACCGTGCTGCGGGCAAGGCCGGGCGCGAAGAGGTCGCCGATGGACGGCTTCGCGGCGCGCTGCGGTGCGGGCGGAAGTGCGGAAACGGTCTCATGGCCCAGTCGGCGCAGGGTGGCGTTGATCTTCTCCAGAGCGCCGGGACCGCGCTTCTGCACGAGGAAGCCGATCGATTCCGGCAGGAGGAACCAGGCTATCGGCAGGAACAGCGCGGTTGCCGCGGCGCCGAACGTGAAGACGTCGCGCCAGTGACCGCTGGCGAGCAGCCCCGTCGCGATCGAGCCGCCGACGATGGCGCCCATCGGGTAGCCCGCGGCCATGATCGCCACCGCCAGATTGCGGTGTCGGTCGTTGGAATATTCCGCCACCAGCGCATTGGTGCAGGCCAGCATGCCGCCGATGCCGAGGCCCGTCACCAGCCGGATGATCGAAAGATTGACGACCGAACTGGCCGTGGTCGCCAGCGCCATGCCGCCTGCCATGATGACGAGGCAGGCCAGGACCGTGGGGCGTCGTCCGATCCGGTCGGCCAAGCCGCCCAGCACGACCGAGCCGAGGGCCATCCCGATCAGTTCCATCGAAAGCACCAGCCCCAGCGCGGCGCGGTCGATCCCCCATTCCTCGGCAATGCCCGGAGAGGCGAAGCTGATGGCCAGCACGTCGAACCCGTCGAGGGCATTGAGCAGAACGCAGAGCGTGACCGCGGCGATCTGCAAGGGGCGCATCGCGCCCTGAGAGAGGATGGATTGGGGATCTCTGGTCATCGTGCTTCCCGGCCTTGCGACGGTGGATGGTGGACGGCGCGGTCGATCCGGCCGTACGTTCTTTCGAGAAGGCCCGCGGCTGCCATGACGATCGGTACGGGCAGGGCCAGGCAGAGCAGCGCGGTGCCGCTTTCAATGTCGCGCATCGTCAGGTAGCCGATCAGCAGCGGGCCGCAGGCGGCGCCAAGGCGGCCCAGTCCCAAGGCCCAGCCCAGTCCGGTCGTCCGCACGGCGGGCGGGTAGAATAGCGATGCGGCGGCGACCATGTCCTTCTGTCCGCCGCCGATGCCGATCCCGGCCAGCATCGCGGCGCCGTGGAACGGCAGGCCGCCCCGTGCGGCAAAGGTGCCGAGCAGGACGATCCCGGTCAATCCGATCCCGCTCATCGCCACGAGCGCGCGGAACGGCCCCATGCGGTCGGCCAGCCAGATCATCGGCAAGGCGCCCAGAGCGGTTCCTAGCGTGAACAGGCTTGTCGCCGTGACGGCGCTGGAGAAAGGCAGGCCTTCGCGCGCGGTGAGCAGGGGAAGCCAGGATTGCAGCGCGTAGAACAGCCCCAGCCCGATCGAGAACATGATCCAGAACAGAAGCGTGCCGGTCCTCAGACGAGGGTCGAAAAGCGCGGCGAGCGGGCGCCCGGCCTGTTCCTTCTCTTGCTGCGCTCTCTTGCCCGGCAGGACCGCGCCGAGCAGCACGACCATCAGCAGGGCGAGCGGGACGGCAGCGGCCCAGGGCGCGCGCCAGCCTGCCTGGGGCACGAGCCAGCCGCTCGTCAGGCCGGCTGCCAGGAACCCGAGCGAGAAGGCAACATAGATCCCCACTACTTGCGCCCCGCGCCAGCGCACCTGGCCTTGCCGACTGGCGATCGAGACCGCGCTCGGCAAGGCCGCGCCGATGGCGATCCCGGTCAATACCCAGCCGAGCGCCAGCATTTCGATCCCCGGCGAAACCATGCAGAGCAAAGTCGACAGCGCCAGGCCCAGCATGGCGCCGCGCAGCACCGGCCGCTCGCCCACGCGGTCCGCCATCGGCGCGACGACGAGATATCCCAGTAGCAGTCCGAAGATCGCCGAAGAGAGCAGCGGGCCGATCATGCCCTCCGCCAGCTTCCAGTCCCGCACCAGTCCGGGCATCGAGAAACTCAGCGACTGAAAGGCATAGCCGCTGACGAACAGCGTCATGGCGCAGCACAGAATCACCTGGACTTCGCGCTGCCTGCTCCCGACCTCCCGCACACGTTCTCCCGCGCCCCGCCTCCCCGACGCGGGGGCTCCCCTCCAGGTTCCGGGCGAACCGGCAATCAGGAAGGGGGAACCGTCCACGGGTCAGAACCGCAGGGTCATCATTGTCTGAACGAACAGGTTATCGCCATAACCCGCGCGGGTTAAGACCTTTCCGGCATCCACGTAGTTCGCGATGCCGGAAAGGCTGACGTGCGGGTTCAGCGTCCAGTTCGCGCGGAGGCGGGCAATGTTGGCGACATGTCTGCCCGCCACGTTCTGGGTTCCGGCATAGGCCTGGGAGTTGCCGCGATAGACGGCGTCGCTCTGATCGGGCCGCCAGTAGAACCCGGTCTCCCCGATGAGCTGGAGCTTTTTCGTTACCGGCACGCTCAGTGTCGGTGCGATGCCCATCATGTTTATCGCGCCGAGGTAGTTGTCGTCGCTGTAGATGATCGTGGCGTTGTAGAGGAAGTTGAACGCACCGACCTTGCCAGCGGTGTCGAACGTGCCGCCGCCCGAGGCATAGTCGGCATGGAAGCCCAGCCTTGGCGCGGCCCCACCCTTGCCCAGCGCGATCGACTGGTTGGTGCTGACGCCCCAGGCATCGACGGGGCGGGCGCCGAAGCGGCCGTCCTGCTTCAGCGCCGTCCAGTCGAACGCCACCGGCCCCAGGTGTCCCCAGACCCGCGCGCCGTAAGTCTCGCGGCGATCCTTGCCGGAAAGGCGGCCCAGCGTGCGGTCGTCATCCTCGAAATGGTAGTAGAACGGGTCGACATATACTGCGGACTTGCTCCGGGGACTGCCGCCCAGAGCGAGAAAGCTGGAGTAGACGCCGCTCAGGGTCTCGCCATTGCCGATCCTGTCGTCCAGCAGTCCGGTGCCTTGCTCGGTAGGTTCGAAATGGAAAGCGGTGAAGCGGAAGCGCCGCCAGTCCATCGACAGCCGCGCGCCGTTCATCGAGACGCGGATATTGGGGTTCTCTCGCGGGCTGACGATGAAGCGCGGGCCGTCGAAGAATTCCTGCCGCCCCACGGTTACGCGCGCCACGCCCGAGCCGACCGGCGCCCGCAGCTCGGCGAACAGCTGCTGGACGATCAGGTCGTTCTTCTGGATCGGGATGTGGCGGTTCTCGTTCTTGCCGAAGATCTGCCCGGAGGCGAGTTCGCCATAGACGCGAAAGGCAGGGCCGATCCGCAGATCCGCGCCGATCGTCGTGCGTGAAAGCACTTCGATGCGGTCGGTCGTGTCGGAAAGCAGCGGCCGGGTGGAAAGGCTGACGCTGCTGCGCTGGTCGCCGTTGAGGGTCAGCGAGACATTGCCGTCTCCGGCTAGCGGCATGAACTTGAGCGGCGAGGCCCAGCCCCGCTTCGCCTTGGGATTGCGGAGGAAGCGCCAGTCTTCGCCGCCGCGCAGCATCATGTAATTGGGGCCGGTGCGCGGCCCCTGTCCGTCCGCTTCGGTCTGGTAAGGGGATTTCAGCGTGGTGGCGGGCTGCGGCGCCGGGGCGACCGTCTGCGCGGAATCCGGCTGCGCGTCATTGTCCGCGGCTGCGAAAGCGCAGCCCGGCATGAGCAGTCCGATCGTAACGCATCCGGCAAGGCCCCGATCGCGCAGCGGAAAGATCCGGTTGCGCATCGTTGTCCTCTCGCCGCTTACCCGAGCGGGATTTCCATGAGATCGCGGCCGACCACGATCTCGCCCTTGTAGTGCTTGGCCACTTCGTCTCGCCACATGGCGTCGGTGATCCACTCCATGTCGCCGGGCACGAAATGGCTCAGCACCAGTTTCTTCACGCCTGCGCGCGCAGCGATCTGCCCGACCTGTTCGGCCGTGGTGTGGCTTTCGATCAGGTGGTTGCGGAAAGTGGGCGTGCCGTTCGCGCGCTTCACCAGTTCATCGACGCCCGGCACGTAAAGAACTTCGTGAACCAGAACGTCGGCACCCCGCGCGAAATCGGCAAGGGCGGGGTTGTAGGCGGTATCGCCCGAATAGACGACGCTGCCGTAAGGCGTCTCGAAACGGTAGGCGAGATTGTCGAGCGGCGGGTGCGGGGTGGTGAAGGCCGAGACCCTGACGTTTCCTTCCGCCATGACCGGTCCCTGCTTGGGCGCGAAATCGTGCGCGCGAAGGAGCGTGGCGGGGTCGACGCGGCCTTCGTCGGCCATGCGGGTGGCAATGTCCATCCGGTTGAGCCGCCAGTAGTCGGCAGCCATGGCCTCGATCCCGACGGGACCATAGGCATCGACCGGCTTCCTCAGCGCGCCCGCCGCCCACATGTTGTAGACGAGATTGCCGAATTCCAGCTGATGGTCCGAATGCATGTGCGAAATGAAGATCGCGCGGATATCCGCCAGATTCAGCCCCGCTTTCACGATCTGCGCGGTCACGCCCATGCCGGTGTCGATGACGTAGACCTTGCCGTCCACCACCAGCGCATTGGCGGGGTTCGAACGGGTTCCGCCCACGCGCGGTCCGCCCTTGGTGCCGAGCAGCACCAGCCTGGCGCCCTTGGCAGGCGCGGTCTTCGCGCCCGGCGCCTGCGCCAGCAGCGACGAGGCCGATCCGGCCAGCAGCGAGCCGGCGGCGGCGGTCATGGCCGTCTGCAACAGGCCCCGGCGATTGAACTTGGCGATATGCGACCCGGAAAACATCAACCTCTCCACCTTCGAACAGCCAGCCCTGAACGGGCTTGTTGGCCATCGCCTATCATCGGCTGCAAAGGTTCGTCAATACGAATAAGAGTCTCATTCTGTTTTTATGATGAATTTGCGTCATGGACAAGCCGTTTGCTATCGGCAATGCCGCTGCGATGACCGACGCGGCGCTTCCCATCGATATCGAGGATGATCTGGCCAGAGTGGGGGTGACTCCCGCTCTCCAGTCCCGCAGCCGCACCTTGCGCGACCGGCTGATCGGCGAAGCTCTGGCCATTGCCCGCAAGCAGCCGTTCGACGATGTCAGCATCATCGACATCTGCGCAGCGGCGGGCTGTTCCACCGGCGCTTTCTATTCCCGGTTTCCCGACAAGATCACGCTGTTCAAGGCGGTGATGGTCTTTGCGGCCGCCGAATCCGGCCCGCTGCTGGAGAGCATCGTGCGCGAGGCGCCGTTCGGGGAGATCGTGCCCAGGCTCGTGGCGGCGCAAGTGGAGCGATACTTGCGCCACGCCATGTTCTTCCGCTCCGCCTTCAAGGTCAGCCTCGATTCCGAACAGGCCTGGGAGCCGTTCCGGCGCAATGCCCATAACCTTGCCGGGGCCTATATCGAACGCGTTCTGGCAGTGCCGGGTGTCGACCCGGACGACCTGCGGATCGACCGGATCCGCTTCGCCTTTCAGGTCATGTACGGCGTGCTCAACAATACGCTGAGCAACCGTCCGGGCCCCTTCGTCCTGGAGAGCGACGAATTCCCCGCGCTGCTGGAGGAGGCGATGATGGCCACCATGGACCTGCCGCCCCCTCGCGAGATCTTCTGAAGATCAGGCCTGTGTCGGCGCGGGAAGGGCCTCTCCGGCGGCCCCGGAAGCCCGACCGAGGAACACCAGCAGGAGTCCCGCGGCGGCGAGCAGGCTGCCCGTCATCGCGACGGCGCCGTAACCCAGGCCGGCCTTCACGACTGCCGCCCCGCTGGCAGCGCCCACGGCATTGCCGAGATTGAAGGCGCCGACATTGATGGAGGAGGCCAGGCCCGGCGCTTCGGAGGCGGCCTCCATCACGCGCATCTGGACGGGCGGGACAAGCGCGAAGGCAGCGGCGCCCCAGGCCAGCAATCCGATCGCGGCGCCGACTTGCGATGTCAGGGCAAGCGGCAGTGCCAGCATGACGGCGGCCAGCAGGGCGAGGAACAGCTTCGTCGCGCCGTCCAGCGACCAGTCCGCCAGCTTTCCGCCCAGCCAGTTGCCGATGGTGAAGCCCACGCCGATCAGCGCCAGGGCCAGAGTTACGAAGCCGTTGGAGGCGTGGGTGAGTTCGGTCAGCGCCGGGGTGACGTAAGTATAGAGCGTGAACATGGCCGCCGCGCCCATCACGGTCGTCGCCATGGCCAGAAGCACGGGCTTGCTGGTAAGCACTCTGAGTTCCTTGGCCACGTCGGGCCGGGTTCCGGCGGCACCCTTGGGCAGGGCAGCCCAGAGCGCGGCAATGGCCACGAGGCCGATCAGAGCCGTACCCCCGAAGGCCATTCGCCACCCGACCTGCTGACCGATCCAGGTCGCCGCGGGTACGCCGCCGATATTGGCGATCGTCAGGCCCAGGAACATCGTGGCCACGGCGCTCCCCTGCTTCTCCCGGGGCACTGCGCTTGCGGCAACGACGGCGCCGATCCCGAAGAACGCGCCGTGGTTGAGGCTGGTGACCAGCCGGGCCAGAAGCAGCGTGAAATAGCCGGGCGCCATGGCCGACATCAGGTTGCCCACAGTGAATATGCCCATGAGCATGATCAGCGCGGCACGCCTGCCGAAGCGCGCAAAGGCAAGGGTCATGACCGGCGCGCCGACAAGGACGCCGATCGCATAGGCGCTGACCAGCAGGCCTGCGGTCGGAATGGAAACCTGGACGCCGTCGGCGATCACCGGCAGCAGTCCCATCGGTGAAAACTCGGTCGTGCCGATTCCGAACGCGCCGATGGCCAATGCCAGGAGGATGCCGCGCGGATCGGCGGACGGTGCGGTACGGGGTGTCATGACGGAAATGACCTTTAAACGAGAGGCGGGTTGAGGCGGGCGAAGCCTTCCTGCTGGTGATAGGGCGTGTGCGGATAGGCGGGCAGCGATGCGCTGGCGGCGTCCAGTCTGGCGACCTGTTCCGGCGAGAGCGCCCAGCCGACCGCGCCAAGGTTCTGGCGCAGTTGTTCCTCGTTGCGGGCGCCGATGATCACCGAGGACACCGTGGGGCGTCGCAGCAGCCAGTTGAGCGCGACTTGCGGCACGCTCCGCCCGGTTTCGGCGGCCACGATGTCGAGCGCATCGACCACGCGGTAGAGATGTTCGTCCTCCACGGGCGGCGCGAACTGGGCGGTGTCGTGCAGGCGGCTGCCAGCGGGGATGGGGCTGGAGCGGCGGATCCGGCCGGTCAGTCGGCCCCAGCCGAGCGGGCTCCAGACCAGTGCGCCCACGCCCTGATCGGCGGCCAGCGGCATGAGGTCCGCTTCATAGGCGCGGCCGATCAGCGAGTAGTAGACCTGATGCGCGGCCATGCGCGGCCAGCCGTGGCGGTCGGCGGCCGCCAGCGCCTTCATCAGCGCCCAGCCGGGATAGTTTGAAACGCCGACGTGGCGGACTTTGCCTGCGCGCACCAGCATGTCGAGCGTGACCAGCAACTCGTCCACGGGCGTAGCGGCATCGTAGGCATGAAGCTGGAGCAGGTCGATATGGTCCGTGCCGAGACGGTGCAGGGCATTCTCCACGGCCCTGATCAGGCGCGAGCGCGAAACGCCCCAATCGCCGGGGCCGTCTCCGGTGGGTAGGCCGGTCTTGGTCGAGACCAGCACCTCGCCGCGCCGCCCCTTGATGGCCGCGCCCAGCACTTCCTCGGAGGCGCCGTTCGAATAGACGTCGGCGGTGTCGAACAGGTTGACGCCCGCTTCCAGGCAGATGTCCACCAGCCGCCTCGCTTCGGCGACATCGCTGGTGCCCCAGGCGCCAAACAGCGGCCCGGTGCCGCCAAAAGTGCCGGTGCCGAAGCTGAGGGCAGGTACGCGCAGGCCCGAGGCGCCCAACTGGCGGTATTCCATCGTAAAACCTTTCCTCGGGGTCCTGACCCCGTGTTCCGAGATGCAAAAATGGACTGCCGGGCATCGGCGCGGTAGGCTGCATGAATGCGAAAGATTTTTGAATCCGATGCAAAGGCACCGCTCGGCGCGGACCGGGCCCGGGCGCTGGAGGTGTTCTCGACGGTGGCGGCGGAAGGCAGCTTTTCCGCCGCGGGGCGCTTGCTGGGCCTGACCCCTTCGGCAGTCAGCCGTACCGTGGACCGCATAGAGGCGCGCCTTGGCGTAAGGCTGCTGCTGCGGACTACCCGCGCGCTCTCCCTGACGGCCGAAGGGCAGGCCTATCTGGGCGCGGCGCGGCGGATCCTGGCCGATCTCGACGACGCGGAGCAGGCCATTGCCGATCGCGGCACCCCGCGCGGTCGGCTGCGCATCAGCGTGTCCCATGCCCATGGCCGCCTGACCGTCGTGCCGCTGCTCGGCGAGTTCGCCCGCCGCTATCCGCATATTCTGGTCGATATCGGCGTGACCGACCAACTGGTCGACGTCGCGGCGGGAGCAGCCGATGTGGCGATCCGCTTCGGGCCGCTGGCGGACAGCGCGCTGACGGCGCGCAAACTGGGCGAGAACCGCCGCGTGATCGTGGCCGCTCCGGCCTATCTTGCGCGGCACGGCACGCCGCAAGTGCCGGAAGACCTGCACGGTCACAATTGCCTGAACTTCAACTTCCGCCGGGCGGAGCCGGTCTGGCCCTTCCGGCGCGAGGGGCGCGACTATGCGCTCAGCGTGCGCGGCACTCTGGAGGCCAACAACGGCGAGACGCTAGGCCAGCTGGCGGCGGACGGGGTGGGGATCACCCGCGTCGGCCGGTTCAGCGTGGTGGACGAAATCGCGTCGGGACGGCTGGTTCCGATCCTGGAGGACTTCAATCCGGGCGACGTGGAACTGATCCACGCGGTCTTTGCAGGCGGCGCCAACATGCCCGCGCGGGTGCGGGTTTTCGTGGACTATCTGAGCGAACGGATGCGCTAGGCCGACCCGGCTTCAGCGATCCGGTCGAAACCCGGCGCGGCAATCGGGCGTTCAAGTGCCTGTACCCTTGTCGTTCGGGGTGAATGGCATCGGTTTTTTTGGCCTATTGCACCTTGCGCAATTCGCTATATCCGGCCGCAGACAGTTGAGGGCGAAGATGACAGACCATTGCCACCAGAGTGCTTCCGGTAAGATTGCGATCACGGTCGCGCCGCGTAGTATCGGGCGGGGCGCGGCGCCTTTACTGGCAGCCATACTCGTCACGGCCGCGCCCTTCGGCACGGCTGCGGCGCAGGCACAGGCGCAGGCACAGTCCCGGGTCTCGCCGGAGCAGTTTCCGATGCAATCTCCGGTCGGGCCTTCCCCATCGCCGCAGGCGCCCGCTGCCCATGGCGATCATGCGCCGGGGGCCATGCCGAGCCCGATGTCCTGTCCATCGGACCCGGTCGATCTGCCGCCCGAACTCGCGGCCTGGAATGCGCGCAAACCGCTGCTTGCTGCGCGTGATACGCGCTCGCTTTCGGGCGCGAAGCTTGACGTCGGCAAGGCCGTGGCAGGCGGTCTGCGGCCGACCGCAGAGCTGCGCTATCCCCAGCGCCCGGAAAAGCCCGGCAGTTCCTCCAGCTTCGGCGGGCTCTATACTTTCACCGTTGCCGAAGCGGGCAGCTACCGCGTCGCGCTTGGCGCGGCGGCCTGGGTGGATGTCGTGAAGGCAGGGGCGACGGTGGGCAAGGGCAGCGTCATGACGTCCACCGCGCATGGCCACGGCCCGGACTGCTCGGGCATTCGCAAGATGGTGGACTTCACGCTCAAGCCCGGCACTTATCTGCTCCAGATCTCGGGCAATGCGGTGGACCGCTTGCCGCTGCTGGTTACGCGCCTTCCCTGATGCATCGTCCGTAACGGGGGCTGTTAACCGGGCCTGAAGACGGGGAGGCTCCCCTTTGTTACAGAGCGTAAAAATATGTTGCGAATGCGAGGCGTTCGCATTAGCAAACGTTTGCGGATAGGACAGAACGGGCTCGCAACGCCAATCGGCACGCGCCTTCTTTCGGAAAGAGGAATGCCTCTTTTCCAGCAGGGGTCGATATTTCAGTGCTACGTTCGTCTCGTTCGCGCCGTGCGCGCGCTCGCGTTATTTCCGGTGGTCTTTCCGCGCGTGTTCCCTTTGCCGTCTCCACTGCCGCACTGGCCTTTGCCTTGGTCACGCCCGCATGGGCCGAGGACGCCACTGCCGATGCGGGAGCGGAAGCCGATGGCGGCGAGAACATCGTCGTCACGGCCCGCGCGCAGAAGCTCTACCGGGTGACGCAGACCGAGATCGGCAAGATCGCCGCCGACCCCCTCGACGTGCCGCAGTCCGTCCAGGTCATCAACAGCGAGATGATCGAGGACCAGGGCGCCCGCGATATCCGCGACCTCTATCGCAACGTGCCCGGCGTCAGCGCGGACAACTACGCGACCGTCACCTATCGCGGTTTCAGCCAGGACGTGACCTATTACGACGGCCTGCGCGGTGATCCGTTCCAGACCTTCTCGGTGCCGCAGCTTTTCACCATCGAACGGGTGGAATTCCTGAAAGGTCCGGCGGGCATGCTCTATGGCTCGGGCTCTCCGGGCGGCACGATCAACTACGTGACCAAGAAGCCGGGCGAGGTCTTCGGCGGCAATTTGCGGGTGATCGGGGGCGGGCGGAATCGCTACGGCGCCTCGGGCGACGTGACCGGTCCGCTTGACGCGAACGGTACGGTTACCGGGCGCGTGGGTCTGTTCTACGAGGATATGGACAGCTACCGCGACCATGCCAGCAGCCGCACATTCGTGGGCGATGCCGGGCTTGCCGTGAAGCTGGCGCCGGACACCAAGCTGACCGTGCAGGTCACCGACTACGACCAGAACCTGCCCGGCAATCGCCTGCGCGGCATTCCGATCGATGCCGACGGCAACTTCTACGCCAAGCGCAGCTGGAACCACAACGATCCCGACGACTACATCCGCTACAATGGACTGGTCACGCAGGCGCGGCTGGACAGCAGGCTGTCGGACGCGCTGTCGTTCAATGTCGCGGGACGCTGGTTCAAGTACGACGAGGAGCAGAAGTACCACGAGCCCGTCGCCTTGCGCGATACCGACGGGGACGGGGTCTACGATACCGTCACCCGCGAATACCGCGACCAGCACCGCAAGGTGAAAGGTCTCTCGTTCGGCGCCAATCTGGTCGGCAAGTTCGATACCGGCCCGATCAGCCACACCGTCCTGTTCGGCGGCGACTGGTACCGCGAGGATTCCAGCGCGACCAACTATGCCTCCCGCAACGTGCCCACGCGCTCGCTGATCGATCCCGACTATACGACCGACAGCCGCCCCGATCTTTCGGGCGTGACGCCCTCCTACAGCGACGCCCGCGCGCTGCGCCGGGGCGTCTATCTCCAGGAACAGATGGGACTGGGCGAGCATGTGATCCTGGTCGGCGGCGTGCGCCGGGACTGGTTCGACGACAACGACTACATCGCAAGCGAAACCGCCAGTTCCGCCGCCACCACCTTCCGCGCCGGGGCGATCTACAAGCCGCGTTCGGACGTATCGCTCTACGTCAGCTGGTCCGAGGCTTTCGAGCCGCAGAGCGTTGCCGACCAGTCTCCCCTTGCGGGCGGGCCTTTCGCGCCGGAAACGGGGCAGCAGGTCGAGGCGGGGGTGAAGACCGATCTCCTCGACGGGCGCATCCAGACCACGCTGGCCGCCTATCGCATCGTGCGCCGCAACGTGCTCCAGATCGACGACAGCCTCGAACCCGTGAACGGCATCGACCAGCTCGCCCCGCTGGGCGAAGTGACCAGCAAGGGCATCGAGGCCACGGTGACCGCCGATGTCACCAGGAACTGGCTGATTTCCGCGAACTATGCCTATAACGATACGACCATCACCGGATCGGTGGAGGGACAGGCGGTAGACCGCTCGGTGGGCGATCGCTTCCCCAACACGCCCCAGCACAAGGCGGGTTTCTGGACGCGCTATCAAGTCGCCGCGATCGACACGGCCTTCTCTTTCGGCGGCCAGTACGTTTCCTCGCAAATCGACCGCAGCGGAGACAGGCTGAAGCCCTTCACCGTGTTCGACGCGACCATCGCGCATGACTTCGGGATTTTCGACGCCAAGTTCCGCATCGAGAACATCTTCGACAAGTTCTATGCCGTCTCCGGCTTCACCGGCCCAAAGGGCGCCTATATCGGCAATGCGCGAAGCTGGTTCGTGGAACTGCGCCGCCGTTTCTGAGAGTTCGTTTGAAAAATGCCCTGAAGAGCATTTTTGTGCGGCACCGGCCCAGCTCGTCCCGAAGAACACGAAAAGGTCCGGGGGACCTTTTCGCTGAGGGTGTCGACCTCCCATCCAGGATACACTGAGTGAGAGGTCGGGTGGGGGAGCGGGCCGGTGCCGCCAAAATCCGCCCGCAGCGGATTTTCAAACAGTCTCCACCTTGAAATTGGCACTTCCCACAAGGCCTGCGACCGCCTAGATGCCGCTGATCCCCGGGGGGCCGCTCATGCGCGGCTGAGAGGTGGTCAGCAGACCACGACCCGCTGAACCTGATCCGGCTGACACCGGCGTAGGGAGGGTCGGCGATCGATGCTGTCCCTCCGATTGGAGCGGACCGATAGCATGACTGCCAATTACCTGTATTTTCGTTCGCGTCTGGCGAGCAGCGCGGCGCTGATGATCCCGGCTCTGCTACTGGCCTCTCCGGCTCTTGCGGAATCAGGGGAAGCGGCCGATGCGGAACGCCCCGCCGATATCGAGGTGATCGGCCATCCCGATCCCGAGGGCCTGCTGCCGGACCAGACCGCGCCGCAGGCGGTCAGCGCGATCTCGGCGGATTTCATCACCAAGCAGGCGCCGACGCTGAACGCGTTCCAGCTGGTCAATCTCCTGCCCGGCGCCAATGTCTCCACCAGCGATCCCTATGGCCTCTCCACCAGTTCCGGCCTGACCCTGCGCGGACTGGGGCAGGACCAGATCGGCGTCCTGATGGAAGGCGCGCCGCAGAACGACATCGGCTATTTCTACGCCTATCCCTCGCAGTTCGCCGATGCCGAGAACGTGCGGCAGATCGTGCTGGCGCAAGGCGCTGCCTCCATCGATGCCCCGGTGGTCGCGGCGGCGGGCGGCATGCTTTCGCTCTCGCTGGACGATCCCAAGGCGGAAATGGGCGGCCTGGTCAATCTGTCGCTCGGCTCCTACGACGAACGCCGTGCATTCGTGCGGTTCGACACCGGCGTGCTGGGGGGTAGCGGGATCAAGGCCTTCGTGTCCTATTCCAACAACCGCGCGGACAACTGGCGCGGCGCGGGCCACGACCAGCGCCAGCATGTCGATGCCAAGCTGCTGCGCGAATGGGGAGACGGCAACCGTGCCAGCATCGCCTTCTCCTACAACGATGCCAAGACATCGGCCTATCCCAGCCCGACCCTGGCCGATTGGAAGGCGGTTGGCCGCAATTTCAATCATGACAGCCGCTACAGCGAAGGGAACACCAACTACTGGCGGCTCTACCGCGCCCCGTTCCGCAATTTCTACGTGGCGGCGCCGGTCCACTTGAAGCTGAGCGAGCAGCTCACTTTCGACAGTTCGGCCTATCTCCAGCTGGGCCACGGCAATGCACCGTACGGCACCCAGCTGACCGAGACCGGCAATTACCTCGGCACCGAGGAACTGAGCCAGCCGATCGCCCTGCCCGGTGCGGTGGACGGCCTTGCAACGGTGATGGGCAACTGGACCGGCAAGCAGTTCCGCATCGGCGACGTCAGCAAGCTGACCTTCCAGACCGGCGCGCACACGATCACCGCCGGGCTCTGGTTCGACTATGGGACCGACCGCGTAACCCAGTCCTACACATCGATCGGCGCCGACGGCCATCCCTTCGACCAGTGGGGCTATCAGGACAAGGCCATCCGCACAGCCGATGGCAGGCTGCTGGCCTATGAGAACGCCCGCACCGAAACGGTGACCAAGGGCTTCTTCCTGGCCGACAGCGTCGCGCTGACTCCGCGCCTTACCGTCGACCTCGGCTTCAAGGGCGTGGACGTGCTGCGCAACGGGCGCAACTATCTGCCGGGGCCGCAGTCGGACGTGCGGTCGAACAGCTTCGCCGCCTTGCCCCGCGCGGCGCTGCACTACAAGCTGGACGACCGGCAGCAGCTCTTCGCCAATATCACCACCAACTTCCGCACGCCCAACGAGTTCGCGCTCTACAACAGCTATTACGGCGGCGAACTGGTCAGCGCCGGAAGCGGCAACCTGAAGAACGAGTATTCCGTCTCGGAAGAACTGGGCTATCGCTATATCGGTCCGAGCCTGTCCTTCTCCCTGACCGCCTTCCACTATCACTTCCGCAACCGGCAGGTGGCGACGGTTGTGAACAGCGGCGGGGCGCTGGTCAATTCGACCATCAACGGCGGCAGCCAGACGTCCTACGGTCTCGACGGCGAGATCGATTACCGCCCGGCCAAGGGCGTCAGCGTCTATATCTCCGGCGAGTACCTCCACACGCGCCTGGGTGACGATCTGCCCGTCGGCGGCGATCTCCTGCCGACCAAGGGGAAGCGCGCGGTGTCAAGCCCCGAGTTCCAGTTCGCCCTGGGCACCACGTACGACGACGGACGGCTGTTCGGCAGCACCGCGCTCAAATATGTCGGCCGCCAATATGCGACCTTCATGAACGACGAGAGCATTAAGGGCTATGCCACGCTGGACCTTTCGATCGGCATGCATCTGGCCGGACTGATCGATGCCCAGCGCATGGATCTGCGGCTCAACGCGATCAACGTGACCAACCCCCATGTGCTGTCCGGCGTCTATTCGGTCAGCAGCAATGCGCAGGATACGATCGGTCGCGGCGGCACGCTGATTGCGGGTTCCGCGCCGGCCTATTACGTCGGCAGCGGGCGCGCCTTCGTGGCGACGCTGAGCCGCGCCTTCTGACCGCGCGCGGGCCGATCGTGAACGGAGATACCCCGCATCTGGTCCACGGCATGGGCACCGCGCTGGAGGCACCGACCTGGCCGGCGATCACGCTTGCCGAAGCGGAGGCGGTGCTGGCGCATTTCCCGGAGGCAGGACGGCCGCGCGACTTGAGCTGGCATTCGCCGCGCCCGTTCTCGGCCGCGACCCTGGTGCGGACCGAGCAGGGCGAATTTTTCCTCAAGCGCCATCACGAAAAGCTGCGAAAACCCGCCGCACTGGCGGAAGAGCATCGCTTCATGGCACACTTGCGGGCCAGGGGAATCCCGGTGCCTGCCGTCATGCCTGCGGCGGACGGTCGCGGCGCCTTGGCGGAAGGTCCGTGGACATACGAGTTGCTGTCCATGGCGCCGGGCCTGGATCTCTACCGCGACCGGCAATCCTGGACGCCTTTCCTGACGCCGGGCCACGCCTTCGCGGCAGGCGCGGCATTGGCGCGACTGCACCGTGCCGCGCGTGGCTTTGCCGCGCCCGCACGCGAACCGCATCCGCTGGTCGCCAGTTTCACGATAGTGCCCTCGCGCGATCCGGTTGCGGCGGCGCGGGCTTACGTTGCGGCGCGCCCGGCACTCGCCGCCTATCTTGCCGACAAGCCGTGGCAGGGGAAGCTTGCGCGGCTCTTTGCGGCCCTGGGAGAAGGCCTTGCGGAACGGCTCGCGCAGCAGCCGGAACTCTGGACGCATAACGACTGGCACCCCTCGAACCTGCTCTGGACGGCGGAAGGTGCGGTCAGTGGCGTGATCGATTTCGGACTGGCCACCCGCACTTGCGCGCTCCACGACCTTGCCACCGCGATCGAGCGCAGCGCCGTGCCCTGGCTGGAAGCACCGGAGAGGACCGGCGATGCCCGGGCCGCCTGTGCGATCCTGGCCGGATACCGCAGCATACTGCCGCTCACGGCGGCGGACGTGGAGACTCTGACCCGCCTTCTGCCGCTGGTACATATCGAATTCGCGCTGTCCGAAGCCGATTATTTCGCGGGCATTCTGGAGGATCGCGGGCAGGCGGATCTTGCCTGGCAGGACTATCTCGTCGGCCACGCCGAATGGTTCCTCTCGCCGCCCGGGCGCGCGTTCCTGCGAGCCATCGAAAGCGGGAGCCGGATCTGATGTCGATGCTGGAAATCGTGGCGGTGGCGGTCAGCTTCCTCGGCATCTGGCTTACCGCGCGGCGGCAGTTGCTCTGCTGGCCGGTGAACCTTCTGGCCTGCGGCCTCTATTTCAAGCTGTTCCTCGATGTGCGGCTCTATTCGGACATGGTGCTGCAGGCGCTGTTCGGCGCGGCGATCCTCTACGGATGGATCGGCTGGGCACGGGGCAAGGCCGAGGCCGGAGAAGTCCTGGTGCGGCCCCTCGCGCCCATGAAGGCACTGGCGGGACTGGCCGCCGGTGCCCTGGGCGCCTTGACCATCGGCTGGCTGGCCAGCCGCTACACCAATGCCGCGCTGCCGTGGATGGATGCGGGATTGAGCAGTTTTAGCCTCGTTGCCCAATACTGGACGGCGCGCCGCCATGCGGCATCTTGGCTGCTGTGGATCGCGGTGGACGTGCTCTACGTCGGCATGTTCCTGTTCAAGGCTCTCTGGCTGACGGCAGGCCTCTACGCCGCGATGATCGGTCTGGCCGTTCTCGGCTACCGGAGCTGGCGTGCGGCGCGGCGGGAAGGTTAGCCGGGAAGGGAGCAGCCGCTCCCTTCCCGGCAGATTGGTCAGCGCACCACGACGCGTACACGGCCGAGGTTTTCGATGCGGGCATAAGGCGTGCGGCTGTCACCCTCGCGCTGCAAGGCACCCCGCAGTGCGACGAAATAAGTTCCGGGCGCCGGGAAGGCGTGATCGATCGTCACGGATAACTTTTGAGCGCCCTTGGGAACCCTGGACGAAACGTCGAATGCGCCCTTGCCGGAAAAATCCCATTCCGCCGCGATCAGCTTTCCCGCGCCGGGCGGAGCGGTAATGGTGCCCGCGAACTTCACGCTTTGTCCTGCCTTGACTTCGGCTTTGTCTCCGCCGGTGACCTTGAGGTCGACGACCGGCTGGATCCCGCGCCGTTCTGCCGCGCCGGGCGGCACGATCACTTGTCCGTCCTCGATGCGGTAGCTTGTGGAAGCGGGCGGCGTCACGCCCTTTTCCACCCAGGCGGACAAGTCGCGCAGAGCCTGCTGCAAAGCGCCTTGATAGCTGACGATCCGGTTCGGATCCTCGTTGACCGGCTCGTCGCCGTGCAGCGCGTGATCGGTGTACCAAAGGCGCAAGTTGGCGTCGGTCCTGTCGCCCAGATGGCTGCGCACACGCTGGAAATACCAGTCGGCCTGCCAGGGCATGGCCTCGCGGTCCCACAGGGAAGATAGTAGAATCATCTTGCCCTCGAACTTTCCAGTCATCTGCGAGCCCGAGGTGGCCTGCACGAACAGCGGGCCGATCAGCATGGGACGCTGCGGATAGATCGGTTTCCCGGCTTGATCGCGGAACTGGTTCCAGACCGGGAAGTCGGGGCCGGGCACCTGATGGCGATGGTAGGTCTCGAGTGCGAGGAAGTTCGAGTTGTCGACCTCGATCTTGTCGCCGGCCGCGATCCGGGCTGCAACGCTGCTGTCGGCCAGACCCAGAACCACGATATCGTTCACGATCCGGGCTACCGGGAGGCGCTGGCCAGATGCCGCGCCCGATCCCACTATGAGATCCGCGCCAAGGATCGCCTTCGGCGGCGGGCCGGCGTTAAGACGAAAGGCGACGATCCGCGCGGCTTCGGTGCCGCCAAGCACTTCGAAGGCGCGATCGACGCCGCCCCGCGTCGCTTCGCTGGAGGCATCGGTATTCAGACCCAGCTTTTGGGCTTCCAGCGCGGTGATCGGTGCCGCCACAGTGGACGCGAACTGAAGGCGCGCCTTTTCGAAATATTCGGGATGATCGTGGCCAAGGTAGCCGGGCTTGGTCCAGAAATCAGTGAAGTAGGTCGGGTCCGCCATGACCACGCCCTGGTAAAGCGCGGCCATGCCGTGAATGCCCATGGTCTTGTAGCCGAACCAAGAAGGGGTCGGAAATCCCATCCTGGTCGCTTCGCGAAGGGCGGAAGCCTGGAGCGGCGACAGCCCCGCATAGGGATCGCCCGAACCGCCCGGCTCCACCGCATCCACGATCTGCGGAAACTTGTCGTCCAATAGCCGCATCGCCTGCATGCGGACCGTAAACATGTTGGGGATCGCCATCGTCGATCCCGGAACGTAAGGTACAACGCCGTCCCAGACGCCTTGCGTATTCTCGATACTGCCGATCGTGCGATAGGCTCCGCCGGATCCGCCATAGGCATAGCCATAGGGCCGCTTGGCCCCGTACATCTTTTCCGCGACGGTTCGAGAGTATTCCGCCGCCGCAGCATTGGCGCGCCAGGCGGTGATCGTCTGGTCGCTGGCCAGGCTTTTCGTCTTGCCAAGGTCCATGTGGCCGCCGCCGTTCGTTTCTACGAAATAGGCACCGCTGGCGATCGAGAAACCGATCTTGTTGAAGGCACCGGCCGGCATCTTCTGTGCCAGGTTCTCATTGTCGGGAACCGGCGTGATGTGCTGGAAGAAGCGCCCGCGATACTCGGCCTTGGGCGGGAAATAGAAGGAGAAACGCGTCTCGGTGCCCTTGAAACCACCATGGACATAGCGATGTCTGACAGGCTGGCTCCGCCACTCGTCGATATCGATATAGGGTTGAGAGAACAGATTGTCGGACAAAGCGGGTGCCGGATTCTCTTGACGGTTTGGCGCACCCGCCTCTTCGGCATGGGCTCCGGTCATGGAAAGGGGCACCGCCGCGTGCAGACAGCCTGCTGCAAGAGCGCTCATCCGCATGCGCTTGGCTTTTGCGATTTTCGAACAGCGCATGAATTCTCCCATTTTTTGTCGTTCTCGTGCTCCGTTCTAACTTGCCCTTGGGGCTGGCGAACCTGTGCCGTCCAAAAATCGTCGTGGCGTAATTGCACCGTTTTGTGAAAGCATGCGGTATTCCCCGGTGGCTTGGCATTTCGTGTTCGTCCGCCCCGATCAGCCGTTGACCGCCGCTTTCACACCTTCTGAAACGACGATGTCTTCGTAGTGCTTGATCGTCTGCCTGACCCAGGCATCAGGCGTGTTGCAAAGAGCCAGATAGCCTTGATGCCCCGCCCGTGACATCCGGCCGATCCTGGCATCATCACGATGCAGGTCGGCCAAGGCTCTAGCGAAGGCTTCGCCGTTCGCGGTGTCGATTGCCAGCCCGAAGCCATGATTTTCGACTTCCTTCGCAATCAAGGCGCGATGGTCGATGATTGCGGGTACGCCCGAGCCGATGGCCTCCAGCGCCGCGAGACCGAAAGGTTCCGCCCAGCGGCTAGGCATTACGGCGAGACGGGCCTTGCCGATGGCCAGTGCCATGCCCTGGCGATCCTGACGGCCAAGCATCACGGAGTCGGGATTGAGCTTCCGCACGAGATCCATCTCGCTGCCCTCCCCGATGAAAGTGATGGGCACACCGGCCTGCGCCGCCGCGATGGCAGCAAGATCCGCGCCCTTTTCCCGCGATATCCGCCCGATGAACACGACACCCCGATTGCGTTCGGCAGGAACGCGGTTCTGCGTCAACGGCGTCACGGGGTTTCGGACCGCGATCAGCTTTTCCGGCGGCCAATCCGCGCGCAGGAACCCGACGGCCTGACCGGGATGGATGAGCAGCATCCGATTGACATTCGTTCCGCCGAGCATGGCGCCGCGCCGGGCCACTTCCCGTCCGCAGCGCCAGAGTTTCTGCGCATGGGATGACTTGTCGCAGCGACGATGCAGGCACGGGCTCGACAGGGGGCGGAGCGTGCAGTCTTCTTCGCGGGCATAATCGAAGAACGCGCCGTTCGGGCAGCCGTTGAAATAGTCGTGGGCGTGAAGGATCAGGCGGTGTGAAACCTTGCGCAAGGCGGCGAAAATGGCTGGTGTCAGGATCTTGGTCCAGCCATGGACATGATAGACCGTTCCAGGTGTATCATGAGCGGCGATCCACTGACGCAGACGCAGGAGAGACGGTGGATTGAGGAATCCTCTTGTGAAGGCGCCGAAGCGTGACCGCTCCAGCAGCGCCTTGCCGTGGAGAGGAATTAACTCCACGTCGGCGCGCTCGAACCTTGCCCCGGAGTCTCCGGCAAAGAAGGTCACCGGGATGTTCCGCTCGCGCAGACCGCCGAGTAGAACCTGCACGAGATAGGACGCGCCGCCCAGCGCTTCGCTGTAGTCGTGCAGCAGGACGACACGGTCGATCTTGCCGCTCATCGGCGCCCTACCTTGCCCGAAGGAACGGCCCTCAAAAGAATCGAGGCCCGATGCGGATGGTGTCTCCGGGAACAACCGCTGCGCCGCTTGTTACCCGGTACGCCCGTTCGGTGCTTTCGTTGGCATGGCGAATATGGACGACGCTCTGGTTGGCGCGGTAGGTGAAGCCGCCCGCTTTCGCGACGAGCGCGAAAACTGACATCCCTTCGGAGAACGTATATTCGCCCGGCTTCTGGACCTCTCCCAGGATATAGATCGGGCGGTAGGAGACGACTTCGAGCGTGATCCTGGCGTTCCGCACGAAACCCTCGCTCAACATGCCGCCGAGTTCCTGTCGCAGGTCCGGCAGCGTCTTTCCGGCGGCCTTGATCGTGCCGATCATCGGCATGGCCAGATTGCCCTCGTCATTGACGGTATATTCGCCCGACAAGTCCTTCTCGCGGAAGACATCGAGCTTGAGCCTGTCACCGGCTGCCAGACGTTGCTGGAAACCGCCGACGGGAGGCAGTTCCGCCCTCGGGGAATGTGTGCAAGCCGTCATGACGAGGCTCGCGATGAGGACGAGAAATCTATTCACTGTCCAGTCTCCTGAAGCAAAAGGGAGCGCCGTTCAGGCGACACGTTCGGCGGGGCAAAGCGCCTGGAGAGCGTCCGCAATGCCGCGGTCGAACACTTCCGGGGCAAATCGCCGGGAATTGCGCACCGCGGCCTCGGGATCGAAGTGGGGGAGCCATGCTTCGAACCGCTCGATCGCATCGCACAGCGCCTCTACCGACTGTTTGAGGAAGAACAGGCCGGTCTCTCCATCGACGATCGAATCCCTCACACCGCCGCACCCGAAGGCGATCACCGGCCTTCCCGAAGCATTCGCTTCCACTGGAACGATGCCGAAATCCTCCTCAGGGGTGAAGACAAGCGCCTTGGCCGTGGCATAGGCTTGCTTCAGTTCATCGAACGATAAGTGCCTGCGAACCTCGACATTCGGCCCGGCGCCCGCGGCGATAGCCTTGAACATCTCGCCATCCCCCACCATCAGCGCGGGAACGCCGAGACGGTTGAACGCTTCGAGGGCGATGTCGGCCTTTTTGTAAGGCGTCATCTGACTGATCCAGAGGTAGCGCTCGGCAACCTCGGTAGAGGTATGAAACGCATCAACCGCGACGGGAGGATGAACCACCATCGCCTCCCGCCCCCATGCCTTGCGAATACGCTGCGCAACGAAGTTGCTATTGGCGACTATACTGTCGATGCGATTGGCGGAACTGATGTCCCACTGGCGAAGGCGATGGAACATCGGTGCCATGGCCAGCCGCGCGAACTTCTGCGCAGAGGATTTGTAGTCGTGATAGTGGTCCCAAAGATAGCGCATGGGAGAATGGCAGTAGCACAAGTGAAGCGCGTCCGGCCGGATGATGGCACCCTTCGCCGGTCCCGACTCGCTGCTGATCACCAGATCGTATTCACGAAGATCCAGTTCTTCCAAGGCCATGGGCATGAAGGGCAGGTATTTCTGATAATGCCTGCGCGCGCCGGGAAGCCCGCCGATGAAAGTCTGCCGGACTTTGGCGGAGCGGATCCTGTGCGAGACCCGCTCCGGGGCATAGACATGCGTAAACACGTCGGCATCGGGAAAGAGATCGAGCAGGCGCTCCAGGACGCGTTCTCCCCCTCGCATGGAAACCAGCCAGTAGTGGATGATGGCTACGCGCCGGAACTGCGGCATCGCAGGGCTCACGAGTAATATCCCCTGTACTGCTTGTAGAAACTGGAGATGTCATTCCCGCCGAAGCGGGCCTGCTTCTTCATGTCGACCTTATTCAGGACTATGCCCAGGCCTTTGATGGCGCGCACGGGCAACTGGCGGATGGCGGCCTTTGCCACCCGGTCCATCGTCTTGCGCCACTGCACCACGAAGACGACGCTGTCGGTTCGCGCAACGATTTCGCGCGATTCCGCGATAGGCAGGATAGGCGGGCAGTCCAGCACGATGACATCGAACTGTTCACGAAGCCGCGCGACTACCCGGTGCAGACGTCTCTGCTCGGTAAGGCGCTCTCCCTTCGGAAAGGGGCGCGTTATCGGCAGGATGCGCAGCGGCGATTGCGGGTCGGGGTAATGGATGATGTCCGTGCTTTCCGAATGCAGCGCCTCGTAAAGGCCAAGCCCACCCTCAGCCAGGTCGAACTGCTTGCTGAGTTGGCCGCGGATGACATCGCAGTCGACGACAATCACGCGCTCGTTGGCCATGGCGAGCGAGCGGGAAAGGCACGCGGCGACAGTCGATTTCCCTTCCCCGGGAAGCGCGGAGGTAATTGCAATGACCTTGCAAGATCGAGGGGCGGATTGTCGAACTGATACGATGACGTTGCGCAAGGCCTCGGAAAAAGCGCCGTTCGAGTGGGCGAGCACTGTGTCGAGCGGCGTCCCGACATGAGGTTCGACGGAGCGATGCGACGGGATGAAGCCGAGCGCGCGATAGCCCAGGCGATTTTCGATATCGTCGAGCGTCGTGAAGCCTCGGTAGGAAAGTTCTGCAAGGACCGCCAGCAGTGCCCCCAACAGGATACCCACGACAAGACCTAGCGCCAGATTTACGGGCAAGTTGGGCGATATCGGCAGGACTGGCACATTGGCCGAGGACAGCAGCCGCGCCGTAGGCTGCTCCGATCCCGTTCCCGCGATGATCGCGTTATAACGCTGGAGGTAGGACTGGTAGAGCGTCTGCGTCGCCTCGGCCCGCCTTTCGAGGTCGGCAAGAGATACGAGTGCGGTGTTGTCCATGCTCAGCTGTGAACGCGTGCCGTTTCGACTGGCCAGCAGCGATGACAATCGCTGGGCAGAGGCATCGGCGGTGGTTTCCAGCGCCTTGATCGATCGCGATACTTCCCCGGCGATCTGCCGATCGAGGTCACCGATCTGCTGGCGGACGGTGGCGAGATCGGGATGGTTGTCGAAATAGCGCTGCGCGAGATCGCGCTCCTTGATGACAAGTTGTGCGCGCTCGCCGCGCAGGGCGGTGACGACTGACGAGTTCACCCCCTGGCCCACGCTGTTTGCGCCGCCGGAATGCAATTGCCTGTTGGCGCTGGAAAGAGCCGCGGCATCTCTTGCCGCTTCGGCGCGTGCTTCGGCAATCTGCTGATTGTATGTGGAGATTTCCTGTTCGCTCAGGCTCGTGGCCGCCGAACTCAACAAACCGTTGCGGATGCGGTAGCCTTGAACGGCTGCGAATGCGGTATTTGCGGACTTACGAAGTTCATCGACACGCTCTTTCAGGACCTGGGCGGCGGTCGCATTCGTCCTGGCAAGTTCACGCGCATCGTCGGTAGTGTAAAGCCGTGCGAAGGTGTTCGCGACCAGCGCGCTTCTCCCGGCATTGGAATCCGTGACCGAGATACGAAGCGTGAAGGAATCGCCCATGCGCGCGACGTTCAGGTGCTTGAGCAGGTAAGTGATCGCGCGTTGCCGTAGTGTCTCGGGCGATATGTTGATCGGCGCGTCATCCGTATTCTTGCCCAGACCCATCGATGTCAGGAGATTGTCGATGGCGGAGCGGGGGGCGATCACGTCGGCAATGAATTCGGGATCTCTGACCAGTCTCGTCGCATCGAGAACCTGCCCCGCCATTTCCCGCGAGGCGATCAACTGGAGCTGGGTCTCGACATCTTCCGAACGCACGGGAACAGCAACGCCGCCTTGCCCTTCGGGCGGGACAACTTGCGTTGGCGTCGTGATCATCACCACATCGGCTGCAGACAGGTAAGTGCGTGGCAGCGCCGTGGTCCAGAGAAATGCCACAAGAACGCATATCGCAAGAGTAAGGAAGAAAGCCTCCCTCCGGCGGCGGAGCATCGCGAAGAGATAGCGGATCGTTATCCGATCTTCAGAATAGCGATAGGAACTGCCCGGTTCTTCCAGAACCTGCGGCACAGTGCCGGACGCTTCGTAGATTGCGGGAAGGTTCAAGGCAGGCGCTCCTTGCTGCAAGGCCGAGTCATGGTGTGACGGTTATGCCGATCCCGGCGCTAGCGGTGGTGAAGGCACTGACGAGTGGCGCGCCTTCGACATCCTGATCTATGCACGAGATATATCCCCCGACAGAGAGATGCGGGTTCAAGTGATATTCCGCGTTGAATCGCAATGTTCGCCGGATCGTTCTGGTATCGACTTCGCGGTATCGGCCGTGCTCCAACGTGGCAGACAGGTTCAGGCGCAAGTTGCGAAGCAGATCGTGATAGGCCGTCACCGTGAGATTATCGGTAAGGATCCCCGCGACTTCGCGGTAACCGCTGTTCTGGAAGGTGCGGTCGGCCTGAAGCCGCACAGTGGTCAAAGGCGTGACGTACCATTGCAGGTCCGCCGTGAAAGTAATGCCGGAAAAGTCTCGATAGATTGGCAGGTCATACCGGCGTGATTGATAACCGATGCCGACCTCGCCCGAGAGCAGCGGCGTAACTTCGCCTTTCACGCCGATCAGAGCGCCGAGGCCTTGCGCGTCGCGGCGAATGTCCTCTGAAGCAGATGTCGAGCGGATATTCGACAAGGTGCCGCTCGCGAAAGCGGAAAACATGTCTGAAAAGTCGTAACTTATTCTTATGTCGCCGCGGATGGATTGGGCGTTTCGAAAGGACTGGTCGGTCTTCGAGCCGTCTCTCAGGGAAAGCGGAGCGTAACGCAGCCCTTGATAGGCAAGAGAGGGCGCTAGTCGAAACTTGCCGAACTGCAGATCGCTCCCTACTTTTCCTTCCAGCCGGTTGTAGCTTAAGGGTTCGGCGGCATCCGGTGCTGTGCCGGTGCTGCTGCGCGGTTCAATCAGGCGTGCGAATCCGATCGAGGTGACGATCTGATCCTCGTTCGCCAGCACAAAGGCGCCTTCGCTGGAAACGCTGAACTCCTCGCTATTTTCGGAGGTAAACCTTGCGAAGCGCCGAAGGGTACCGCCCGCCTTTATATCCAGGCGGTACGGTGCGAAGTCTGCGCGCATTCGCACGGCAGGAATGACAGTTGCGCTCGCGTCATGCTGCGCATCACGGCGATTGAACACATTGCTTGAGAATCCGCTGATGAACGAAACCGCGGGTTGGATAGCGAACGGGCCGAGATGAAGCGGTACGGGCTGAAAGCCGGGTTCGATACGGGCGCCCGCAGCGTCCAGGCGATCCAGGTCTGCCGCAATGACGATCGACGTGCCGGCGCTCGTCTGGGCAAGTGACATGTCGGGTGCCAGGCTCGCTCCGCAAGTCAACAGTCCTCCGATCATCCGGCGCATCAAAAGGGATCCTGTACTTGAGCAGGCGCCGAGAAAACGATGAAGCGTCTTCAGCAGTCCGTTGCAGAAAGGGGTTCGCAGTGTCGTCAGAGAATTGGCTGACGTCGCGATCCAATGATCAGCGGAAGGTGATTTGCATCTGGCTGCCGTACTGGTGGAAACCGTTTAACCTTTATATCCGGCTATTCACGGAGTGCGCGCCTGATCTGATCCGAAAGCGGTCGGATTATATATTGCAGGATCGTGCGATGCTCGGTTTGGATAAAGGTTTCGACCGGCATACCCACGGAAAGCCGCGCGTTTCCAAGCTTGCGGAATTCCTGCTCCGAAATGGCGATAGTCACGGGATAGAACGCATTGTCGGTGGCGGTGTCCACCGTTCGATCGGCTGCAACCTGGGTGACGCGTCCCAGCAGTTCAGGCGTTGTGCGGGCATTGAGAGCCGTGAACCGCAGGTGAGCAGACTGGCCCTTCGATACTTTGTCGATATCGGTCAATCGGACGTGAGCGCGCACGACAAGATGGTCGCGAAGCGGCACGATCTTCATCAGTGTTTCTCCCGGGCGCACCATACTGCCTATCGTCCGCACCTGGAGTTTGGCCACTATCCCATCCTGCGGCGAACGGATAACGGTGCGGTCGTTCTGGTCGCTGGCCGCAACGCTTTCCTTGCGAAGGTCGGATATGGCGCTTTGTGTTTGGCCCAGCTCCAGGGCAGCTTCGCTTCTGGCGCTGCTTTCCACCGACAGGATCTGGCTTTGCAGTTCTGAAATTCTCGCCTGCGCTTGTGCGATGGCGGATAGGGCCGTGGCTCTTTGGGCCTTTACACCCAAAGCAGCGCGTTCCAGCGCATTCAGGCGGTCAAGCGTTGTCAGTCTGCTGTCATAGAGCTCGCGCGTCTGCTTCAATTCCTGACGGACCAGTGAGGATTGGCGCTGATAGGCCTCTGCCTGACTATCGAACGAAACAATTTCTGCCTGCGACTGGGCAATACGCGCACGAAGCTGGCTAGGTCGTAGACTCATAAGCACGGAGCCACAGCCGCATTGAGGCGAGCTGGACCATTGCCAGGAAGTTTTCGGCCAGCTTTTCGTAGCGGGTGGCAACACGGCGGAAGTGCTTCAGCT